>JBBRDA010000125.1:0-7746 GCA_038204335.1 Burkholderiales bacterium
CTGAAACTCACCCGGTGTCGGGTCGTCGCTGATCGTCATGCCAATGCCCGCAGCTTTGAGGTAGTTGCGCAGCATGTCCTTTTTCTCAGGCGTCGGTCCCTCGTGGACGCGAAACAATCCAACGTGTTTGCTGGTAGCAATAAAGTCGGCTGAACATACGTTGGCCGCCAACATGGCCTCTTCAATCAGGCGGTGGGCCACGTTGCGGGTGCGCGGAATGATCTTTTCAATCCGTCCGGCTTCGTCGCAGACGATTTGTGTTTCTGTGGTCTCAAAATCTACCGCGCCGCGCACGCCACGCTCTTTTAAAAGCGCTTGGTACACGTCGTGCAAATCGAGCAAGTGCGGCACCAGCGCTTTGCGCTGCGCTGCTTCTGGCCCGCGCGTGTTGGCCAAAATAGCCGCCACTTCGGTGTAGGTAAAGCGCGCCTTGCTGAACATCACTGCCGGGTAAAACTGGTAGGCATGCACCTCGCCCTTGGCCGTCACCAGCATGTCGCACACCATGCACAGGCGCTCGACATCCGGATTGAGCGAGCACAAACCATTCGACAGCTTTTCAGGCAGCATCGGTATCACCCGACGCGGAAAATACACGCTGGTGGCCCGGTCGTAAGCGTCAATGTCAATCGCGCTGCCGGTTTCAACATAGTGGCTGACGTCTGCAATGGCGACCAGCAATCGCCAACCTTTGGCTCGGCCTACTTTAGCGGGCTCACAGTAAACAGCATCGTCAAAATCGCGTGCGTCTTCCCCGTCAATCGTCACCAGGGCTATGTCGGTCAGGTCTACCCGGTTTTTCTTGTCTTGCGGTCGCACGGCATCAGGCAGTGTGCGGGCCAGCGCCAGTGCCTCGTCTGAAAACTCATGCGGCACACCGTACTTGCGCACAGCGATCTCGATTTCCATACCCGGGTCGTCAATCTCGCCCAGCACTTCCTTGACCCGGCCCACGGGCTGGCCAAAAAGCGCAGGCGGCTCGGTCAGTTGCACCACCACCACCTGGCCCGGTTTGGCCGAGCCAATCGCGCCTTTAGGAATCAGCACATCTTGGCCGTAGCGCTTGTCCTCAGGCGCGACCAGCCAGACGCCGCTTTCTTGCAGCAATCGGCCAATGATCGGGTTGGGAGAACGCTCGATGATTTCAGTGACGCGGCCTTCGGGCCGGTTTTTACGGTCATGGCGGACGATACGCGCTTTGACCCGGTCTTTGTGCAGCACCGCACGCATCTCGTTGGGTGGCAAATAGATATCGGCTTCGCCGTCGTCACGTTGCACAAAACCGTGGCCGTCACGGTGGCCAGAAACGGTGCCCTCGAACTCTGCGAGGAGGCCAGACGCTGAGCTGGCACTGGGTTGGGTTGTTTTAATAAAAAGTCTCTTTAAAAGTTATGACCGGGGCGCATTAGCCAAGGTCTTTTCGATAAGGCAAGCAGAAAGTATGCCGCTTAAATATTTCAGCCTGCTGGGCCAGAGCCAACTTCAGGTAATGGTACACTCTAAGGCTTGCCCGGGTGGCGGAATTGGTAGACGCGCACGGTTCAGGTCCGTGTATCGCAAGATGTGGAGATTCGAGTTCTCTCCCGGGCACCAAGATAATTCAGGCAACTGAAAACACCACATAAAGCCACTGAGATCCAGTGGCTTTTTTGTGGCCGGAAACTTATCGAAATCAGAACGGTACGGCAATCAGGTCATGACCTTGAACACCCACAATCCGCGCCTTGGTGAACTCGCCAACTTTCAGCGTTTTGCTGATTTTCTCTGGTGCCAGTAGCCTGACCACGCCATCAATCTCAGGCGCATCTGCGTACGAGCGACCCACCCCGCCTTTGCGACCCAGCGCTGGCGCTGAGTCAACCAGCACCTGCATGGTCGCGCCAATGCGGCCTTGCAACTTTTGGCTGGACACCGCCTCAGCCACCGCCATAAATCGCGCGCGGCGCTCTTCTCGCAACTCAATCGGCAACATGCCTGGGATGTCGTTGGCGGTTGCGCCTGCTACCGCGCTGTAGGCAAAGCAGCCAGCGCGGTCGATTTTCGCTTCCGTCATAAAGCCCAGCAGGTGTTCAAACTCGGCTTCGGTTTCACCAGGAAAGCCCGCAATAAAGGTGCTGCGAATCACGATCTCAGGGCAAATCTCGCGCCAGCGCGCAATCCGTTCCAGGTTTTTTTCGCCGCTGGCTGGCCGCTTCATGCGTTTTAAAACGTCCGGATGGCTGTGCTGCAAAGGCACATCCAGATACGGCAACACTTGGCCAGTCGCCATCAGCGGCAGTACCTCGTCAACACTGGGGTACGGGTACACATAGTGCAGTCTGACCCAGGCACCATAGGGCTCAGCAATCTGGCCGAGGGCCTGCACCAGCTCCAGCATGCGGGTTTTGATCGGTTTGCCGTCAAAAAAGCCGGTGCGGTATTTCACATCTACGCCGTAAGCCGAAGTGTCCTGACTGATGACCAGCAGCTCCTTAACGCCGCCTTCAAACAGCGCACGCGCTTCTACCAGCACATCACCAATCGGCCGTGACACCAAGTCACCGCGCATCGACGGGATGATGCAAAACGTGCAGCGGTGGTTGCAGCCTTCGCTGATTTTCAAATACGCGTAATGACGCGGCGTGAGCTTGATGCCAGCCACACCAAATGAATTCGGGACAAGATCGACAAACGGGTCATGCGGCTTGGGCAGGTTCAAATGCACGGCGTCCATCACCTCTTGGGTGGCATGCGGGCCGGTCACAGCCAGCACGCTGGGGTGCATTTGCCGCACCATGTTGCCACCGTCTTCGCCTGCTTTGGCACCCAGGCAACCGGTCACAATCACTTTGCCATTGGCCGCCAGCGCCTCGCCAATCGTGTCCAGGCTTTCCTTGACGGCATCGTCAATAAAACCGCAGGTATTGACGATGACCAAGTCAGCGCCTTCAAATGTTTTGGAGGTCTGGTAGCCCTCAGCGCTGAGTTGCGTGAGGATCAGTTCAGAGTCAGTCAGCGCTTTGGGGCAACCCAAGCTGACAAAGCCAACGCGGGGCGCGGGTTTACTCGTGATAGGGGCAGGTGGGGAAATAACGTCGCTCATGGTTCTATTGTCTCAGAGCAAAGTCAATATGAAAGGCCGCTACCTTTTTATACCAAATGCACTCAACATTTGCTCGCTCTGCTTTTGCATCTGCTCCTGCATTTGCGTAAACGCGCTTTTGGACTGCTCCACATAATTGCCCATCATGCCCTGCATCATGGGTGACTGCACGTTCATCAGTTTGGCCCAGCTTTCAGGGCTCATGCCTTTGGCTTGCTCAGCCATTTTGACTTGTAAGTCCATGAAGCCTTGGACGTTTTTCTCCAAGTACGCGCCCATAAAGCTTTGCATGGCGTTGCCGTAAAACCGGATGATGTTGGCCAGCACGGCCTCGGTAAACATCGGCGCACCGCCGGACTCTTCTTCCAGAATGATTTGCAGCAAGATGCTGCGCGTCAAGTCGTCATTGGTTTTCGCGTCCACCACCACAAAATGCGCACTGTTCATGACCAGCTGACGCACATCGGTCAACGTGATGTAGGTCGAGGTTTCAGTGTCGTAGAGCCTGCGGTTCGGGTATTTTTTAATCACCCGGCCCGGGGAAGCCGATTCGGCGGGTGCAGCGGAAGACGCTGAAGGAGTTTTGGCTTTTGGCACTGAACATTCCCGTGTAGAAGCCGCCAGCAAAAGACTGGGCAGCTTAGTACATTCTAAGGAAGTTTGGGGTTGACCAATTCTGTGTGTTTACCCTGAACGGGGTAAAACTGCTAAAGAAATTGGTAGGCGCAATTGGACTCGAACCAACGACCCCCACCATGTCAAGGTGGTGCTCTAACCAGCTGAGCTATGCGCCTAAAGTCGAAGCGAGAGTATAGCCCAAAACCGCGTTATCTTCGTCGAGCCGACCTGACACCCGCAACCCCCGCAACAATTGCCAGCACCTGTTTGAGCCGGCCCGACTGCGCCACCTCCACCGTAAACGTCATCCACGCGGTACCGCCACGGTTGTCTTTGACCGACTGGGTTTGCACCCCAATCACGTTCATTTTTTCTTTGGTAAACACTTCTGAAATGTCACGCAGCAAGCCCTGTCTGTCAGATGCCTCAATCGCCACATCTACCGGGTAGGCAGCAGCCTCGGCGTTTTTAGGCGCGTTCCATTCGACCTCAATCACCCGGTCAGGGCTGCCTTGGGCCATGTTGCGAAAGTTGCTGCAGTCACTGCGGTGCACGCTCACGCCTTTGCCCTTGGTCACAAAACCCAAAATATCGTCGGGCGGTGCGGGCTTGCAGCACTTGGCAAGCTGGGTAAGTAACGAGCCCATGCCCACCACCAGCACGCCCCCGTTTTTAGCGTTGGATGCAGCACGAGGCTTTTTGGCCAGCACAACCTCGTCAGCCGTAGGCACGGGCTCTGGCGGTTTGAGCATGGTTTCAATCGTGCGCAAACTCAACTCGTCTTTGCCCACCACCTCAAACAAATCGTCCGCTGCTTTAAACCCGAGCTGCGCGGCCAGGTCGTCCAGCTTCATCGCGGTTTTGCCCTCGCGCTGCAGCAGCTTTTCAACCGCCTCACGGCCCTTGGCGATGGTTTGCGCCATCTCCAGCGCGTTAAACCAGGCCCGTACTTTTGACTTGGCGCGGTGACTGGCCAAAAAGCCCAAGTCGGGGTTCAGCCAGTCACGAGAGGGCCCGCCCTCTTTGACGGTAATGACCTCGACCATCTGGCCGTTTGCCAAAGGCGTATTGAGCGGCACCATCGCCCCGTCAATCCGCACGCCCCGGCAGCGGTGGCCGACGTTGGTGTGAACGCTGTAGGCAAAGTCAACCGCTGTGGCGCCCTGCGGCAGCTCCACAATCGCGGCGTTCGGCGTCATCACATAAATGCGGTCTTCAAACAGGCCCGCGCTGGCTGGCTGCGACGTTCCCGACAAGTCGCGCTCCCAGGCCAACAGTTGCCGCAGCACCGCAATTTTTGAGTCGTATTCGCTGCTGGCAGATACGCCCGCATAGCCCTTGGTCCCCGCCTCTTTGTAGGCCCAGTGCGCGGCCACGCCGTGCTCTGCATGGTCGTGCATGGCCTGGGTGCGGATTTGAATTTCAAACGCCCTGCCCGCTGCATCCCGCACCACGGTGTGCAAAGACTGGTAGCCGTTTGACTTGGGCTTGGCAATGTAGTCGTCAAACTCGCCTTCAATCGGTGCAAAGCGCGAATGCACAAAGCTCAGCGCCGCATAGCAGCCGTTGCTGTCAGACGCAATCACGCGCAGCGCGCGAATGTCAAACACCTGGTCAAAACCCAGCGACTTACCGCGCATTTTTTTAACAATGCTGTAGATGTGCTTCGGCCTGCCCTGCACCAGCGCCGCCACGCCGCTTTTGTTCAGCTCACGCTCCAAGTCCAGGCGCAAGCCCTCCATGAACTGTTCGCGCTCAACGCGTTTTTCGTCCAGCAGTTGGGCGGTTTTTTTGTAAGTGTCGGGCTCCAAGAATCGAAACGCCAGGTCTTCCATTTCCCATTTGATTTGCCAGATGCCCAAGCGGTTAGCCAGCGGCGCAAACACATGCAGCGACTCATAAGCCATGGCGGTTGATGCCGCTTGCTTGGCCAAAGCGCAGTAGCGCAGCGTTTGCAAACGCGATGCCAGCCGCAGCATCACCACCCGTAAGTCACGCGAAAAAGCCAGCAGCATTTTGCGCACCGTTTCCAGCTGCGCTTTGGGGTTGTTTTCAAGCTGCGCCGCCGATAAATAGCCCCCACGTTCGCTCGCTTCGCGTAACTCTCCGCCCCCCGAGGGGGCTTGGCTTGCTAGGGGCGGCCCGTCGCCGCGCCTGGCTTCCCGCACCTGCTGCTGCACATTCACCAGCTTGGTGGTCTCCATCGCCAGCTCGGCATAGTGCGCGCCAAAAGCTTTGGTGATGACCTCTAGCGGTTTGGTCAGGTGCGGGCAGGTGTAGACCAAGTAGCTGGCGGCTTGCATCGCCTCAGAGCCGCCAATGCCTTTCAAAATCGCTGCCACCGCATCGGCATGCACCAGCGTGTTTTCACCGGTCTCAAGCGTTTCGCTGGCTATCAATGGCTCGGCAAAGGCCCGCGCCCGGGCCAGCGCGTGCGGCTGGTCGGGCAGGCTGCTGGCCGTGGCGGTAACGATTTGCGCGCTCGTTGACTCAGGTTCGCTGCGCGCGGGCGTTTGGCTTTTCATCAGCTGTTTAATTCAACAAAAAACCAGCCACAGCCGCCACTTGGTCAGCTGCGACCAGGGTTGGCGCATGGCCCACGCCTGCAAACTCCACCAGCCGGGCTTTCGGCCCGCGCTCACCCATGGCTTTGGCGGTGGCGGGGCTGAGCAGGTCTGAATCAGCGCCGCGCAGCAGAAGCGTTTGCGCTGTGATGTTGTCATACAGCTGCCACAGCGTTTTTTCACTTTGCAGGGTGGTCTCTTGCGTGGCCTGCTTGAAGGGCACCGCCAAAGCCGGGTCGTAATGCAGGCGCAGCTTGCTGCTGGCAGCATCGTTCACAGGCCGCAGCATGGGCTTTGACAATGCCAGCCACTGATCTGGCGTGTGCGGGCCAAAACCGGTTGAAATAGCCCACATCGCGTCTGCCGCTTGCTGCAGCGAGTCAAATTCAACCGCACGGCCCAAATAAGTGCCGATACGCACCAGCGACAACCATTCAATCGCCGGGCCGACATCGTTCAGCACCAATTTACGCACTGGCACAGGCAATAAAGTAGCCCCCGCGCTTGCCGCTGTGCGTGCTGCGCTGCCCCCCGAGGGGGCTTTCGCCTCTTGGGGCGGCCCGGCGTTGCTCAACCCCGGCTGCCCACACACTGCGAGCCCAATCAGCCCGCCCATGCTGGTGCCAACCCAGTCCAGCGTGGTCATGGGTGCCTGGGCATGCAATTGCGCCAGCAGCGCCAGCATGTCGGCCGCGTAGGTGGGGATCTGGTAGCCCATCGGGTCTTCCAGCCAGTCGCTCTCGCCACGGCCCACCATGTCGGCGCAAATCACACGAATGTTGCCGTTTGCAACATTTACCAGGTGGTCTGCCAGCACATCAAAGTCCCGCCCCTGGCGCGACAAGCCGTGGACACAGACCACCACATGCGCTGCAGCCGGGTTGCCCCATTGCCAGTAAGCCAAACGGTGGCCGCCGTCGGCGTCTGGGCAGGTAACGTGGTGAAGGCTGGGTTGGGTCATGTGAGCTTGATGATGGGTTAAACGATGCATTAAACGATTGATAATTGCTGATCAGGTTCATTCAATCATACGGAGAAACTCACACCATGCCAGAGAACATGCTTAGAGGCAAAACCGCTTTAGTAACAGGCTCAACCAGCGGAATTGGCCTAGGCATCGCCAAAGCATTGGCCGGCCAAGGCGCGAATATCGTCATGAACGGCTTTGGCGACGTTGCAGGCCCCAAGGCTGAAATTGCAGCGCTGGGCGTGAAAGTCGTCTACCACGGTGCTGACATGAGCAAGCCCAGCGAGATTGCCGACATGATGGCTTTTGCCGCCAAAGAGTTTGGCCAAGTCGATATTTTGGTCAACAACGCAGGTATTCAGCACGTCGCGCGGATTGAGAACTTCCCGGTTGAAAAGTGGGACGCCATCATCGCCATCAACTTGTCTAGCGCGTTTCACGCCACCCGCTTGGCCCTGCCCGCCATGCAGCAAGCCAACGGCGGCAAAGGCTGGGGCCGCATCATCAATGTGGCA
>JBBRDA010000126.1:0-7738 GCA_038204335.1 Burkholderiales bacterium
GTGCCTAAATGCCGGTCCAGGCAGTTGTAAGACGCATTGAGCTGACCGTCTGCAAACCAGGTGTAAAACGGCGCGTTGGACTCATTGAGTACCTCGGTAAAGGGCTTTTTCCAGCTCAAGTTATCGCGTGCCAGCTTGGCCCAGAACCCTTCGAAGTCCTTGTCTGCCTCATTGCACATTGCGTTGTATGCGTCGATACCCGAAATGCGAGCGGCCTTGACAAAAGCAGCGCTGGGCGCAAAAACGCGGTCTTCAACCAGCATCGATTCAATGTTGTTGTTTGTGCTCATTTTTGTCTCCTAAGTGTCATGGAATAAAGGTACTGTCCGGTATGGCTCTTACAAACCACTGACTGGCACCAATCTTACAAAAAAATCTAGCCCGCTAAAATCTAGCCTCATGACCGATCCCATTCCAAAAAAACACCCTCCGCTGCGGCCCTTGCCTAACTTTATTTTTGCAAGCCGTTGGCTGCAATTACCGCTGTATATCGGCCTTATTGCCGCGCAGGCCGTGTATGTTGTGCACTTTATGGTGGAGCTCAAGCACCTGATTGGCGCAGCGTTTGGCAGCCTGCCTGACTTGCAGGCGCTGGTCACCAGCATCGGCTACAAAACCACCGTCCCCATCACGATGCTCAACGAGACCGTCATCATGCTGGTGGTGCTGGCCCTGATTGACGTCGTCATGATTTCAAACCTGCTCATTATGGTGATTGTGGGCGGCTACGCGACGTTCGTCAGTCGCATGGACCTTGACGGCCACCCCGACCAACCCGAATGGCTAAGCCATGTCAATGCGAGCGTTCTGAAGGTCAAGCTTGCAACAGCCATCATTGGCATCAGCTCGATTCATCTGCTCAAGACTTTTATCAACGCTGACAATTACACCGACCGCGTGCTGATTGCGCAAACCGTGATCCACATTGCGTTCTTACTGTCAGCTATGGCGATTGCCTATACCGACAAGCTGATGTCGAGCATCGGGACGCAGAAGCATTGATCTGACCGGTAAACGCTAAGGGTGCGTCATCTTTGCCGGGATAACCCACGCATCAAACTGCTCAGCTGTCACATAGCCTGATGCCACGGCCGCAGCACGCAAGCTGCTGCCTTCTTTGTGCGCCTTTTTGGCAATGAAAGCGGCATTGTCGTAGCCAATGTGGGGGTTAAGCGCCGTCACCAGCATCAGCGATGCATCCACCAGCTTGGCAATCCGTTCGCGGTTGGGCTCAATGCCCACAGCGCAGTGGTCATTAAAACTGTTCATGCCATCAGCCAGCAGCCGAACGCTTTGCAAAAAGTTATACGCAATCATGGGCCGGAACACGTTCAGCTCAAAGTTACCCGAAGCACCGCCAAAGTTAATAGCCACATCATTACCAAAAACCTGCGCGCACAGCATGGTCAAGGCTTCGCTTTGCGTCGGGTTGACTTTGCCCGGCATGATGGACGAGCCCGGTTCATTTTCGGGGATGCTCAATTCACCGATGCCGCTGCGCGGGCCACTGGCCAGCCAGCGAATGTCATTGGCAATTTTCATCAAACTGCCGGCCAGTGTTTTTAAAGCGCCGTGGGCATGCACTAGGCCGTCGCAGGAGGCCAGTGCTTCAAATTTATTCGGCGCCGTGATGAAGGGCAAGGCTGTCAAATCAGCCAACTCAGCGGCGACCGCCATGGCATAGCCTTTGGGTGCGTTCAGGCCTGTGCCAACAGCTGTACCGCCGAGTGCCAGTTCATACAAATGCGGCAAGGCCGCGTGGATGTGGTGCTCTCCATGTTCGAGCTGCGCGACGTAGCCGGAAAATTCTTGCCCCAGTGTGAGCGGTGTTGCGTCTTGCAAATGCGTACGGCCGATTTTGACAATACTGTCAAACTCTTTAGCCTTGCAAACCAGTGTGGCGCGCAGCTTTTCCAGCGCAGGCAACAATTTATCAGTGATGTTGACAACAGCCGCAATGTGCATCGCTGTGGGGAACACATCGTTGGATGACTGGCTGCGGTTCACGTCATCGTTCGGGTGAATCAGTCGCCCTTCCCCGCGCGGCCCACCCATCAACTCGCTGGCACGATTGGCTAGCACCTCGTTCACATTCATATTGGTTTGCGTGCCAGATCCGGTTTGCCACACCACCAGTGGGAACTCGTCAGCATGTTGACCTGCTATCACCTCGTCAGCCGCCATCACGATGGCTTGGCTGACGGCTTCACTCTGCAACCCCAGCGCATGATTAACGATACTGGAAGATCGCTTGATTTGTGCCAACCCGCGAATGATTTCGCGCGGCATCAGCTCGCCTGAGATATTGAAGTTTTGCAGCGAGCGCTGGGTTTGCGCACCCCAAAGTCTGTCTGCAGCCACATCTATCGGGCCAAAGCTGTCGTGTTCGGTACGGGATCTGGTCATGGTGCTTACCTGTCAAAATAGTGGGTTGCATCTGCTGGCACTAGCAATCTACTCCTTAAACACCGACATGACTATCATCAAACAAGCCGACCTGATCGAATCCATCGCTGCAGCCCTCCAGTACATCAGCTATTACCACCCGGCCGACTACATTGCCCACTTGGCGCGTGCTTACGAGGCCGAGCAAAGCCCGGCAGCCAAAGACGCCATTGCTCAAATTTTGACCAACAGCAAAATGAGCGCCACCGGCCACAGGCCGATTTGCCAGGACACCGGCATCGTCAACGTATTTTTAAAAATCGGCATGAACGTGCGCTGGGAAGGCTTTACAGGCTCAGTCGATGACGCTGTCAACGAAGGCGTTCGGCAGGGCTACAACCACCCGGACAACACCCTGCGCGCCTCAGTCGTCGCTGACCCGCAATTTGACCGGAAGAACACCAAAGACAACACGCCCGCCGTGATATTTACCGAATTGGTCACCGGCAACACGGTTGAAGTGACGGTTGCTGCTAAAGGCGGCGGCAGTGAAAACAAAAGCAAGCTGGCCATGCTCAACCCCGGCGACAGCATCGTAGACTGGGTGCTTAAAACCGTGCCCACCATGGGCGCAGGCTGGTGCCCGCCCGGCATGCTGGGCATCGGTATTGGCGGCACCGCTGAAAAAGCCATGCTGCTGGCCAAAGAAAGCCTGATGGAAGACCTGGACATGTATGAGTTGCAAGCCAAAGCCAAATCAGGCGCAGCCTTGACCAAGGTTGAAGCGCTTCGCATTGAGTTGTACGACAAAGTCAACGCCCTAGGCATAGGCGCGCAGGGCTTAGGCGGCTTAACGACGGTACTCGACGTCAAAATCAATATGTACCCCACCCATGCCGCTGGCAAACCAGTGGCGATGATTCCGAACTGTGCCGCCACCCGCCACGCCCATTTTGTGATGGATGGCAGCGGCCCGGTGTACTTGACCCCACCACCGCTGAGCACCTGGCCCGACGTGAACTGGACGCCTGATTACAAAAAGAGCAAAGCCGTTAACCTGAACACGCTGACCAAAGATGAAGTGGCAAGCTGGAAACCCGGCGACACGCTGCTGCTCAGCGGCAAAATGCTGACCGGCCGCGACGCCGCGCACAAACGCATTCAAACCATGCTGGCCGCTGGTGAGCCGTTGCCGGTTGACTTCACCAACCGCGTGATTTACTACGTCGGCCCGGTGGACCCGGTCAAAGGCGAAGCCGTCGGCCCGGCAGGCCCCACCACCGCCACGCGTATGGATGGCTTCACCGAAATGATGCTGGCCCAAACCGGTTTGATCAGCATGATCGGAAAAGCCGAGCGCGGCCCCGCTGGCATTGAAGCCATCAAGAAACATAAAAGCGCCTACTTGATGGCCGTTGGCGGCGCGGCGTACCTGGTGTCAAAAGCCATTAAACACGCCAAAGTCGTAGGCTTTGCTGACTTGGGCATGGAAGCGATTTACGAGTTTGATGTGGTCGATATGCCCGTCACAGTCGCGGTGGATTCTGGCGGCACGAGTGCGCATATTACTGGGCCGGCGGAGTGGCAAAAGCGGATTGCAACGGGTAAATTTAAGGGCATTTCGGTTAGTCAATCATGAGTAAGTTCTTAACATTGTTAACGCTTCTTTTTCTTGCAAAAGGAGTATCAGCTGAGATCAGCAACGCTGAGCGCCAATTTCTAAGCGCCGTATCGACCATTGAAAATGTTGGGGACGCTTCAGGATCTGTAAAAAATTATGTTTTCGACTTGGCAGATGAACAAATACGCCGAAATCTAGTTCTTTCCCAATGCCCTTCATTTATCAAATACAAAAATATAAGTCGCCTAGCTGATCGTAAATATTTCAATCAAGTGATTAAAACGATCGACGGTCTGAACAGACTCGCAAACAGTAACGCTATACCGACATCTGCGATATCTGAGCACAGCGCAGTCTGGCTAGCGGCTTACCGCAGAGCTCACCAAGAACTTGACGTTAAGCTTTCTAGCTATGCGAGTACAGCGGCCGGTTTGCGCTACAGAGCCGCGATGGCGCCAGAAATGGTCGCCGATTTCTACTCAAATGAACGCATAGATACCAATACTGGTGACGGTCGTCCTGATTCCGTGCATAGGTTGCGTGCTTTGCTGAGAAACATCAAAATCGAAACCGATGCAATGCAAGCCAGCAAAAAACTCGGTATCGAGGAGCAATTTTCTAGATTCCTCAGATTTACCGAAAACGACTTTGACCCTGCTACACACGACACCGCTGAGTACCTGAGACAAGATGTATTTTTCGTTGAAAACTGGAAGGCAATTGCTTCAAATTTGAGCGCAAATCTCGATCAAGGCGAAGTTCTGAAGTCCATGGCGTTCTTTGCAAGTGACATTGCAATATGGTTCTACAGCTACAGTGCGGATGTGATCACCGATGAAATAAATTCGGAGTTTGAGTTACCTCCACGCAACTTGAACAATCCTCCAATCAGCTATCCGCGCATCCTAGTACTCCTATCACAAAGAAAAATGGGCGAGAAACTTGAACAATTTGTTGGAAGAGACTTACCGCCGTTGACTAGACGGCTTGCCATTGAGAGTATGGTTAAAACCATCTTCCGCGATTCTGTGAAGCCGATTTGTCAGGGATGAAGCTTTTCTCGAACTCTCTTAGGTCACAAAATTTAGTTCTTAGCTGGCGCTAAATTTAAACCGTGAATGTAAGCGACAGGGTTCTTAGACATCTATTTAACTTTGATATGAATATTTGCACCAACGACGCGTGAAATTTCGTGTTTCTGGTGCAAATTGTTTAAAATCATAGACTTATGATCTATGAAAAATCTAAATACCTGCCTTTTTCAGCCGACGCACAGCGGCTTGCCGCCAATTTAGCGCAGGCGCATAGCTTTTGGCTGGATGCACGGCAGTCACTACAGGTGCTGCCCAATTCGATGTACTGGGCAGAGCGAGCTGGCCACGACTACCTTTACGCCAAACAAACTACTGCCGACAACGGCACCAGCTTAGGCGTACGCAGCGCGCAAACCGAAGCGCAGCTTGCACGCTACACCGAAGAAAGAAAGAGCGCCGTGGAACGCGCCGCCTCAGCCGACGCACTGATTCAAACCCGCGCCATGTTGTACCGCCGTATGCGCATGCCAACGCTGCCAGACAAGCAAGCCGAAATCTTACGCAAATTGGACATTGAAGGCTTGCTGGGCACAGACCTGATGGTCGTCGGTACCAACGCATTTTCTGCTTACGAATGGGCGGCAAATGCGACCTTTCCCGTCGGCAATGAACAGACCCAAGACTTTGATTTGACGTGGTGCAGAGACACCCCCGCCTCACTCACGCTAGCAGGCACAGATGTCGATAAAAAAGCGCGCAAAACGCTTTTCAGCGTATTGCGCAGCATTGACTCCAGCTACAAAATCAACCCGCGCAAGCCCTACCAAGCAACAGACGCTGATGGTTACGAGGTGGAGCTGCTGGCTGCGCCCAGCTGTCATCCGTTGCCTAAAGAGGAAGCCTTCGCGCCTATGCAAACCTTGCTAGAGCAAGAATGGCTATTGCTAGGCAGCCCTGTCAGCGCCGTAGTGGCCACTGAACGTGGGCGCGCTTGCCCCCTAACCGTGCCAGACCCGCGCTTCATGGGTTTGCACAAGTTGTGGCTGTCAGCCAAGCCTCAGCGTAACCCCGCCAAACGCGACAAAGATCGCAGGCAAGGCGACGTGCTGCTAGACGCGGTGCGCCATTTCATGCAGGACAGCCACCCCGTCAACGTGGACTTTGTGTTTGCGTTGCCTGATGACTTGAGGCCAACTTTTGACGGGTGGTGCGCTGAGCGGGGCTTTATCCCCACCCCATGAAGAGCGACATGACCCAGCCTATCGGCATCTTCGACTCCGGCATAGGCGGCCTGAGCGTTTTAAAAGCGTTGCGTGCCGAGCTGCCCCAGGAAGACTTCATTTACATCGCCGACAGCGGCCACGCACCCTATGGCGACCGGAGCGATGCACATGTGACTGCGCGCTCACTGGCGATTGCAAAGTATTTGGTGGCGCAAAACATCAAGGCGCTGGTGGTGGCTTGCAACACGGCGACCGCAGCGGCGATTGATGCGCTAAGGGCGACTTACCCCCACCTTCCCATCATCGGTGTCGAGCCTGCTTTAAAGCCCGCCGTGCAACTGAGCAAGACAAGACATATCGCCGTCATGGCCACCCGCAGCACATTGGCAAGCGCCCGGTTTGCCGCGCTGCTGGCGGCACACAGTGACCAGGCGCGCTTCACTTTGCTGCCCTGCGACGGCTTGTCCGAGGCCATAGAGCAATCTGCTCAGCATTCAAACGCTACTGAATTAATAGCTGCTTGCGCCCGAATAATAGACGCTACAGGCCTATTTAACCCTGAAAATAAGGCAAAAAAGCGAATCGACACCCTTGTTTTGGGCTGTACGCACTACCCGTTTGCCGCGAAGTACATCAGCCAGCAAGCGGGCCAGGGCGTGCAACTGATCGATACAGGTGATGCGGTTGCTCGGCAAACACGTCTGCGCCTGAATGGTCGGCTCGCAGCGCACGCCAGTACATCAACGGTTCAACTTGTCTGCACTGGCAACCCCGGCGCCTTGCAAGCAGCGGCCAAGGCATGGTTAGCGATATTTTCAGACGCTAAAACGCTATCTATTACGTAGCTGCTCACGCGGGTATTTATTGGTCTACAGCCTAAAATACGTCACAAAAAAGACTAAAACCGCTTGTTTTCCGATTTTGAATACTCACCGATTGGCTTGCGCGCAATAGGCTACAGCAGCTAAGCAGTCACTTGCCCTGCGCACATCGAAATCCGATGTACACCACCGCTGTATCTTTAGGCTTGGTTTGCAGGTGCGTATCGCGCATGCTGGCTGCGCCATACCACCACGAGCCGCCGCGCGTGCGTTTTTCGTTGTTACCGCCGCTGCCGCTGTCTACCCACTCCCAGGCATTGCCGCCCATGTCAAACAAGCCGTTCACCCCCGCCCGCGTAGTGCCCACTTCGGCATGGCCGCGCCCGCGTGTGGTGACAGCTGTCGCAACCGTTTTCACAGTGCCGCAGTCTCCCAGGCAGTTGGCACCGCGTGGCTCGTCGCCTGTTGGGTAAGGGTAACTTTTACCAGTTATAAAGCCAGCGGGCGGGTCAACCCGGCGCTCGGTGTAAGCCGCTTCGCCCCATTCCGCATCAGTCGGCAACCGCTTGCCCGCCCATTTGCAAAACGCGGCTGCCTCGTCATGCGTCACATGCACAGCCGGCTCACTAGCCGCAGCAGGCGTTCCAAAGGGTG
>JBBRDA010000127.1:0-7713 GCA_038204335.1 Burkholderiales bacterium
ACACGGGTGGCACCCGGGTTGTTTTTGTGCCGCGCCTCGGCCCACAAAATAATAAAACCACCAATGATGAAGGTCGTGGCAACCACCGTCGGCGTAAACAGATTGGCCTTGATGGCCTTGCCAAACAGGAGCCCCAAAACCACCGCCGGGACAAAAGCAATCAACACATTCAGCACAAACTGTTGTGCCTGTTTGTCAGTCGGCAAAAGCACCAGCGTGCTGCGTATTTTCTGCCAGTACACCAGAATTACAGCAAAAATCGCCCCGGTTTGAATCGCAATGTCAAACACCTTGGCCTTCTCGTCGTCAAAGCCCAGCAGCGCACCTGCCAATATCAAATGCCCGGTCGATGAGATCGGCAAAAACTCAGTCAAGCCTTCAACGATGCCCATGATGGCGGCTTTAATTAGCAGGATGATGTCCACGTAAAACTCCGAAGTAAGCGCTAGATTATCGCTGGCAGTTATAGCCGTTGAGGCCGTTGGCTAGGTGGCAGTAACATCAGGCAGAACTGGAGATCTCCAAATGACTGCCCTTTCCCAACCCTCTTGGCGTGCTGCGCCCTTGTTGTCATGGACCGTAGCCTTGCTGGCCATGAGCGCGGCGGCGCCCGCGCAGCAGAGCGTTGCCAACACCGCGACAGCGGCTACCGTGACAACAGCGGGCGACGCGGCGGCAGCCAAGGCACGGGCGCAGGCCAGAGCCCGGGCGCAAGCCAGGGCCAAGGCCAAGGCACAAGCCGAAGCACAGCAGGCCCAGGAAGAGGCCAGACTGGCTGCCGAGGCCAAGGCAATTGAAGAAGCCAAGGCGCAGGCCGAGGCAAAGGCTGTCGCAGATGCCGCGGCCGTTGCGGAGGCCGAAGCAAAAGTTGTTGCCGATGCGCAGGCGGCAGCGGCCGCCGCTGAAGCAGCCAAAACCCGCGTGCAATTCACCGATTTGCCCATCTTTGACCGAGAGCTGTCAACCATGCTGGGTACGCCTGCCTCTTTGGTGAACGTGGCGTTTTATGACCGTATCAAGCCCAGCGATCTGCCTGATCGCCTGCAACGCTGGATGGCAGCGGTGGAGTCAGGTGGTGGCAAAGTCAAGGTGACGCCACCGCCCTCGACCGTCACGGCCAAGAGCCCGTTTCTGCTGTTCAGCGTGGTCAACGCCATCTTCAATATATCCAAGGCCAGCAAGGCCGCAGCCGTGGCTGCGATGTACAAATCAGCTGAAACCTACGATGCCGACATCCAGCTCAAAGTGGACGACAAGGGTGACACGGTGGTAGACCGCGTCGTGTTTTCTCAGCGGGTGAAATAGCGCGAAGCTACTTACTGCGAGCTTCGCGCCGCACGCGCGCAACTCGCGCCACGGTTCTGCAGTTCGTCGCAAAACCCTCGCTTCAGCCTAAACAACGGGGCACAGTCCATCTCTTGTCATTCACAGGAGTCACCTATGGACATGTCCCCCCTCATCGCCGTCCACATGACGGCCGCGCTGGCAGCCATCGCGATTGGCCCCATAGCTTTATGGGCGCGCAAGGGTGCCACCCAACGCCCCAAACTGCATCGGGCTTTTGGCTATGCCTGGGTGACCCTGATGTTGGTCGCTGCCGTGTCGGCGATATTTATCCGTGACTTCCGATTGCCCAATATCGCAGGCTACACACCTATTCATTTGTTCGTGCCCGTGACTTTTTACTCCCTGTTCCGCGCTTTTCAGTCTCTGGTGCAAGGCAACATTGCAGGCCACCGCAAAGCCATGCAAAGTCTTTATGTCAGTGCCTGCCTGGTCGCAGGCGCTTTCACGCTCTTGCCCGGCCGCTACCTCGGCAATCTGGTCTTTGGGCAGTGGTTGGGAGTGATTCCCAGCAACTACCAGCCACCTCAAGGAACACCCATGATTGCGCAAATCCTCATCAACACACCGGTTTGGGTCTGGGGTCTGCTGGCCGTCCTGCTGGTGCTGGGTTTCAGCCAGACCCGCAGTCGCACCGCCGGCCTGGCGCGCGTCGCCCTGCTGCCGGTGGGCATGGGCGCCCTGTCGATGTACAGCGCCGTTTCAACTTTCGGTGCGTCGCCGGTCGTGCTGGGCATCTGGCTGACCACTGCCGCAGCGCTGGCGCTGGTGATCAGCCAAATCCCGGCAGCTGGTGGTGCACGCTACGACAGCGCCTCACGCCAGTTCCATATCCCGGGCAGTTGGGTTCCGATGGTGCTGATCATCGGCATCTTCCTGACCAAATACGCGGTGGGAGTCAGCCTAGCCATGCACCCGGCCTTGAAGTCCCAAACCAACTTTAGTCTGGCCGTCCTTTCGCTCTATGGCGTCTTCAGCGGCATCTTTATGGGCCGCGCTGTCCAACTGATGCGCCTAGCGCTGCATCGCAACACAGACCGTATCCAGCCCGCCCTCACCACCTGAAAAAAAGGACCACCCACCATGAACACCAGCACCCTCAGAAACACCGACCTCGACCGCCTCGCCCGCAAGCGCGCTGGTGCCAAGATGGGCTGGTACATCCACGCCAGCGTTTACATCATCGTCAACCTGGTGCTGGCCGCGCTGTCAGTCATGAGCGACAAGCACTGGGCGGTGTATCCGGCCATGGGCTGGGGGCTAGGCCTGATGATTCATGGCTTGGTTGTGTTTTTTATGGCGGGCGGCTCTGGTTTGCACGAACGGCTCGTCGAGCGTGAACGTGCGCGCCTTGGAGCGCAACACGACGCCTGGTAAATGGCCGTCTACACCGCCGTCTTATGATTCAAACATGCAAGATCTGATACCCGCAGTCCCAGCCGGGCAAGCGACTGAGGCGCTCACGCGCATCCGCAACTGCCTGCCCAGCCTGGGGCGGCACGCCTTGATCACGATGGGGTTTTGCACCTTGATTGCTGTGGTGCTGTGGCTGGCCAAGCCGGGGCAGCGTTTTGACACGCAGCTGGTGTATTCGATGGCCACAGGCCTGAGCTCTTGGCTGGTGATTGACCTGTCGCGGTTTTTTATCGACCCGAAGTCGCCGTTTGGCTTTCCGCGTGGCTGGCGCGGCGTAGGGTCTATTTTTGTCGGCGTCTGCTTTGGCTTTGTGGTTGGCACGCTGATAGGCGACGCCTACAGCGGCCGCTCTACTTTTGACTTGCTGGGCAACCAGCCGATGTTTATTCTTTATCTCTTTGTGTTCACGGCCAGCGTGGGCACGGGCGTCAGCTACTTTTTTTATGCGTCCAGCAAAAGCAGTTACCTGATCAAGGAACTTGAAACCACACGCCGACAAGCCACTGAAGCCCAGCTGAAACTGCTGCAAAGCCAGCTAGAGCCGCACATGCTGTTCAACACGCTGGCCAATTTGCGCGCGTTGATTGCTACAGACCCAGAGCGCGCCACACAGATGCTCGACAGCCTGATTGACTACCTGCGCGCCACTCTGACTGCATCGCGAGCAACCAGCCACAGCCTACAGCACGAGTTTGACCGGTTACAAGACTACCTGGCCCTGATGCAGGTCCGCATGGGGCCACGCCTGACTTACACGCTAGACCTGCCCTTTGACCTGGTCAGCCACAGCGTGCCTACGCTGCTGCTGCAGCCTTTGGTTGAAAACGCCATTAAACACGGGCTAGAGCCCAAAATTGAGGGCGGCAGCATTGCCGTCAGTGCAAGACGGGATGGCGACAACATCGTGCTGGACGTGATGGACAACGGCGTGGGCTTGACGGGCGGTAGCGGCTTTGGCTTGAGCCAAGTGCGTGAGCGTTTGCAGGCTGCGTATGGCGACCAACCTACTATTTATTTAGGAGCTGGTTGCGCCGGTATTACAAGGGCCAGCATCACTTTACCCTCCAAAAATGGCTGAAAAACCAGTGATTTCCGCCCTGATTGCCGAAGACGAGCCGCTGCTGGCAGCCGCGCTGACGGCTGAGCTGGCACGCGCCTGGCCAGAGCTCAGCATCGTCGCCACCGTGGGTGACGGCGCATCTGCCGTGGCGCAGGCCTTGGCCTTGCAGCCCGACGTGCTGTTCTTTGACATTCAAATGCCCGGCCTGAACGGGCTGGACGCCGCTGCCGAGCTGCTGGACGCCTGGCCTGCGCCAAGTGCAGGCGGCAAACCCTTCCCGACGCTGGTGTTTGTCACCGCCTATGACCAATATGCCGTGGCTGCGTTTGAAGCGCAGGCCATCGACTATTTGCTCAAGCCGGTACAACCCGCCAGACTGCTAAAAACAGTACGAAAAGTGCAGATAGCTCAACAAATACGGGCGCAAGCAGCTACTGAAACAGTAGCATCCAAAAGCACCCAAGATGAAGACCCCAACTTGCAGCGCATGCTGACCCAATTGCGCGCCTTGCTGCCGGCCATGTCGCCACCGCCCGCCCAGCCGCTGCAAATCATTTCAGCAACGCTGGCTGGCTCGCAGGGCAACACACTACAAATGGTGCCGATTGCCGACGTGCTGTACTTTGAGGCAGCCGACAAATACATCCGCGTGCTGACGGCCAATGCCGAGTATTTGATCCGAACGCCGCTCAAAGATCTGTTGCAGCAGCTCAGCAGCCAAACCTTCTGGCAAATCCACCGCGGTACCGTGGTGCGGGCAACGGCTATCCACACCGTGCGGCGCGACGAGCTGGGCAAGCTCACGCTCACGCTGCACGGCAGCCCCGACAAACTGGCCGTCAGCCGGCTTTACAGCCACCTCTTCAAGGCTATGTAGCGGCTTTTCAAGGGGCCGGTTGCGGTCTTTGACTGGCATGCCATGCAACGCCTGTCCTACACCTGCTTGCCTGCAAATCGTTTGTACTGAAAGGGCTAAACAAACAACGACCAACAACGCAAGAGGACTTATGAAATCAACCCACAACACGGTTCGCGCTTACGGAAAGAGCGCCATTGCCACACTGGCTATGGTTACCGGCACGGCTCTTATCATGGCCGCCTGCTCCACAGCCAAGCCACCCGCCAAGGAATACAGCCAGGACTTGTTGACCGAGTCCATCCGCGTGCCAGCCGGCAATGTGGTGGCGCTTGAAACCACCGGTGTCGGCGTGCTCAACTACGAATGCCGCACCAACGTGGCCGCCACTGGCCAAACCGGCTGGACGCTGGTAACACCCAAAGCCGATTTGATTGACCGTACCGGTAAAAACATCGGTAAGTACAGCGGCCCACCTGCCACATGGACACACAACGACGGCTCAACCGTGGTTGGCATGCAGCTCGCTATTGCACCATCGATTGGCAGCAACAACATTGCGATTCAGTTGTCTAAAGGCACACCCGGCATGAACCCCGGCGCCATGCAAGGCGTGACCTATATTCAGCGCATCAACACCAAGGGTGGCCAAGACCTGAGCAAAGCCTGCAGCTCAGCTGACATTGGCGACAAGTTAACCCTGCCCTACCAGGCCGACTATATTTTCTGGAAAGCCATGTAACTGGCTGGTACCTGAAAGACATAAAAAAACCTGCTTGATGCAGGTTTTTTTACGACTGTTTAACAAGCGTTAACGCTGGTAATACACCGGTGCATAGCCTTGGTTATAGCTTTCATATCTTTGATGCTTCTTAAAGTGACCATGCTGCCAACCTTGGGGGCGAGCGTAGTAAACCTGCTGCGGAACGGCATACACAGGCGGTGCGCTGTAATAAACAGGCCTTGGCTGGTAATAAACTGGCGCCGACTGGTAGTAAACCGGCGCAGGCTGCACATACACAGGGCGTGGCTGGTTATAAACCGGGTAGGCATTGCTGGTACCCACCAATACGCCAGGCCCGCCCACAGAGACGGAAAAAGTCAGGTTGTCGCGCGCCTGGGCTTGGCCAGCAAAGCCCATGGCCACAATGGCCAAGCCTGTGCAAGCGCCCGACAAAAGCAAAGCGCGGTTCGGAAGTGCGAATGTTTTCATGAATGTGTCCTTAAAAACGTGTGGTTAAAGGGGTGAAAAGTCCATGCCTTTATTAAACGCGCGCACACCCCAACCGCCTACCCGGCGCCGTGTAAAGACGGTGCTTATACGTAACAAGGGTTTGCGTTTTAGCCTCGGGTTAGACGGCCCTAAAATCACCTGATGAACTCCCCCGCATCCCCAGCCGCCCCCCACAACGCCAAGCCCAGCAACTTTTTGCGCCAGATCATTGAAAAAGACTTGGCTACAGGTACTTACCAAAGTCGCCACTGGGGCGGCAGCCCCGGCGACGCCGCCCACCACGCCGCTGGGCCCGTCGATACGCAAAAAGTGCGGATGCGCTTCCCGCCCGAGCCCAACGGCTACCTGCACGTCGGCCACGCCAAAAGCATTTGCCTGAACTTTGGCCTGGCGCGCGACTACGGCGGCGTGTGCCACTTGCGCTTTGACGACACCAACCCCGAAAAAGAAGACCCTGAATACGTCAACAGCATCATTGAATCGGTCAAATGGCTGGGCTTTGACTGGTCTCAGCCGGGCAATGACAAACCGTACCAGGCCAGCGATTATTTTGACTTCATGTACCGCGCGGCAGAGTATTTGATCGAATCAGGCAACGCCTATGTGGACGAGCAAACCGCTGATGAAATGCGCAACAACCGGGGCGACTTTGGCAAGCCGGGCACAGACAGCCCCTACCGCACCCGCACCGTAGCTGAAAACCTGGCGCGCTTTCGTGAAATGAAGGCCGGCCTGCATGCCGATGGTGCCATGGTGCTGCGCGCCAAAATCGACATGGCCAGCCCCAACATCAACATGCGCGACCCAGCCATCTACCGCATCAGGCGCGCGCACCACCACAACACCGGCGACAAATGGTGCATTTACCCCATGTACACCTTTGCCCACCCGGTAGAAGACGCGCTGGAGCAGATCACCCACAGCATTTGCACGCTGGAGTTTGAAGACCAGCGCCCGTTTTATGACTGGCTGCTGGACCACTTGGCAGAAGGCGGCCTGATCGCCACCCCGCAGCCGCGCCAGTATGAATTTGCGCGGCTTAATTTGACCTACGTGTTGACCAGCAAACGCAAGTTGGCCCAACTCGTCACTGAAAAGCGCGTCAGCGGCTGGGACGACCCCCGCATGCCAACCATCGTCGGCCTGCGCCGCCGTGGCTACACACCCGAGGCACTGCAACTGTTTGCCGAACGCATAGGCGTGACCAAATCTGACAGCTGGATCGACTACAGCACTCTAGAAGGTGCATTGCGCGACACGCTAGACCCGATAGCCCCGCGCGCCATGGCGGTACTAGAGCCCGTCAAACTGGTGCTGACCAATTGGGATGAATTGCACGGCGTAGGCAAGCTTGACGAATGCAGCGCCCCGGTACACCCGCACCACCTAGACCAAGGCAAACGCCAGTTCAACATCGGCAAAGAGGTGTGGATAGAACGCACCGACTATGAAGAAACCCCACCCAAAGGCTTCTTTAGGCTTTTCCCAGGCAACAAAGTCCGCCTGAAATACGGCCACGTCATCGAATGCGCGGGCGCCACCAAAGACGCCGCAGGCAACGTGACTGAAGTGCAAGCCCTGCTGGTGCCCGACACCAAAAGCGGCACCCCAGGGTCAGACGCCGTCAAAGTCAAAGGCGTCATCACTTGGGTGGGCGTGAGCGATGCTGTCAAGGCCGAAGTGCGGCTGTACGACAGGCTCTTCACCGCCGAACACCCCGGCACGGGCGACAACGACTTTTTGCAAGAGCTAAACCCCAACAGCTTGAAAACTGTGACGGCTTATGTAGAACCATCACTAGCC
>JBBRDA010000128.1:0-7600 GCA_038204335.1 Burkholderiales bacterium
CGCCATGCGCCGAATCTGAAGGATTCACTCGAGCTGACACCCTCTCAGGTGCGCAGGGCCAGTCCGGCCTTGCTGCCTGCACCGCGCAAAGGTACGCTTTACAGCGTGGCAGGGGGCGATGAGAGCGCTGAGTTTTTGCGCCATAACCAGTTGATTCAAGCCGCATGGGGCAATAAAACCGTGCCTGTGGCTGAGGCGCTGCCCGGCTTGAACCACTTCAGCGTGCTCGATGCACTGTTGAATCCGGCGCATCGCCTGCATCGGTTGGCCCAACAGCTTATCGCCCAAGCGTGATCACATCAACAAGTGCTCACCCGCGTTATCGCCGCCCAGCGTGACGTAGTTCACCTTGCGGATGTCCATCAGCTTTTTGCCGCCGGCATAGCTGATGGCGCTTTGAATGTCTTCTTCCATCTCGCGCAGGGTGTCTGCCAGCGTACCCTTGACCGGCTCCAAAATGCGCTTGCCTTCAACGTGTTTGTACTCGCCCTTGTTGAAGTCTGATGCGCTGCCGTAATACTCTTTGAACAACTGGCCATCAACCTCGACAGTTTTGCCGGGGCTTTCTTCCAGACCCGCCAGCATTGAGCCAATCATCACCATCGTCGCGCCAAATCGAATCGACTTGGCAATGTCGCCATGTTCGCGGATACCGCCGTCGGCAATGATGGGCTTGGTAGCCACGCGCGCGCACCACTTGAGCGCCGACAACTGCCAGCCACCAGTGCCAAAGCCGGTCTTCATTTTCGTAATACAAACCTTGCCGGGGCCGATGCCCACCTTGGTCGCGTCAGCGCCCCAATTCTCCAGGTCAATGACTGCTTCAGGCGTTGCTACATTGCCCGCAATCACGAAGGCGGTAGGCAGCTTTTGCTTGATGTAGCCAATCATTTTTTGCACGCTGTCGGCATGGCCGTGGGCAATGTCGATGGTGATGTACTCGGGTACCAAACCCAGCGCTACCATTTGGTCAACCGCGTCGTAGTCGGGCTTTTTGACACCCAATGAAATTGACGCGTACACGCCTTGCGCCTTCATGGCTTTGACGAAGGCCAGGTTGTCCAGGTCAAACCGGTGCATCACATAAAAATAGCCGTTCTTGGCCATCCACACGCAGAGATCTTCATTGATGACGGTTTTCATATTGGCCGGCACAACCGGGATACGAAAGCTGCGCCCACCAAGTTCTACGCTGGCATCGCACTCGGATCGGCTGTCAACGCGGCACTTGCGCGGGAGCAACAGAATGTTGTCGTAGTCGAAAATTTCCATGATTCCAGGCCTTTAAATGCTGTTAGTGAACAGAAGGCGCTTGGACTGATCCGGTTTGCGAAATAAACCGGGTGCAATGGCTTGGGCCCGGTGGCCGATTTTAACGCCCTTGATAACCGGTGCTTGGTAACAGGCTTTCTACAATGGGTCATGTTCTCAGAAGTCGCATCCTCATCGCCCCTCCTTCATAACCTCAACCCCGAGCAACTTGCCGCCGTCACCCTGCCCAACACCCACGCGCTGATTCTGGCGGGGGCTGGCTCTGGCAAGACCCGCGTGCTGACGACCCGCATTGCCTGGCTGCTGCAAACTGGCCAAGTATCACCAGGCGGCATTTTGGCGGTGACGTTTACCAACAAGGCCGCCAAAGAAATGATGCTGCGACTGACCAGCATGCTGCCGGTGAATGTACGCGGCATGTGGATTGGTACCTTTCACGGCTTGTGCAATCGGTTTTTGCGAGCCCATTACAAGCTGGCCAACTTGCCGTCGACGTTTCAGATTCTGGATACGCAAGACCAGTTATCGAGCATCAAGCGGCTGTGCAAGCAGTTCAACATCGACGACGAGCGCTTCCCCCCCAAGCAGTTGATGTACTTCATCGCAGGCTGCAAAGAAGACGGTCAGCGGCCCAAAGACGTGCAGGTGCGTGATGAAGACATGCGCAAAAAGGTCGATCTCTATGCGCTGTATGAAGAGCAGTGCCAGCGCGAGGGCGTGGTCGATTTTGGCGAACTGATGCTGCGCAGCTATGAACTGTTGAGAGACAACGCTCCGATACGTGAACACTATCAGCGTCGCTTTCGGCATATTTTGATTGATGAGTTTCAGGACACCAACAAGCTGCAATACGCATGGATCAAGATGCTGGCGGGGCAGGGCGCTGACGGGTTGGCGTCCATGCCTGGCGGCTCGGTTGTGGCAGTGGGAGACGACGACCAGAGTATTTACGCCTTCAGGGGCGCGAGGGTCGGCAACATGGCTGACTTCGTGCGTGAATTCGCGGTCACCCACCAAATTAAGCTAGAGCGCAACTACCGCAGTTTTGGCAATATCCTGGATTCAGCCAATGAGCTGATCAGCCACAACACCAAACGCCTTGGTAAAAACCTGCGCACCGAAGCCGGGCCAGGCGAGCCCGTGCGAGTACATGAATCTCCCAGCGATTTTGCCGAGGCGCAATGGTTTGTAGACGAGGTCAAGCAGCTCGTACGCGACGGCACAGACCGCAAAGAAATTGCGCTGCTCTACCGCAGCAACGCGCAAAGCCGGGTGATGGAAACAGCACTTTTTAACGCAGGCTTACCATACCGCGTGTATGGCGGATTGCGGTTTTTTGAACGCGCTGAGATCAAGCACGCGCTGGCCTATTTGCGCCTGTTGGAGAACCCGCACGACGACACCAGCTTTATGCGCGTCGTCAACTTTCCGCCGCGCGGTATTGGCGCGCGCAGTCTTGAGCAACTGCAAGACGTTGCCAAGTCGTCGGGCTGCTCTCTGCACGATGCCGTCAGTGCAGTAGCCGGTAAGGCCGGCGCCAATATTGGCGCGTTTGTGGCCAAAATTGATGTGATGCGTGAGCAGACCACTGGCAGTACCCTGCGCGAAATCATTGAGCTGGTCTTGCAGCACAGCGGACTGGAAGAACATTGCAAGCTCGACCGTGAAGGTCAGGACAGGCTGGAGAACTTGGCCGAACTGGTCAATGCCGCCGAGTCATTTGTCGGGCAAGAAGGCTTTGGCCGCGATGCGGTGGCTTTGCCCGTCGATGAACTAGGCGCTGGTTTAACCCAGTCGCCAGCCAGCCAGGGTCTGGATGCAGACGCACTGAACAACCCGTCCCCAGAATTTTTGGCACCCGATTTTGAAACTGGCGAAACCCTCAGTCCGCTGGTGGCATTTTTAACCCATGCCGCCCTTGAATCGGGCGATAACCAAGCCAAGGCGGGCCAAGATGCGGTGCAGTTGATGACCGTCCATTCATCCAAAGGTCTGGAGTTTGACTGCGTGTTTATCACCGGGCTGGAAGACGGCATCTTTCCACATGAAAACTCCTTGCTAGAGGCGGGTGGCATCGAAGAAGAACGCCGTCTGATGTACGTAGCCATCACACGCGCCCGCAAGCGGCTATACCTGAGCCATTCGCAAACCCGTATGCTGCATGGCCAGACCCGATACAACCTGAAAAGCCGGTTTTTTGACGAGCTACCTGATGCTGCCTTGAAATGGATTACACCTAAAAATCAGGCGTTCACCGCTCATCTTGGGCGCACTAACCCGTGGAGTAATGCTACAGATTCAGGAGCTGGTTACGCCCGTAAAGATTGGGCTAGTAGCGTATTTTCTTCTCAAAACAGCGGATCAGAACGCTTTGCAGGTCCCTCAACGGGTCAGCCAGTCCCGCCGCAACGCGAGGCCCCGGCCCATGGCCTGAAAAGCGGCATGAACGTGTTTCATGCCAAGTTCGGCGAAGGCCGTGTACAAATGCTTGAAGGCACTGGGCCGGATGCGCGTGCGCAAATCAATTTCACCCGGCATGGTGTCAAATGGCTGGCTCTGAGCGTAGCCAAACTCACGGTGGTCTAACTCCGGACAGAAGAGTCCTCCCTTATTCAAGGAGTCTGGTGCATTTGCCCTTGGCCTTGCCGACGACAACTGCTACGCCGCCGGCCACATCGCAACGGATACTCGCCACTGCTTCGGTGGTGATTTCAGCATGCCTATTAGCGCAAAAGCTTGCCGTCGCGACCAATCACGGTCACCTCGACGAACTTAGAGCCAACATGATTGTTGGGTGAAAAGCTGACCTTGAAACCGCCCACGTCGAAGTTGTTCATCTTGTCCAACTGTCCAATGATTTTCTGTCGAGTTGGATCGGCGCCCGCCCGCTTGATCGCCTCGACCAGGATCTTTGCCGCGATAAATGATTCCATGCTGGCGTATGACACGACCTTGCTCGGCTGGTATTGGGCCATCATCGTCTGGAACTCGCGTGCCACAGGTGCCAGCGTCGAGTAGGGGTAGGGCATGACCTGGGAAATTCCGATCCCACGCGCGTTCTCTTCGCCAGCGTTTTTCAGCAGTTCCTTGAAGTTCACTACCGAAATACTGAACAGGCGAGCCTTGCTACCTTGGGCGCGCATTTTCTTGATAAAGGCGGCAGAAGCCCGGTTGACTGACACCATGATGATGGCGTCCGGGTTGGTGGGGGTAATTGCCGCCACCGCTGAGTCGATGTCTTCTGGCTTGGTCCGGTCATAGGCACCCTTTGCTAAGACTGTCAGCCCCAGTTTCTGAAGTGCCGTCTCTGCGCCGGCAAGACCGCTTTTTCCGAACGGATCGTCTTGGTACATCACGGCGAATCGGCGCAGGCCGATGGTGTGCAGATGTTCTACCATCCGCGCGGTCTCGTCGGTGTAGCCAGCGCGGATATGGAAGATGTGTGGGCTCATTGGGTCGCGCAAATCCTGTGCCCCGGTATAGGGTGCAAGCAGGGCGATGCCCGCGTCCTCAAGCACCCTGTTTTTGTTCAGTGCCAGCACGTTGCCTGTCCCTACAAAACCGAAAAGTGCCAATGGCTTGTCATCGGAAAGAATCTGCCGTGTCATGATGAGCGTCTGGTCTGGTTTGTAGCTGTCGTCTTTGACAACAACGCGTATCTTTCGGCCGTAGATGCCGCCGGTGGCGTTGACGTGCGCAAAATATGCGGCGCCACCAGCCACATATTCATCACCGGTACCTGCGATGGTTCCGGTCAAGGGCGCTACTTGTCCGATAACGATATCGTCTCGCGTGGACTGCGACATCGCAGCGGAGGCCGACATCACGACGGCGAAAAATGTGATCCATTGCTTGATTGCCATTTTCGAAAGCCCTTACTTGAGTTTATAATTCCGCTGTGCAGAATAGACGGTCACGAATATGATGTAACTATTCTGAAACAGTTTTTACTGAAATTTCTCCGTGTAATCCCGGTAACGGAGGCGCATACGTGACATCTGGTTCAGGGTGAATCACTATCTTTGTTCTGCACTGCAAAACAATATGACCAACAAACCATCGCTTTCCGCCGCGGATAAGATACCCATCCGAAAGGGTCAGGCTAAGGCCGACAGGCACTTCGTCACAGCGCTTGCGCGAGGACTTGATCTGCTCAGCGCGTTTCGCTCCAGAGACCGCATGTTGGGAAACCAAGAGTTGGCGCGCCGCTGTGGCCTCCCTAAGTCAACAATTTCTAGGCTGACCTACACATTGACGCGATTGGGCTATCTGGACCCGGCTACCGATGCAATGGGTGCAACTGGCTACCGCTTGGGCAGTGCGGTGTTGGCGCTAGGCGGTGCCATGCTGGCGCGCGTGGATATGCGCGAGATAGCGCGTCCGCTGATGCAAGTTCTAGCTGACAGCTCGCAGGCGATGGTTTCGCTCGGCATTCGTGACAGGCTTAGCATGATTTATGTTGAGAACTGCCGCAGCGAATCTGCGCTGACGCTGAGTCTGGACGTGGGCTCACGTATTCCGCTCGGTGTCAGCGCCATGGGGCGCGCCTATTTGGCCGGCTCCAGCGATGGCGAACGTGCCGACCTGATGGGTCGCATCCGTGCCCGCGATGAAGATGCCTGGCCCGCCACTTGTGCTGGCATCGAACTGGCGTTGGCCCACCACCAAGCGCACGGTTGCTGTGTTTCGTTTGGCGACTGGCAAAAAGATGTCAACGCCATCGCAGCGGCCTTTCGCACGGAGAACGGGCGGGTGATGGTGGTGAGTTGTGGTGGTCCAGGTTTTAAACTGGCGCCCGAATTTTTGATGAACCAAGTTCGCCCCCAATTGATGAGCTTGGTAAGAAAACTGCAAAGCGCGTCAGGTGACGCAGACTGAAGCGCTCGCACGGCGGCGCCAGACGCCTGGCAAACTGAAAAGCCGGTTTTTTGACGAGCTACCTGATGCTGCCTTGAAATGAATCACACCTAAAAATCAGGTATTCGATTCTCATCTTGGGCGAACTAACCGGTGGAGTTATGCTACAGATTCAGGAGCTTTTTAACCCCGTAGAGATTGGGCTGGCAGCGTATTTTCTTCTCGAAAAAGCACATCGGAAAGCTTTGCAAGTACCTCAATGGGTCAGCCAGTGCCGCAGGAATGCGAGGCACCCGCCCATGGCCTGAAAAGCGGCATGAAGGTGTTTCATGCCAAGTTAACAGTTATGTGAGTTAGCCCGGTGTTCTGTAGGGTTCGGGTGTTGAACTCATCCTGCCTTTGCCGTCTTTGATGCCCTTGCGCCCCGCAATTTGCCACGCGGTACGCTGGTCCATCAGCTGGGCTAAAAATTCCAGCTCCTCGTCAGTGTGGTTGATCGCCCCCGCCGGACTAAGAGGCGCGCCTTGGGTTTGCGACCAGAACGACTGGTGGTACTGCGCCTCGGACACTGTCTGGACACCCCCCGAACTCAGCTCAACCGTACCATAGCAATTGCAAAAATAGGTACGGTTGTCTTGGTCGGCCATCACCTCGGTGTACACACCCGTACCCCGTATACCAGCAGTCAGCGTCGGCGTGATGATGGAGCGGCTACCGCCTTTGCTCCAGACACTGGCTACAGCCCCCGTGACCATGCGCAGCAGGCTGACTGCGCTTAGCGTAGCACCCCGCTCGACGGTCACCATTGAATTTTGACGCACCAAAAACGACGCATTTCCCATTGCAAAAATCATGCTGGAGCCCGGGCCGGTTTGCAGTTGGTCACCCGTTTGAACCGATTGGCCGGGCAGCAGGCGGCTGCCGTTGAGCAATGCATCACCCGTGAGTTGCACGACATTGCTTCGCTGTTGAGCCAGCGCTGCGGGCAAGCCACCCAGCATGGCCCATGCGGCGGCGGCTTTCACCACATCGCGGCGTTGGAACCACTGCAGTTCTTTTTCTGTACGGCCTTGCAGCATGTGCTGTGTCATGGAGCGTCTCCTGTGGATGAATTACTGGATAAGTCGTTCGGCGAGTCACCATCTTGGGCTGCTTCGAAACTATCACGAAACGTAAAATAAATCGAGGTAAAAAACATCGTAAAGATGATCAGCGCGACAGGAAACATGGCTACACCGGCAAATGTCGGGCTGCCCAGCAGCGCGGCCAGAACCGTCACGGCCAGGATAGACAACAGAAAAATCCCCATCCAGGTCAGGCCGAATACGGTGAGTGCGCCAAAATTTTTGTAACACGCCATAAAGCTGAAAAACAGGCTTTTGACGGGCGCCATCCCGTACCAGTGGACCAGTGCTGGCGCATGCCAAAAGGTCAGCGACAAAGGCATGTAAAGGGCCAGCGTGACCCACAT
>JBBRDA010000129.1:0-7546 GCA_038204335.1 Burkholderiales bacterium
TACCTGATTGTGCGCAAAATGAAGGCCACTCAACCGGGCTACCAGTCTGGGCAAACCTGGCTGGGTTTGTCGCCGCTGCCATTTCGCATCACTGCCTTGATTGGCACGGTTGGCGGGGTGGTGTATGCGTTGTTGGCGTACAGCGCCTTCGTATACGCCCCAGCCGCCCACGGCTCGGTGCTGTTGCCCGGCCTGTTGCCACTGACGACGGCGCTACTGTCAGTCTGGCTTTTAAAAGAGCGCCTAAGCGCAGGCCGGATCACCGGGCTGGCGATGATTCTGGCCGGCGCCGTGCTGGTGGGCGGCGTATCTATTTTTAACGCGGCCTTTGGTGCCGACAGCGCAGGCAAAACCTACATTGGTGATGCACTGTTTGTGTGCGCGTCCAGTTGCTGGGCTTTTTATGCAGTGACATGCCGCAAAAACGCCCTAGGCGCTGTGCATGCAACGATTGCGGTTGTCGTGTTTTGCGTCGTCACTTTTATCCCAGCATATGGCTTGCTGGTCTGGGCGGGCGTCCTGCACAGCAAGTTGGCCAGTGCCCCATGGTCCGAGATCATTTTTCATACCGTCTGGCAAGGCGGCGCATCGGTGGTGATTTCTGGTATTACTTTTACCAAAATGGTGGAGTACTTCGGCCCGGTGCGCTCGACCATGCTGACGGCGGTGGTACCCGGCTTGTCGGCCCTGGGGGCGGTGCTTTTCTTGGGCGAGCCGCTTTACTGGAACCTGATCGCCGGCCTGTTGCTGGTCACGCTGGGCCTTGTGGTCGGCGTCAGAGCCAGTACAAAACCTGCAGCGCTGCCCAGCGCTGCAAAGGCTTGATTGATTTAGCCCCGTTGATGGCAATAGCCTCAATAAGCGCTACGCCCTCAAGGGGTCCGCGAATTGCGGCTTGGCAAGGCTACTGACTCTGGAATTTCGCGCCTGCGCCACCACATCGCCGACCATATCAGCCGTGATGGCCGACAGCGTCCAGCCCAAGTGGCCGTGACCGGTGTTGTAAAAAACATTCGCAGCGCGACCTGCGCCGACGCGCGGCATCATGTTGGGCATCGTCGGGCGCAAGCCGGCCCAGGGTACGACGGAGCGGGTGTCAATGTCAGGAAAGCACTGCGCCACCCAGTTAATCAGCGGCTGGATGCGGTCAGCACGAATGTCGTAGTCGATACCGTTGAATTCGGCCGTACCTGCCACCCGAAAGCGGTTAACGCCCAGGCGGCTGGTCACCAGCTTGGTTTCATCGTCCAGCAAACTGACGTTGGGCGCACCGGCTCGGCTTGGCTCGTCGTTCAAATTAACCGTGATGGAGTAGCCTTTAACAGGGTAAATATTCACCCGGTCACCGAGTTGTGCGGCGAAATTGCGGCTACCGACGCCAGCACAAACAACGATACCGTCAAAGGTGTCCATGCGGCTGGTCGCATCCTCCTGCGCGACCGTCACCACGGCCTGTTTGCCGTTACTTTGCACGGATTTGACGTCTTGGCCATACAACGTTCGCACGCCCAGACGCTCAGCAGCCTGTGCCAAGCCATGGGTGAACTTGTGGATGTCGCCGGTTGAGTCACTGTCAGTGAAGTAGCCGCCGTAGTAGTTGCCAGCCAGCGCAGGCTCGATCGCCTTCATCTCTTGCGGTGTAACGGCCCTGCGCGGCAAGCCGCCTTTGGCCAGCATTTCAGAGACGACCCCCGCATGGTCAAAGCCGCTTTTGTCACGGTAAATATGCAAAATTCCCTGCTTTTTAAGGTCAAAGTCGATGTTTTCGTCTTGCGCCCAGGTAAACAGATGCTGACGCGCCGCTACGGCCAGGCGCGTGGTTTGCACCGTGTTGCGCTCGTAATGCGGCATGGCGGCTATAAATTCAGCAAACCACGACAGCTTGTGCCAGGTTGGCAGCGGGTTGACCAGCAGTGGCGCGTTGCTTTTCAGCATCCACTTCAGGCCTTTCAGGATGGTTGACCAGTGCGTCCATACCTCAGCGTTGGAGGCCGACAGTTGCCCGCCGTTGGCAAACGATGTTTCCATCGCCGCGTAGCGATGGCGCTCAAACAAAGTGACAGCAAAGCCGCGTTTGGCAAGCGCGTAAGCCGTGGTGACGCCGGTGATACCGCCGCCAATGATTGCTATGGTTTTCATGACAAGAGAGCTTTCAAAACGTCGAGGGTTGGAGCCCTGCCATGCAAGTCACAAGACCCGACACGGATAAGGCGCCCCCTCTGTTCTGGACCTGAGAGATTCACGACGTGCGGTTAGCGCGCCGCTTGCTCCTTCGGTGCGCTGGCAGACGAAATTTGCCAGCAGCTCTTCAGAGAAATGGCATGTGACCGGTCCTTTTGCCTGAGAGTTTCCGGGGCGGTTGCTCCTTCGGCGCTGCCCATACCTTGTCTGGTTGGCAGTCTCTCCCGATCACATGTCGACACAAGGTCGATTTGGTTAGCATGGAGTTTATCGCAAGACGCGTTTACCCAGCGCGCCATGCCAGGCAAGGCAAAACATCCGGCTCAAGCCAAAAGAGCCGTAAAATAGGGTGTTTTAAGGCTATAGCCCAAGTAATACGGGCGCAAGCAGCTATAAATTAAGTAGCAAATTATCTAGCAACTTATGTCGTCATTCATACAGTAATTCATCCGTCTGAACATGTCCTTTCTAACCGCCGCCTTGTACAAGTTTGTCGAACTGCCGGACCATGCCGCACTGCAAGCGCCGCTGCTGGCCGTGTGCGAGGCGCATGGCATCAAAGGCACGCTGCTGCTGGCCCCCGAAGGCATCAACGGCACGATTGCCGGCCAACCAGACGACACACGCGCTGTGCTGGCCTACCTGCGCAGTGACCCGCGCCTGGCAGCTTTGGAGCATAAAGAATCATGGGCCAGCGCCATGCCGTTTTACCGCATGAAGGTGCGGCTGAAAAAAGAAATTGTCACCCTGGGCGTGCCAGACGTTCACCCGGCTTTGATGGCTGGGCAGTACGTCAAACCGCAAGACTGGAACCAGTTAATCACCCAGCCGTACGTGGTGCTGGTGGACACGCGCAACGACTACGAGGTGTCGATTGGCACTTTTGCAGGCGCAGTCAACCCAGCCACCGCCAGCTTTTCAGAACTGCCCGGCTGGGTTGACAAAGAAATGCAAAGCGGCGGCAAACTGGCTGAAATAAACGGCATCAAACCCAAAGTCGCCATGTTTTGCACAGGTGGCATCCGGTGTGAAAAGTCCACCGCGTTTTTAAAGTCCAAAGGCTTTGACGAGGTGTACCACCTGCAAGGCGGCATTCTGAAATATCTGGAGACCGTGCCCGAGGCGCAAAGCCAATGGCAAGGCCAGTGCTTTGTGTTTGACGAGCGTGTGTCCGTCGGCCACGGGCTGGTGGAGGGCGACCTTAACTTGTGCAGGTCTTGCCGCGACCCGTTGACTGCGGATGCCAAAGCGTCCCCCCTGTATGAGCGCGGCGTGAGCTGCCCCGGCTGCCACAGCAAAACAACCGATGTGCAAAAAGCAGGCTACCGGCAGCGGCAAAAGCAGGTGGACTTGGCTGAGGCACGCAAGCAGGCGCATATTGGTGCGGTTCAAAGCACGCCCCGCAAGCAGTGATCGCTAGCCTGCCCGTTCTCTACAGTTTCAGGCGTTGCCCGTATGCCATACGTGCGCGACTGGCATTGGCTGTCAGCGGCTCAGCGTACGAGCTGCGAGAGGTTTCACTCAAAAGTAAACCGCCCGAAATGCTGGCGGCATCCCCCAAAGGCACAGTACCCGTGCTGGTCTTGCCCAACGGCGAGGTGATTGACGAAAGCCTGGACATCATGCGCTGGGCGCTGGCAACAGACAAACCACACAGCGACCCGCAAGGCTGGCTAAAGCAAGGCCCGCTACCCGACATGCTGGCCCTGATTGCCGCCAACGACGGCCCCTTCAAACACGCGCTGGACCGCTACAAATACCCCAACCGCTACCCGCAGGAATCAAATGGTGATGCAACAGCCTTTGCCATCGCGCAGCGCTTTGAGGCTGCCAACTGGCTGCAGTCACTGGAATCCAGGCTGGGCCAAGGCTGGCTGTTCAGCCACCAAGCCAGCCTGGCAGACATGGCTACAGCGCCCTTCGTGCGCCAGTTCGCCCATACCGACGCCGCCTGGTTTGCAGCCCAGCGGTGGCCGCAGTTGCAAGCCTGGCTGGCCAGGTTTGAAGCCAGCGCGCTGTTTGCAGTCGTGATGGGTAAGCATGCGCCGTATCAGTCAGAGGCTTGATTTATCTGTCAACGCTTAGGGCGCTCTACCTTGCGAGCGGCAGGCTTTGAGGCTTTCAAACTGGTTTTTAGATCTGCAACTTCAATGGCCAAATAATTAGCTCGGCTGACCACGGGTTTGCCAGTTTTAGCCTCCAGCGCCTTGCGCGCATCGCCCGCTATCGTGCCGCCTTGTTTGGCCGACGTTTTATTTTCAGCAAATCCCTGCGCATCCGTGCGGCGCGCAATCTCTGTGGTGCTGGCCTCGCCCAGCATGGTGAAGATCAGCTCTAAATCTGTCATGTGGTCGCGCAGGTTGTTGCCTGTTTTTACCTTGTCGAGCGCTTTAAGCTGGCTGTGTTCAACGGGTGTCACGCCGAAGGTGGCTTTGGAAATCTCTGCGGTCAGGATGGAATAGTCGCGGCCTTCAGCCACGCCCCGCGCCTTCCACTCGTCAGTCAGTTCACCACGCACTGTGATGGAGCGCAGCCTTTTCTCAATCCACGCCTGCGGGTAGCCCTTGGCCTGATACAGCTCGCGCGCTCTGGCGCTGGCCAGCTCCGGGTTTTCAATTTCTTTAACCCGCTCATAACCCACCTGCGCCAGCCAACGCTTAAACGGCTCCGCCTTGGGTGACGGGATGGACTGGATGATGCGAAACAGGCCTTTGGTGTTGGCGCAATCCGTCTCGCGCTGCTTGCCGTCTGGTGCCACAAGCTTCAACCCGTGACAAAACGTCACGGGTTGGTTGCCCTCTGTGTTGAGCCGCTGTTTAAGCTTGCGCCAGTAAGCGTTTGCATCCAGACTTTCGGTCAATATGCCGCAAACATCCACCACTGAAAACCACCACTCCTCATTATGCCAAGTGCGGCGTATCGTCGTTTCCTGAAAAACGGCGATGTGGTGGGCTGGGTTGGCGTTCGCCGACGTAGCTTTAGTCATGCCCGTATTCTGCATAAAAGCTGATTTTTTGTACAGTCTTTTTGGAGCTTATGGCTAGGTCAAAATTTACTATTATTTTAATAGCCGCTAGCGCCCGTATTCATTGGGTTAGAGGCACTTTTGGCAGTTGAAAAGCGGAGGATTTGTTTCTTTTTTGCCTGTTTTAGCCATTCGTAGCTCAATCAGCGCTACAAATCAGGCCAGGCCGAAAAAGACGAAAGCCGCACTTAGCGGCTTTCTATTTGTTGCATCTTTCCGCGCGTTAGCCCTACGCACTGGCAGACAATGACTTGAAAGAAGGCGTAAAACACGTTAAAAGTCGTCTTTCGCATGATGGGGTTATCAAGAAAAAAGCCTGGCAGGTTTCCCTGCCAGGCTCTTATCGGATACAGACAAACCTCTCGGTAAGTCTTTATTGCAGTAACGGCTCTCACCCCGGATAACAACAACGCTCAAATTATAAGGTGCATGGGATGGACATAAATTTAATTTCAAAAACAAACGCCAAAGCCAAGCGAAACGAAACTCTAGGGCCGCTCACATTTGGCTTTGATATCGGTATTGCATCGGTTGGATGGGCGGTTTTAAACGAAACCCGCATCGTTGCTTTGGGCGTTCGTGCTTTTGACAAAGCAGAAACAGCCAAAGAAGGTGATTCGTTAAATTTGGTCAGGCGCTCTGCGCGACTGATGCGCAGGCGTTTACGCCGACGCGCATGGCGCTTGACACGGCTCGGGCGGCTGCTTAAACGCATTGGCATCCTGGAGAATGCCGATTATTTCAAATCGCAGCCTGGCCATACTGACTCGGCCTGGGTACTACGTGTAGCCGCGCTTAACAGGTTGCTCACACCGCTTGAATGGGCGCGTGTGCTGTATCACCTCTGTAAACATCGTGGCTTTTATTGGGTGAGCCGTGCCGAAGAAGCCAAGGCTGAAGGTGATACAACGGGTGAAAGTGGCAAGGTCAAGAAGGGCCTCGCGGCGACAGCCCGGCTTATGGCCACCAACGGTTACGAAACCGCCGCCGAAATGGTGTTAGGCGAATTTCCCGAGGCGCAGCGTAACAAACACGGTGAGTACACAAAAGCGTTGTCACGGGTTTTGCTTGGAGATGAACTCAAAAGATTGTTCGAGAGCCAACGGGCGTTGAGCAGTCGGCTCGCCAGTGCGGAATTGGAGCACGATATTTTAGGTATCGGCGATCGCAAGTCTGGCTTGTTTTGGCTGCAAAAGCCCGCATTGGCGGGTAAAGACTTGCTAAAAATGTTGGGGAAATGCACTTTTGAGAAAGCCGAATACCGTGCCCCAAAAGCCAGCTTCACAGCCGAAAGGCACGTTTGGCTAACCCGCCTAAATAATGTTCGTGTCACTGTTGCTGGTAAGTCGCGCCCATTGACAGACAGTGAACGCCAAGCAGCGCTGCTAAAGCCTTACGAGCAAGCAGCAGACTTTAAATACCAGGATTTGCGCAAGGTGCTGGTGGCGACGGGCTTGGACAGTTCGTTTAAGTTCACCGGCTTTGCATACCCAAGCGCCAAACAAATAGCAGAGCAAAAAGCCAAAGATCCAGAAGCGGAAAGAATGGTCAAGCTGTCTGCTTGGCATGAGCTGCGTTTAACTTTTCAACGTGCAGGGCAGGAGGCTGCTTGGCTACAAATTTCAACCGCAGCGCTGGACGGTGCCACCGATTTACTCGATCAAATTTGCTGGATATTGAGTATCTACAAAGAAGACGACGAAGTACGTACTGAATTGTCAAAGCTACAGCTGCCGGGCGGTGAGTCAACGGTAACCACCTTACTTGCCGTCCGCTTCGACAAGTTTCACGCACTCTCGCTCAAAGCACTCTCAAAGATAGTTCCGCATATGCTGCGCGGATTGCGCTACGACGAGGCGTGCACTCAAGCAGGCTATCACCATAGCCAAACGCATGCAGTGGGGAAAGGCGAGTCGCGCCTGCTACCACCTTTGTATGAAGGCCGCGCGCCCGACGGCAAAATGGTGTTCAACGAAGAGCTCGACGTTCCGCGCAACCCGGTAGTTCTGCGTTCTATCAATCAATCACGCAAAGTACTAAACGCGCTAGTCAAAGAATATGGCTCACCCAGCGCAGTTCATATTGAGCTGGCGCGCGACTTATCTCGCCCGTTTGACGAACGACGCGACATAAAAAAAGATCAAGACGCGTTCAGGGACCGTAATGAAGCTGATAAAGCTGAGTTCGCTAGTAACTTCAAAATTCTGGGCAAACCGCGCGGCGGCGATTTTGAAAAGTGGCGTTTGTATAGGGAGCAACAAGGCAAGTGTGCCTATTCGCTAGAAGCGATTGACTGTGACCGCTTGCTGGAGCTTGGCTATGTTGAAGTTGACCATGCTC
>JBBRDA010000130.1:0-7542 GCA_038204335.1 Burkholderiales bacterium
ACAAAGATCAGGCCGAGCACCAGGTGCTTGTATTCAGCCGCGTCCATGTTGGCGCGCAGCTTGTCGGCCGTGGCCCAGAGTGTTTTTTTGATGTCGTCGAGCATGCGGGCAATGATACGGGCAAGCACTGCCTAATCAACAATTACTCTTGTTTTAATAGCTGCTTGCGCCCGTATTTATTGGGCTAGAGGCCAGTTTGATGCCTAAAAAGGGCCAAAAAATGCCTAAAAACAGGCGTTTTTGACGTCAAAAAGCCCGGCAGCTTGCGCTGACCGGGCTTTGGCTACCCCGGGGCACGGGGCAGCAGGATGCCGTGACGGCTGATTACATGCGGTACTTGGCTTTGGCATCGGCCTGGCAAGCATCTTTAGGTGCCCCAGCTAATGTATCGCAACGCTCGGTGGCAGCTTTGTACATGGCTTTGTTTTCGTCCGTGGCAGCGTCTTTTTTCACGTCGGCCATTTTTTCAGACTTGTTTTTGCTGGTGTCCATTGAGACCTTGGCAATTTTGGCGTCGTCTTTGGCTTTGGTGTGCGCAACCTTGGCGTCTTTTACACACACGTCCTTGGCGTTGCCCGACAGGTCGTCGCACTTTTCCTTGGCCGTGTCGTACATGGCATCGGCTTTGACCATGGCAACTTTTTCAGTGTGTTTGGCGCTTGGCTCGTAGCCGGCTTCCGCTTCAGCCTTGGCAACTTTCTCCATGCCTTTGGCTTCAGACATGCAAATGTCCTTGGCATTGGACTTGAGGCTGTCGCACTTGGCTTTGTTGACTTTGTAGTCGGCTGAAATACGGTCTTTTTCGGTTTTGTATTCAGCTTTGGTCATGGCCATGGCGCTACCGGCAAAGGTGCAAGACATGGCAACGGCGAGAGTAAAGAGTGTGTGTTTCATGATGATCCTTGGGTGAATTAGTTAATGGGTTTACACGGGTCAAGCGGCAAAATTTAATGACGCTTGAAGAAGTTGGATGGCGTTCTTTCATGCCACGTGTTGAACTGTTTTTCAGCTTCGTCTTTGGTAATGCCATGGCGCTCTTGAATGCGGCCCAGCAGCTGGTCACGCTTGCCGGCAATCACGTCCAAGTCATCATCAGTCAGCTTGCCCCACTGCTCTTTGACCTTGCCTTTGAATTGCATCCAGTTGCCTTCAACGGTGTCTTTGTTCATGCCCTGCTCCTTGAAAAATGTTGATAAAGCGGGCTTGGCGTACGGCTTGGCCCGACAGAAGCAAACCATAAGCCGACTGTTGCGCGCACGGCGTAGGCGCGGGTAGGCGCACGGAGTAGGCACTTACCTACGATATGCGTTTGGCTAACGGGAGCGCAGCGTGCGGCTGATCAGCGCAACAGGCAGCAGGCCGACCAGCACCAGCGCCAGCGCGGGAAGCGCGGCCTCCCCGAGCCGCTCGTCACGCGCCAGCTGGTAGGCCACCACGGCCAGCGTGTCGCTGTTGAAAGGGCGCAGCACCAAGGTGGCGGGGAGTTCTTTCATGACATCGACAAACACCAGCAGCGCCGCTACGGCCACAGATCGCTTAAGCAGCGGCCAGTGCACACGTTTGAACAACCCCAGCCCCGTCGTACCCAGCATGCGCGCGCTCTCGTCCAGACTCGCCGGGATGCGGGTGTAACCACTTTGCACAGACTGCAAAGCCACCGCGCTGAACCGAACCAAATAAGCCCACACAATGCCAAGCGCTGTGGCAGTAACCCAGTAACCCGCCTTGAGCTCGGGCGCTGTGCTTTGCAGCCACCCCACCGGTATAAGTAAGCCCACCACAATCACGGCGCCGGGCACCGCGTAGCCCAGGCTGGCCAGTTGCGCTGCACCACGCGTCAGCGGCGACGCCTGACTACGTACCGCGTAGGCCAGAGCCAAGGCCAGCAGCGTTGCCAGCGCCGCGCTTAAACCCGCTAGCCAGACGCTGTTAAGCGCCCAGCCGCCAAATTGCGACCAAGGCAGCGTGCCCCAGCCTTGCACCAAGGGGCGCAGCATGAACAAAACCGGCAACACAAAACCCAGCGCAATGGGCACGGCACAGACCAGCCAGGCCGCCAAGGCGCGCTTGCCTTGCAGGCGGGTTGGCAGCGCATCCGCCGCGCCTGCTGCGCCGCCTTTGCTGCTGACAAAACGCATACGCTTTTGTGCGCTTTGCTCTATTTTGAGCAGCACAGCGACCACCAGCAGCAGCAAGGTCGCCAATTGGGCAGCGGCGATGCGGTTGTCCATCGCCAACCAGGCTTTGTAAATCCCTGCGGTAAAAGTTTGAATGCCAAAGTAACTGGCCACGCCGAAGTCAGCCAGTGTTTCCATCAATGCCAGCGCCACACCCGCAGCCACCGCCGGGCGAGCCAGCGGCAAAGCGACCTGACGAATGCGGCGTGACAAGGGCGCGCCTAGCAGGCGGGCTGCCTCCATCATGTGTACGGCACGCTCGGCCAAGGCGGTGCGTGCCAGCAAATACACATAGGGGTACAGCGCCGCCGTAAACACCAGCACCGCGCCACCCAGGCTGCGTACCTCGGGCAACAAGCGCCCCTGCAAGCCAAAGGAGGCGCGCAGCCATGTTTGTAGCGGCCCGGCGTACTGCAAAAAGTCGGTATAGGCATAGGCCACCACATAAGCGGGCATGGCCAGGGGTAGCAACAGCGCCCATTCAAAAATGCGCCGCCCCGGGAAGTCAAACAAGGTGACGGCACTGGCTGTGGCCATGCCGACCACGGCCACGCCAAGCGCGACGCTTAAGCACAGCAGCAGCGAGGTCAGTGCGTAGTCGGGTAAAACGGTTTGCGCCATCTCGCGCAAGATGGCGCTGGCGGCGCTGCCAAATTGCAGCCAAGACACGGCCACGCTGAGCACGGGCAGCATCAAAACGCCGACAACGGCCAGCAATACCCACGAAAAAAATGAAAATCGACGCATACCCGCCCGGTTAGGAATCCACGCACAATGCAAATGAGAATTGTAAGCATCTACAATTGACCGCTATGTTTTTGCAAATTAGCAATTTGGTGGTGCAGTACGCAGGCCGCCCCACTGCGGCGGTGGATGGCGTGTCTTTCAGCCTGCATCCGGGTGAAATCGGCGTGCTGATTGGCTCGTCGGGCTGCGGAAAAACCACCCTTTTGCGGGCGGTGGCCGGCCTGGAACGGGCCAGCAGCGGCAGCATCATGTTGGGGCAGCAGGTCATCAGCAGTGCCGATGTCCACATGCCCGCTGAGCAACGCCATTTGGGCATGGTGTTTCAGGACTACGCGCTGTTCCCGCACCTGGATGTGGCGCACAACGTGGCTTTTGGCATCGCGCACCTGCCGTCAAAAAAGCGGGCTGATCGCGTGGCAGAGGTGCTGGAGTTGGTCGGGTTGCCCAATGCGGGCAAGCGCTTTGCGCATGAACTGTCTGGCGGCCAGCAGCAGCGTGTGGCGCTGGCGCGGGCGATCGCACCCAGCCCCCGCCTCTTGTTGCTGGACGAACCGTTTTCAAATCTGGATGTAGAGTTGCGTGAGCGGCTGGCGCATGAGGTACGCGGCATCTTGAAGGCCGCAGGCGCTACGGCGCTGTTTGTCACGCATGACCAGTTGGAGGCCTTTGCGATTGGCGACAGGATTGGCGTGATGGAGCGCGGCAAACTGCACCAGTGGGATGAAGCGTATGCGCTGTACCACCGGCCAGCTACGCGATTCGTCGCTGACTTTATTGGCCACGGTGTTTTTGCGCCCGCGCAGATTGAGCAGCGCGGCACTCACGTCGTCGTCAGTACTGCGCTGGGTGAACTCGTCGACATACAAGAATGCCCCGTGCCCAGTGCCTACCCCGGCGGCCTGTGCGATGTGCTGCTGCGCGCGGACGACATCGTGCATGACGACAACGCACCCGTCAAAGCTCAAATTGTGCGCAAGGCGTTTCGTGGGTCAGAATTTTTATACACGTTGCAACTGGCCACAGGTGAATCTGTGGTGGCACATGTGCCGTCACACCACGACCATGCGCTGGGCGAATGGATTGGCATACGCGCCGAGGTAGACCATGTGGTGACCTTCCCGCGTGAGGCCATCGTTAGCTAACGCGCAACTCGGAGACTGCTTGCTGTAGCGCTTGAGCCCAGGCACGCCGGTCACGCCCTTCGGCAAATTGCGGTTCGCCAAAGTTAATCACCACGGCAAGATTCGGCGTCGTTAACGCCCGCCAGACCGATTCCGCCAGCGTATCGTCCCCCACGTAGCAAGGCGCCGTGCTGCGCTGGCCTGTGGTGGTATCGATGAATTGCAGCGCCACCGGTTGAATTGGTGCATCAGCAGCAATGGCGGCCTGAACCAGATTGGCATGAAACGGCAATAGGCCTGTGCCGTCACTGGTTGTGCCCTCCGGGAAAACGCCCAGCACGTCTCCGGCTTGCAAACTCTGCGTCATGTGGTGCACCACACGCATCGCATCGCGGCGGGATTCGCGCTCGATAAAAAGCGTGCCGATACCGCTGGCCAGCCTGCCAATAAAGGGCCACTTTTTAATGTCGGCCTTGGACACAAACCGGCAAAACCGAGCGGCGTGCAAGGCCGTGATGTCCAGCCAAGACATATGGTTAGCCACCAACAACAAGGGGCCATTGAGCCCCGGATTGCCCTTGACGATCAATTGAATACGAATGCAGCGCAGCATCGTGAGCGACCAGACCTGGATGCGCAACTGACGCTGCTCAGGGCTTATACGCGGGAACACCAGCAAGATGGTGAAAAACCCGATGAGGATGTGCAGCAACGCTCGCGCCAACTTGAACAATGCCGAGAGGGTCATCAAGCTGCAAACCTTCAATCAAACCGTCGCATCAAAGGCGATATGACCACCGACCAGCGTGTAGCGGACTTTGCCAGGCAGGTGGTGACTGGCAAACGGCGTGTGCTTACCCTGGCTGCGCAGGGCTGCAGGTTCTGGCGTCCAGCCTGCTGCGGGGTCAAAAACACACACATCGGCCACACCGCCCTTGACCAATTGGCCGACACTCGATGCCAGCGTACCGAGCGACGCGCCCAGCACACGAGCCGGCGCACTGGTCAGCACCTCAAGAGCGCGCATCAAACCGTCGCTGCTTTTGTTACCCTGGTCGCTTGGGTCATCACGCCATTTCAGCGACAGCGACAACAACAACTCCAGCCCGCTCGCGCCCGGCTCGGCTTCAGCAAAGGGCAATGTTTTGGCGTCTTCATCGACCGGCGTGTGGTCGGACACCAGCGCGTCAATCGTGCCGTCCAACAGACCCTTGCGCAACGCATCACGGTCGCGTTGCTGGCGTAGCGGTGGGTCCAGCCTCATGCGACTGTCAAAGTACCCAATATCTGCGTCGATCAGGTGCAAGCTGTTGATGCTGACATCGCAGGTCACGTTCAAACCTTCTGCTTTGGCCCGCGCCACCAGAGCCACACCGGCTGCGCTGCTGATGCGGCATATATGAACCCGCGCACCGGTTGCGCGTGTCAACTCAAAAATGGTGTGCAACGCTATCGTTTCAGCAGCGACTGGTACACCCGCCAAACCCAACCGCGTGGCCAATGCACCGCTGGCAGCGACGCCCTTGCCCAAATACAGCTCTTGGGGGCGCAGCCAAACGCTGTAGCCAAAGCTGGCGGCGTACTGCATGGCGCGCAGCAATACTTGGGTGTTGGCCAGTGGCACCTCTGCCTGGCTGAAGCCGACGCAGCCCGATTCAGTAAGTTCGACCATTTCAGTCAGTGCGTCACCGGCTAGCCCACGCGTTAACGCGCCCAACGGAAAGACGCGCGACTGATGCAGTTTTTCAGCACGGAACTTGAGCATTTCAACCAGCCCAGGTTCGTCAAGGACAGGATCCGTATCGGGCGGGCACACCAAACTGGTGATGCCGCCTGCCACCGCTGCGGCCAGTTCGCTTTCAAGCATGCCCTCATGCTCGTAGCCTGGCTCGCGCAGGCGGGCTGACAAGTCAATCAAGCCAGGGCAAACAATGCAGTGCGCTGCATCGATGGTTTTGTTGGCTACAAAGTCTGATGCAACTTGCCCAATTGAAACGATTCGTCCACCCGCAATGGCGATATCGCACACGGCATCAAATTTGGATGCCGGGTCGATCACTCGACCATTTTTAATTAAAATTTTCACGCTGTGCTCCCAGCTACGATGCTCATCACCGCCATCCGTACTGCAATGCCAAACGTGACCTGCGGCAAGATGACACTTTGCGCGCCGTCGACGACCGCAGAGTCGATCTCAACGCCCCGGTTGATGGGGCCCGGATGCATGACGATGGCATCGGGTTTTGCGTGTTTTAGCTTGTCTGGCGTCAAGCCAAAGCTTTTGAAAAACTCCTGACTCGAGGGCAGCAGTGCGCCCGTCATGCGTTCGTTTTGCAGCCGCAGCATGATGATGACGTCTGCGCCCTTGATGCCTTCTTCAAGGGTATTGCAGACCCGCACACCCATTTGAGCCATGTCACTGGGTACCAATGTTTTGGGGCCAACCACGCGCACCTCGGGGCAGCCGAGCGTGGTGAGTGCATGAATATCTGAACGTGCCACCCGCGAATGCAGCACGTCTCCCACAATAGCTACCGTCAGGTTGGTGAAGTCTTTTTTGTAATGCCGGATGGTGTACATATCCAGCAGCCCCTGGGTTGGGTGGGCGTGGCGGCCGTCCCCGGCATTGATCACATGAACATGCGGCGCGACATGCTGGGCAATCAAATACGGTGCGCCCGACTCGCTGTGACGCACGACAAAAATGTCAGCGGCCATCGCGCTCAGGTTGGCAATGGTGTCCAGCAGCGACTCGCCCTTGGTCGCTGACGAGCGGGCAATGTCTAGGGTGATCACGTCCGCCGATAGCCGCGTGGCAGCGATGTCAAACGTCGTGCGGGTGCGCGTCGAGTTCTGGATGATCAGGTTGAACACGCTCTTGCGGCGCAGCTGCGGGACCTTCTTGACCTCGCGGTCGCTGACGCTGACGAAGCGGGACGCCGTGTCCAGGATGTGGGTGACGATGTCCCGCGGCAGTCCTTCGATGGACAGCAGGTGGACCAGCTCGCCGTTCCTGTTCAACTGGGGATTGCGCTTGTAGAGCATGGCTTCTACTCGCCCTCCACCTGGAAGCTGAAGCGGCCGGAGGCATCGCGCGCCAGCGCCAGCGACTGCGCCGCCGACAGGCTGAGCCGCGCCGCCGCGTAGTCGGCCTGGACCGGCAGTTCGCGCCCGCCCCGGTCCACCAGCACTGCCAGCTTCACGCCGGCGGGCCGGCCGTAGTCGAACAGCTCGTTGAGCACCGCGCGGATGGTCCGCCCGGTGTAGAGCACGTCATCGAGCAGCACGATGCGCGCGCCGTTCACGTCGAATTCCAGCTGGGTCTGGTGGCCGGCACCCGACAGCCCGCGCTGGGCAAAGTCGTCCCGGTGCATGGAGGAAGAGATGACGCTGGCCTTGCCCTCCAGCCCGAGGTCGCGCTGCAGCCGCTCGACCAGCCAGGCGCCGCCGGAGGTGATGCCGACCAGGCGGGTCTGCGCGCCGCGCAAGCCCGCCAC
>JBBRDA010000131.1:0-7322 GCA_038204335.1 Burkholderiales bacterium
GTTTTGCTGAATTTGCTGCAGCTTGGCCGCATTAAACTGAAGTGGGTTTTGTGTCGAATTTTGCGCCGCGCCAGTCATCGGTTGCATCATGCCTTTGAAGGCCTCTTGCATCTTGATTGCCGCTGTTTGCCAGTTTGCGTCAGAATTCATGTTGTCTCGCTGGTATTTTTAAAGCCTGAATAGCTGGTTTGCCAGCTTCTTAGTATCGTAGAAATATCGGTGTTTTGGCCTACACATTGCTTACCATCACCGCAGAACCTGGAGAAATATGTACTTGGTCATCATCGCCTGGATGTATGTCGTGCTCATGATGAGCGTGGCCGAGGCCACCAACACGACCGGCACGCTGCTGGGCGGTATCGTCACGTTTTTCCTGTACGGCGTGGGGCCAGCGGCTCTGTTGGCCTACCTGATGGGCACACCTGCGCGCAAACGGGGCATCAAAAAACGCGAGGCTGACGAGCTGGCAGCGTACCGGGCGGCGATGCAGTCAGCTGAGCCAGATGCAGGCAGCCATGCGGCCGGTGGTCTTGAGGGCACTGCCAGCCAGGCCAGTATCTCGCCGGTGCGAAAAGAACCTTGACGGATTAGCCACCGTACACCACGCCGCCGTGCTGTCATTGCCGTAGATTTGCCTGATGCCCAGCGTTTCTAAGCGGGCCCTGGCCAAGCCTGCCAAATCCGCCAAATGCTTGCCTTGTGCCGTTGCTCTGAAATATTGACCTGCACCGGGCTGACTCGCCTCAAACGCGGCTTTGACTTCAGCACCCACTTCAAAAGCCGCCGGACCAATGCAAGGCCCCAACCACGCTATGATTTCAGGAGCTGCTTGCGCCCGTATTGATTGGCTTGAGGGCCGATTTAGACCTTGAAAATCGTTAAAAACAGCCTCTAAAACGCCCATTTCGCCCCGTTTACCCTTCAAATCAACCCCGGCCAGCCCGCGCCAGCCCGCATGAGCAGCAGCTACCGCTGTGCCGTCACGGTTGGTCAGCAAAACAGGCAGGCAGTCTGCCACCATGATGGTGCAAGCCAGGCCGGGCTGCGTGGAAATACAGGCGTCAGCTACGGCACTGTCTGGCGTTGACGGGCCAAGATGCTCAACCCCAACGCCATGCACCTGCTTCAAAAATACCGGCCGGCTGTCGATGGTTTGCTGCAATATCGCGCGATTGGCTTGCACCTGCTGAGGTGCATCGCCAACATGGTCGCCTAGGTTCAGGCCGTCCCAAGGGGCGGTTGAACAGCCGCCGAGTCGCGAGGTGAAAACGGCACGCACATTGGCGGGCGCTGACCATTCAGGAATTAGCCAGTCAGCGTGCATCAAGCCTCAAAATCCGGGCAGGCGCTGGGTTGGGCTTTTTGGAACGCTGGCTGTGCCATACAGGCGTCAAAAGTCGCCATCGTGCGCGGCAGCCCGCTCAAGTCGGTGTCAAACCGCTTGGCATTGAAGATTTGCGGTACCAGGCAGCAGTCCGCCAGCGTCGGCGTGTTGCCGTAGCAATACGTTGATGCGGGTGACTGAGCCAATTGCTTTTCAAAAGCGACCAAGCCTTCATGACACCAGTGGCGGTACCACGTGTTCTTGGCGTTTTCGTCTACCTTTAGTTCCTTGGTCAAATATTTCAACACCCGCAGGTTGTTGATCGGGTGGATGTCGCAGGAAATCGACTGCGCCAGCGCCCGCACCTTGGCGCGGCCCAAGGCGTCTGCGGGCAGCAGCGCAGGTGTGGGATGCTTCTCGTCCAGGTATTCGATGATGGCCATCGACTGCGACAGGTGTTGGCCATCGACCTCCAGCAGCGGCACCAGCGTGTCGGCTGACAGGTCAGCATAAGGCGGCTTTTGATGCTCGCCCTTGGCAATATGCACGGCAATGTAGTCGTAACTCAGGCCCTTGATTGCCATAGCAATTCTCACCCGAAAAGACGCTGATGAGCGGAAGTAATTGTGCAGTTTCATGTGCCCAGCATATCCGGAAATGGCAAACTGGCTCAGAAGCAACAGCCGCGTGATCAGAGCTTAAAGATGCGCCTGGCGTTGCCCTCCAAAATACCCGTGCGCTGATCTGCGGGAAGCGCATCTAACCTAGAGATGGCAACGTCTGCCTCGTGCACGCGGTGCGGCCAGTCGGTACCCAACATCACTTGGCTAGCGCCTGCGACCTCGATCAAATACTTGAGCGGCGCCAAGTCATAGGTGATGGAGTCATAGTAAATGTGGCGCAAATACTCACTGGGCTTTCGCTTGATTTCGCGCAAATGGTCAAACTCAACCTTGTCACCCATGTCAAAGCGCCCCACCAGGTAGGGCAGTGTGCCGCCACCATGAGATGCGATGATCTTCAAGTGGGTGTAACGGTCAAAGAAACCGCTGAAAATCATTTTGGCAACCGCTAGCGTGGTGTCATAAGTAAAACCAGTGGACCAAAACAAGTTGTGCGGCGTAATGCCCATAGCTTCTGCGCCCAAAGGGTCTGTCGGGTGCACCAAAACTGGCAAACCCTTGGCATCAATGGCAGCCCAAACGGGTGCAAACAGAGGATCGGTCAGGCTGCGGCCTGCAATGTTGCCCAGCACCATCACCCCCACCGCCCCGTTGGCGACCGTTCGCTCTAGCTCAGCAATAGCCAAGTCCGGGTACTCCCAAGGTAAGCTGGTAAACCATCGAATACGATCCGGCCAACGTGCTTGCGCCGCCTGCATGGAGTCGTTGGATTCTTTCGCGGCGCGAAGGCTTGTGGCACCGCTATCGCCATCACCCCAGTACACGTTGGGGCACGTGAGAGAGACAATCGAAATATCAATGCCGTAACGATCCATCTCTTTGATGCGCAGTTCGTAGTCGAAGTGACCTACCTGCGGAATGACCACAGGTGTTTTGCCACGAAAAATCTCCTGCTTGCCGTCGGGTCGGGTTTGCAGGTTGAAAGCTCCCCCTTTGGCTTTGAGCAAATCAAGCCAGCTTTGGGTGAACATGTGCGTGTGTACGTCAATGGTTGCCATGAAGTTCTTTCGTTTTTTGTTCAATCAGCCTTGATGCCAGCGCGTTTGACGATGGCGCCAAAATTACCAAATTCGTTGCGCACAAACTGGCCAAAGGCCTCAGAGCTGGTCGGCATGGGTTCGATGCCAAAGCCTTTGAATCGCTCGCGTAAATCATCTGCGCGCAGCAAAGCTGTTATTTCGATATTCAAGCGCTGCACCACTGCCGCAGGGGTACGCGCTGGCGCAAACAGGCCAAACCAGCCCGCCACATCAAAGTTTTTCAAGCTGGCCTGGCCGGACTCGGCCAACGTAGGCACTGTGGGTGCAAGCGTTGAGCGCTCCTTGCTGAGCATGGCTATCGGCTTGATGCGCGGCCCCCCGGCTGCAGTAGCTTCCATGCGGCCCAGAACGCTGGTCAAATCAACCACTGCCAGTTGCACTTCGCTGCTCATGGAGGCTTGCACCGCAGGCGCACTGCCGCGATAAGGGATATGAACGATGAAGCTATCCGTGGCCGCCTTCAAACTCTCACCACCCAAATGCATGGCTGAGCCATTTCCTGTCGTGGCGTAGCTGAAGCGGCCCGGTTGACGCTTGATCAGCGCCAGCAATTGGTCGGTGTTGGCGGCAGGCACATCCGCATTGGCAATCAGCACCAGCGGAATGCGGGCAAAGCCGCTAACAGGTGTCAAATCGCTCAACGGGTCGAAGCCCAGGTTAGGGTTCAAGTGGGGGCTGATGGTCATGGCGCCCGCTGCTGCTAGCACGATGGTGTAGCCGTCTGCCGGGGTGCTTTTGGCCACTTGTTGCACGGCCAGCACGCCGCCCGCACCGGGCCGGTTTTCAACGATCACCTGTTGGCCCAAACGCTCACCCAAACGTGGGGCCAAAAAGCGCGCCGCCACGTCGGCACTGCCGCCAGGCGCAAAAGGCACGACGATACGAATCGGCCGAGCTGGCCAACGCGGCTCTTGCGCCACGGCGGGTAGCGCAGACAAAAATGGCGCCGATAAAGCCAAGCAGGCGAGTCGGCGACGGCTGGGGTTGTCAAGCTTGGCTTGCGGACTTGTCTGCTGCACCGGCCCGCACACATCGATGGGCCTTTTTAGGCGTGTTGTCATTTGAGTCTCCAAATTATTGTTAACTTAAAGTCTAGCCGAAAACGTTGACTTGATGGATGTCGCAAGACACCAACTGCCCAGCGCCGCAACAATGCTTGGCTTAGTCCATCAGCCAGCAATAATCGCTTGCGCGACTGCCAACCCAGACCGGCGCAGCTACGATGTCAGTCATTTTTTGAACTCAAGGAGACAGCGCATGAACACGATCGCCACACTTAAAAACCACCAGGTTCGCTTGGCAAGTCGCCCCGTTGGCCTTCCGACTCGGGCCAACTGGAGCTTTACAGAAGAGGCAGTTGCAGAACCCGGCCCCGGCGGTGTGTTGATCAAAACGCTGTACCTCTCGCTCGACCCTGCCATGCGCGGCTGGATGAACGAAGGCAAAAGCTACATCCCACCCGTTGAAATTGGCGCGGTGATGCGTGCCGGTGGCGTGGGCCAAGTCATCGCGTCCAACAACCCGGCCTTTGCCGTCGGCGACTACGTGAACGCCGGGCTGGACGTGCAGGAGTATTGCCTGATACCGCAGGAAAACATCAAGCGCAGCGGCATTTTCAAAATTGACCCGCGGCTGGGCTTGACGACCTGGACCAACGTGCTGGGTATGCCCGGAATGACAGGCTTTTTCGGATTGATGGAAGTCGGCTTGCCCAAGGCAGGTGAAACCGTCGTGGTGTCGGGCGCAGCCGGTGCAGTCGGCCAAACCGTCGGGCAAATTGCCAAGCTCAAAGGCTGCCGCGTGGTCGGTATTGCAGGCGGCCCAGAGAAATGCGACTGGGTGGTGAAGGAACTTGGTTTTGACGCCTGCATTGACTACAAAAACTCAGACGTACGCAAGGGCCTGAAAGAACACTGCCCAAATGGCGTTGACATTTATTTTGACAACGTTGGCGGCGAAATTCTCGACATGGTGCTGGCCAAAATTAACCGCAAAGCGCGCATCATCATTTGCGGCGCTATCAGCCAGTACAACAACACCACACCCGTCAAAGGCCCGGCCAACTACCTGAGCCTACTGGTCAACCGCGCCCGCATGGAAGGCATTGTGGTTTTCGACTATGCCGACCGCTACCACTTGGGCGTAGCCGAAATGGCTGGCTACCTCAAAGCCGGCACCATGAAGAGCAAAGAAGATATCGCTGTGGGTATTGAAAACTTCCCTGAGACGCTTTTGAAGTTGTTCAATGGCGAGAACTTTGGCAAGCTGGTGTTGGAAGTGGCCAAGCCGTAAGTTTCACCCGATGTAAAAACGTCTGAAAGCGCGATGCAGTCACTGTTTGATACGCCACCAATAGCCACCGCGCCCAACATCTGGCTTCTGCGGGGTTTCGCAGACACCGCACAATTGCTGCAAGACATTGAAGCCATCGCCGCGCAAGCGCCCTTTCGCCGCATGCAAGTACCCGGTGGGCAGAGCATGTCGGTGGCTATGACCAATTGCGGCGATCTGGGTTGGGTGACCGATCAGACTGGTTACCGCTACAGCGCGACCGACCCTTTGACGCAAAAGCCCTGGCCAGCCATACCAGAAAGCTGGCAAACGCTGGCTCATCGCGCGGCGGCCTGCGTGGGTTGGGACGGCTTTTCGCCCGATGCTTGCCTGATCAATCGCTACGAGGTGGGTGCCCGCATGGGCTTGCATCAGGACAAAAACGAGCGCGATTATTCTCAGCCGATTGTGTCAGTATCCATCGGCGCGAGCTGCAGCTTTCAGGTGGGCGGCCTGCGTAGGAGCGATGCTGTCAAATCAACCCGCCTAGACGACGGCGATGTCGTCGTTTGGGGAGGCGACGCGCGGTTGGTGTTCCACGGCGTGCGGCCATTCAAAGCGGGGACACGCTACAACTTGACGCTTCGCAAGGCGGGCTAGGTGCGCTGGCGGCGCGGCTAGCGCAAAGTTTTTGAGTTAAGGCTTGGCGCTGCGCACCAAGCGCGTGGCACCGGGGGAATTGCGTTCGCCCTCGCCCGAATGGCCTTCACCAAAACCGACCACCATGTAATAGCTCGGGCCAACGGTTGTGGACGTCCAATAACGCGCTATCGGTGTCGCAGGAAATGCATTCGGGTCTATCGCGGCTTTGCCAACATCAATATCCCGTACCGACAAAATGCTGTTCAACTCTTTGAGCGTCGGCAGGCGCCACTCCTTTGCGGGTGTGGCCTGCGCCTTGGCCAGCCCAACCGCCTGGCCCTGGTTTGCAAACGTTGCCTTGCCAGTGCAGGTGGTTTTCTTCCACGTCATGCCTTCGGCGCAGCGTCGCCAGATCAAGCCCGTTTTGCTGTCCGTGATTTCATCGCCATCTGACGAAGGCGTGTAGCGCTCCTGCGCGGCTGCCTGCAGGGTTGCAGTGACGATCATCAACGTCAAAACTGTCTGAATAAACAAATGCATAAGAAACTTCCCGGCTACTAACGGACACAACGAAGCGTCATGCTAGATGCATTTGGGAGAGCGCATCTGAGGGGATTTACTTACTGCAGGCACGGTAACAATCGTGACATTCTGTTCATCTGCCAGACGGGGCAACCTTCGGATAAGCCCGCGCCAATCCAACAAACATCACGGCACCCAGCACCAGCGAACTCGCAGCAATCTGGAGCGCCAAATTAAAGCCTTGCGCCACAGTTGCGCTACGGCTGAGCAACCACGCAGCCATCGGTGGACCAGCGATTTGCCCGAGACCATACACGGCAGTCAGCAGCCCCGTGTAACTGGCAACGTTGTTGGGCTTGAGGCGACGTACCTCCTGCATGGCAAAAAAGGTGATGGCAGTGAAAGGCAAACCCAGCATCAAACTGCCGAGTGCAAAGCCCAGCGGCGTTGGCAGCCATACCGTGATGATGACGCCCGCGGCCTGCAGCATGTAGCTGGCGGCCAAAACATAGCGCAAGTCACCCCTAAGCGAGATGCGGGTCGACAGCACGGCACCCGCGATAACTGCCAGACCAAACAAAGGCCAAAACAAATCCAGCCAAGCCGAGCCAGGCATGACTTGCCGGGCGATCACCGGTAAAAAAGTAGCGGTGATGATGTAACCGAGGCCGTCCAGCCCATAGGCGATGGCTAGCCAGCCCATGTGCCAGCGGCTGGCGAAGGATGTGGGCGTCGCAACGCCATCAGTCACGCTCTGCGTCGCGGTGGGCGCGGGCTTGGCCAGCTTCATACCGAAGGTGCGCCAAGTGAGGACCGTTAGCACACAGGCCAGCACACCAA
>JBBRDA010000132.1:0-7248 GCA_038204335.1 Burkholderiales bacterium
TATGACTCTGACTACTACGGTGACGAGCTGCCCTTTTGGAAAACCGTGCAGGCCAAGCCGCATTTGGTCATTCCGTATTCATTGACCAACAACGATGGCCGGTACATGGGCGCGATTGGTACGTCAGACGAGTGGTTTGCCTTTATGCGCGATGCCTTTGACGTGCTGTATGCAGAAGGTGCAACCCAGCCCAAGATGATGTCGGTCGGGCTGCACATGCGGTTGATTGGCCACCCGGCGCGCTCCGCAGGCCTTGCCCGGTTTTTAGACCACGTGATGAAACACGAAGGCGTGTGGGTCACGCGCCGCGTCGATATTGCCCAGCACTGGATCAAGACGCACCCCTATCAGGGAGTTGGGCTGAACGAATAACCGTGATCAGCGCCGCGAATACCGCAGAAAGGCCTGTGCGGTATGCAACACCAGCGGCCGTTTGAAGACCAGAGAAGTCAGTTTCACCCGCCCCTCAAAGCCTTTGTAAAACAGGTGGCCCATGACGGACTGCAGCCAGCGCGATTTGCCAAAGTGGGTATGCACATCGCTGGCGTGCCGAAACCGCAGAGTCAAGTAGGTTGACAAGCCTCGGGTGTCCAGTCTGACGGCATCCACCTCTGTCCATGGGATCAGATGCCCGCCCTTGCGGTAGTTGGTGATGCCAAACTTGCCGAGCACCAGCACAGGCCCCGACCAAAAGAAATTCCGCACACATTGGGTCATCGTCAATAGATATGCCAGCGCGGTTGGTACAAAGAACATTGCTGTTAACGCCTTACCGAAAATACTCGCCAAGGCTATCGATGTGTAGGCACTGCTGATGACGAACCCGGTAAACACGATCACAACAAACACAGCGTAAATCCGCGAGGTGTAAAGCTCCAGAGTCTTTGGCTCTACACCTTTTGGAAGCGGGCCAGCACGCATCGCATGGAGGTCGTTGACGTTTGGGGCTGGTACCGGTTGCAAAGGCCGCAGCATCTCAGGCGCAGTCGTGCGCGCCACTGTCGATGAGCTCAAAGCCTGGGCTGCGCCAAGCGGTGCGTCAATTGGCGCTGCTGGGCGACTCATCGGCCGCGTTGCCACGTAATCTTCTTCGTCGTCGTCCTGCTCGTCGTCGATGTCAACCTGCTCACGAGTGACCCCGCGCCAGGCGCCCAGCAACAACACCAAGCCTAGGCTAACCCAGACCAGTTCAATCAATATAAATTTGACCGGCTTGGTGGCAAAGGGAAAAGTTGCGCTCCCCGCACCACCAACAACGCCGTCAACCAGCCCATTAAATACATGGTTCAGGCACCCCAACCCCAGGGCGAACATCAGCAGGGTAATGAGGCCGTCTCCGAATCGATTCATCTTCATCTGTCAGTCCTATGGCAATGGCGCAGCCTCTGCGCCGCGGGTGGCGACCTTGCGGGCGCTTGTCATATTCTCATCGATTGCCAGGGGGAGTCAGGGCCTGCCTGACGCTAAAAGCTCTTTTGCTTCAACCGCGCGCAGGGTAAGCAGGCCGCACACGGGTTTTTTTAACCACGCCGTCTGGCGCGAACAAAATAACAAACTCTGCTTTGGTTTCTGCCGGTGCGCGTGACCCAGTCCGGTACACCCAGACCTCAAACCCGCTGTCAAAGTTGATCACCGTGGCGGCACCCAGCACGGCCATCACCTCGGCTTTCGTAGTTTTGCCAATCACGATGGTGTCGCCTACGTTTTGCATCGACACAGCGGGGTTGCTGAAGGCGGGTGTGTCAGGCGCGGTGTTGAACAGAGCTGGCCCAGCGCAGCCTGCCAGCCACAGGCAGCATGCGCAGACGAAGCCGCCTGCAATAAGACGTCTTGGTTGTGCGGTCATGGCTAGTTAGTCATGGTTGTTTATCTTCCATGTAGTCAAACTCCACCAGCGTGTCGTCTGGCCAGCTCCGGTCGCCCAGCGGCAGCACGTAGGTGCGGTCAATCAGCACTTCGCAGTCGCAATACGGCAGGTCACTCTTCAGGTTCGGGTCGTCACTGGCTGATGCGTACAGTTTTTCAATCGACAGCACTTCACGCCTGCTGCCAGAGCTAAGTGCTACGCTGAACAAGGGCCTGTCAGCAAAGAACAAATACAGTGGCGCCTTGCGGTCGCAATAGGCCGGGGTGTCTAGCACCGCCTGCGTCAAGCGGCCAATGATGTTGCTGCTGTTGGAGATCAAACCCGCCTCCATGCCCACCCGGCACTCAAGCCGCAAATCGCCCAAGCGCCGGGTATTGGCCGGCAACCCCGGCGTGCGAATGTCGCTGCGCCACGTCATGCTTTGCGCCTTGCGGTTGGGGATGACCTGCGCATTTTCGTCAAACGCCTTGGGGTTGCGGTCCAGCGTAAAGGTGGCGTCTGGCGCCACCGCCACCGCAAAAGCCACCGTGGAACCAATCACCTCCATCTCAATACTTTTCATGTCCGTTTCTGGCTTGCGCGGCAGCAGCCTGAAGCGCAACGTGCCGTTGGGCGACACATTGCGCTGCGCGTCAAACAAATCCATCCCCCGCACCATCTTGCGATAAGACTTTTCAACCGGGTCCCGGTTGGCTTTGGCGGCGACGGTGACGGGGGAGAGGGCTGGGGCGGGTTGGGCTTGGGCGGGTGCGGTTAGGCAGGCTGTGGCTAGCACAGAGACAAGTAGGGTTCTATTGGCGGTGCCGTTTATAGGGTGCGATTTTTTAAGCAAGCTTGTCAATGTTCAGGGATATTTACTGAATGGTATTGCGCGGGGTGGTGGCGCACTGTAGGACGACGTCGTGACGATGCTTTGAGCACCTGAGTAATTTAAGCGATGGAGTTTGGTGACGGGGTAGCCCAAAACTCAAGATAGTGTCTGTGTATTCATCTGAAGTCTCCTCTTCACTGATTGTCATCATTCACTCGGGGCATTGGGTTGTACTATCCGTTCGATGAATCGGAGCGATCTAATGATGAGGAAATCTCTGTAATGCTGTATACGAATACAGTATTTTTTAGGTCTTGTATTACCATTGATGCATGTTGTTGCAATCGATCCAAAAATCGCCAGAAACCCCGTGGGGTATCTATTGGTACATAGCGGATTCTGGGCGCAACAATTTCACAAAATGGGATAAAAAGCTCTCCGTGAAAGGGCGAGTCAAGCGCAACACCGCATTGAAGTATCTTCGAGTCGAGCCTCTGCCTCGCTGGGTACGTCCTGAGGCAAGTTCTTTAGGAAATCACTTATACGTGATACATTTCAATGACGAGAATAGCACTGCACATCGAATGTGCGGATTTATCGACCTTCAGCATCATGCATTCGTAATTTGTGCGACCATGATCGAGAAGGATGGAATTTACACACCTAATGACTATGAAGCACGCAGCCTTAGCGCCAAAATCGATGTACAAGTCGACTTCGACAAACACACTCTTGAATGTCCATGGGGCAATTTATGAAAGCAAGCCCCAACTCGGCCAAGCAGTAGGAGTTTTTGAGATTCCCAGCAGTTGGGAGGACATGGAGTTCCGTCAAGCCACACTTGAGGCTGAGTTAGAACACGGCATTGCTTGGCAAGTTCGGATTAACCGGGAGGAACGTGGTTGGACACAGTTTGACCTTGGCAAAGAAATGAAAACGGGCCAGTCGGCCATTTCCAAACTGGAAAATCCTGAAGGTGGCGACATTCAACTTAGTACGCTTATTAAAGCCGCACATGCTTTTGACTGTGCCTTAATTGTTCGATTTGTATCGTATTCAGACTTTAGAACTTCTACAGCAGATGTTCGACCGGATCGTCTACTTGCGTGCGACTTTAAGTCTGAAAAATATCAACCTAAATTCATAAAAAATAATGGCGACACCTACCAAACGCTCTGTAACTCTTTCTAAGTCTGTGACCAGAGAATCGAGTTCGCCGGCCTCCCGCGTGGCGGCATCAACTCCTGTCGTTACCAGTGAGCAGCCTATTCGTTCACGTATTCCTACAAATGTGCCTTCCATCTACGCTGATCAGATTGTGGATGTCATATATGGAGTTCACACGACCAAGCTAGTTTTTGCAATTGAAAACGGCTCAGGAGTCCAAGCGGTTGGCGTTGCAGTCTTACCTACGAGTGCGCTTCTTGCATCTGCATTGGCAATCAGGGAAAATTTAACTACGCCAGTTATGGTGCAAGAGATGACCAGCAGATTTGCTGGAGTTCTTCGAATGATGCGCCAAGATCCACAACCGAAGAGCAAAGACACCTTAGTAAAAAAGAAAAGATTATCAATCGAATAGCTGCTACTTGCTATGTTCATGTAAGGGCATAGACCACTTCGAATCGAGATATTTGGTCTACCTGACAGATTTTTTTGAGCCAATAAATTTAAACACCTTATGTCATCCATTAGGTGTTTTTTTTCATGCTCAAAGTATGCCGCCAGCATCTTTGTAAATGACAAATTTCCCCCCATCCCACCAATACCCCCGCCTCCTAACCATCGCTGGTTCTGACAGTGGCGGCGGGGCGGGTATTCAGGCTGACTTGAAAACCTTTTCGGCCCTGGGCTGCTTTGGCATGACGGCTATCACGGCGCTGACGGCGCAAAACACCACTGGCGTGCGCGCCATCCACGGGGTGCCGCCTGACATGTTGCGTGACCAGATTGATGCGGTGGTAGAAGACATTGGCGTTGATGCCGTCAAGATTGGCATGCTGCATTCACCTGACATTGTGCGCACCGTGGCCGAGGCGATTGACCGCCACAGCCTGCAGCGCGTGGTGCTAGACCCGGTGATGGTCGCCACCAGTGGCGCGGTGCTGATAGACAACCCAGCCATTGCGGCATTGGTCAAAGACCTGTTTGGCCGCGCGGTGCTGGTCACGCCTAACCTGGACGAAGCAGCGCTGCTGGTGGGCAGGCCACTGGCCAGTGAAGCGGATATGGAACTGGCCGCGCATGAGCTGCTGGCCAAGGGCGCGCGGGCGGTGCTGCTAAAGGGTGGGCATTTGGCGGGTGACGTGGTTTGCGACTTGCTCATGCAGCAAGGCGGCCAGGCGCGCTGGATGCGTGCGCCGCGTATTGCCACAGCCAACACCCACGGCACGGGCTGCACGTTGTCGTCGGCAATTGCGGCGTATTTGGCGCTGGGCTACACGCTGGGTGATGCTGTTGAGGCGGCTCGCACCTATGTGCGGGGGGCTCTGGCAGCAGGCAGCAGCGTTAAAACCGGGCAGGGCAGCGGGCCGCTCAACCACGGCTTTGCGCCCCAGGTTATGCGGCTTATTTGATGAAACTTAGGCCCTTGCTGGGGTAGATGTTTTAGCTGAATCGCTCATCAATTTAGCCAGGACAAAGGTCAACACCAGCGTGGGTATGGCCGCGCCCCAAGCGGGCGCATATTTCGACATCAGGTGGTAAAACACCACGCCGCTGAACCAGATCAGCACGGCGGTGTAGTTCACGGGCCGCTCAGTCACCATCGCCGCCACATTGGTTTTACCCACCAGCCTAGCCAAAATCACCCCGTACAGCGGGATAAACACTGAACTCAGCATCAGCAAAAACGGCTCTAGCGCATGCATGGGCAGCACCATGGCCAGGGCGGTACATACCGCTGCAAAGCCCATACCGATTTGGCGCACTGACCACGACGGCTTGAGGCTGTGGCTGGCCACCGCGCCTGAATACACGTCACCGTAGGCGTTGTCCATCTCGTCAATCAAAATCAAACCCAGTGCTATCAAGCCGCCTTGGGCCAGCAGCAGGGCGGCTACTAGGTCGGTGCTGGGTGTGGTGATGGCAATCAGCACGCCCAGTGAATAACACCAGATATTGGCCACCGCATAGCCCAGCCAGGTGCCGCGCAGGGCGGTGCGGCCGCTCAGGCCGTGGCGCGCAAAGTCTGCCACCAGCGGCAGCCACGAGATAGGCATGGCAATGACCAAGTCAAACGCCTGCATGGTGCTCATGCCGCCAGTGCCGGGGCGGTTCCAGATTTCGCTCAAACCCTGGGCGCTGGCTTTGCCTAAAAACTGCCAAGTCAGCCACAGCAACGACAAAATAACCAGTGGCAGGCCAAAACGCCCAATAAACTTGCGCACCAGCTTGACCATGCTGCCCGATATCAGCGCCACCAGCACCGCGCCCCAAAGCAGCGTGGCCGCCAACGGCCACCAGTTGGCTAAAAAGCCACCCGACTGGCGGGCAATGGCCACCGTGCCGTCGCGCATGACGACCAGCTCAAAGGTTGTCCAGCCGACGAGCTGCACAATGTTCAGCAGTACCGGCAGCTTGGCAAAACTTGACCCGTAAGTCGCGTGCATCAGCCCCGAGCTAGACAAACCGGTGTCGCAACCCAGCTTGGCCGTCCAGGCCAGCATGCCCGCACCCAAGATAGAGCCCAACACAATCACCAGCGCCGCCTGCTGCGGCCCCACCGCCGGAACCAAATAGGCGCCAATCTGCATCACCAGCAGCCCCACGCCCAGGCTGAGCCACAGCGAGGCGTGGTCGTTAAAGCCAAAAGAGCGTTCAGCGGCGGGTAGCGGGGTCAGGGCGGTATTGGCGGGTTTGGACATGGGTTTTCAATCGTGTTTTTTCAGATTTGGGGTTAAAAAGTGCTTTTCAGTGCGTTTTTAGGGCATTTTAGGGTATCAAATCGGCCTTTAGCCCAATGAATTCGGGCGCAAGCAGCTACTAAATTAATAGCGAAAGATCTGCTTGAGGTTACTGTGCAACCCAGCCGCCGTCCATGTTCCACGCCACGCCGCGCACGTTGTTGCCAGCCGGTGAGCAGAAAAACACCGCCAGCGCGCCCAGCTCTTCCGGGGTGGTGAACTGCAATGACGGCTCTTTTTCACCCAACAGCTGGGCGGTGGCGGCTTCCATCGTGATGCCAGCCGCTTTGGCCCGGTCGTCGAGCTGCTTTTGCACCAGCGGCGTCAGCACCCAGCCGGGGCAGATGGCGTTGCAGGTCACGCCGCTTTTGGCGTTTTCAAGCGCGGTGACTTTGGTCAGGCCGACGATGGCGTGTTTTGACGCCACATAGGCTGACTTTTCAGCCGAGGCCACCAAGCCGTGGGCAGACGCCACATTGATGATGCGGCCCCAGCCTTTGCCGCCGTTGGCTTCAGTCGGTTTCAACATCGCAGGCAGTGCCAGTCGGGTGGCGTGAAAGGCGCTGGACAGGTTGATGGCGATGATGGCGTCCCATTTTTCAGTAGGGAAGTTCTCGATCCGCGCGACATGCTGAATACCTGCGTTGTTTACCAGAATATCAACC
>JBBRDA010000133.1:0-7220 GCA_038204335.1 Burkholderiales bacterium
GGCCTACGCCATTGTGGGGCTGGGTGCTGCGGCCTATTCACCGGCTAAATATGGCATTCTCACAGAGCTGCTCCCGGTCTCCCAACTCGTCAAGGCCAATGGCTGGATTGAAGGCTTGACGATTGCCTCGATCATTTTGGGCGTCGTTTTGGGTGGCCAACTGGTCGGGCATGCGGTCTCCAGCAGGTTGCTGGCGTTCGACCTTCCGCTGATTAATACGGGCGTTGACACCGCCCCGGAAGCGGCCATCAGCGTGCTGATATTTTTGTACCTGATTGCTGCCTGGTTCAACACCCGCATCCCCAGCACTGGCGTTGAAATGCGGCCTATGCCGCGCAACAAGCTCGAGCTGCTGCCCGACTTCTGGAACTGCAACGCTGCTTTGTGGCGCGACAAACTGGGCCAAATTTCATTGGCCACCACGACACTCTTTTGGGGCGTGTCGGGCAACTTGCGCTATATCGTGCTGGCCTGGAGTGCCGCCGCCCTCGGCTACAGCACCACCCAGGCCTCGTCGTTGGTTGGCGTGGTGGCCATTGGTACAGCGGTGGGTGCGGTGATTGCGTCCATGCGGATGCGTCTGGACCAAGCCACCAGCGTAATACCGATGGGCATCGGTATGGGACTGTTGATTCTCTTGATGAACTTTATTGACAACGTCTGGGTGGCCGCGCCATTTTTGATTTTGCTGGGCGGGCTGGGTGGCTTTTTGGTCGTGCCGATGAATGCTTTGCTGCAACACCGAGGACACAACCTGATGGGTGCTGGCCGCTCGATTGCGGTGCAAAACTTTAACGAGCAGGCGTGTATTTTGGCGCTGGGCGCCGGTTACACCATGTCAACCGCCATGGGGATGTCGGCCTTTGGCGCCATCACTATCTTTGGTTTGGTGGTGGCGGGCTTCATGTACGTCATTCAGCGTTGGCACAAGAGCAACTGCATCAAGTACAAAGAGCAGGTCGACCACCTGCTCAGCATTGCCCGCAGCGACACCTCGCATTGAGTTAGCCTTTAGATGTCAACGGCCAAAAATGATGGCGGTCTGCTGGCTGCTGTCGCACTTGTGATCAACGCCTTTGTCTGGGGCGTGTCTTGGTGGCCACTAAGAGAACTTCAAAACGCTGGCTTGCACCCGCTGTGGGCCACAGCGGCGGTGTACCTGCTGGTTTGCACTGGTATGTTGCTGTTTTATGCCGGCGCACTGAAGGGCTTGCTAGCCAATCCCGCCCTGTGGTGGCTGGCTCTGGCCTCGGGCCTGACCAATGTCGGTTTCAACTGGGCGGTAACAGTTGGCGACGTGGTGCGGGTGGTGCTATTGTTTTACCTGATGCCTGCTTGGTCCGTGTTGGTGGCTTGGGGCTTGCTCGGTGAAAGACCGACCCGCGCATCGCTGTTTCGCTTGGGTTTGGCTATGGTGGGCGTGCTGATCGTGCTGAAAACGCCAGACGCCTCTTGGCCCGTGCCGCAAAGCGGTGCGGACTGGCTGGCGCTGATGGGCGGTCTCAGCTTTGCCATCACCAATGCGTTGTTAAAAAAGCAAAACCACACCCCCAGCGGTGCGCGCATGCTGGCCATGTTTGCCGGCGGGGCGTTGCTGGCTACGGCGGTGGCTGCGCTGGGGTGGGTATTTGGCGCACTGCCCATGCCCGCCTTGCAGCCATCGGGTTGGCTGATTTTTCTGGGGTTATGCCTGGCCTTTGTCATCAGCAATGCTGCCTTGCAATACGGTGCAGCCAGGCTGGCAGCCAGCACCACATCCCTGGTGATGCTGACTGAAATCTTGTTTGCCAGCGTCTCGGCGGCCCTACTGGGTGCGGCGGTATTTAGCCCGCGTATTTTTTGGGGCGGCAGCCTGATTGTTCTGGCCGCTTTGCTGGCGGCTTTGGCGCACAGCAAAAACGAACACTGACACCGGGTATTAATATCGGGGTTTGCAACCCAAGGAGTCCTTATGAGCAGCGCCAGCCCATCCAGCATTTACGACTTTGAGGCCAAATCCATCAGTGGCAAAGACGTCCCCTTGGGCGACTTCAAAGGTCAGGTCATGCTGATCGTCAACACGGCCAGCAAGTGTGGTTTTACCCCGCAGTTTGGCGGGCTGGAAGAACTGCACAAAACCTATGCCGGCAAAGGCCTGGCTGTCGTTGGCTTTCCGTGCAACCAGTTTGGCTCGCAAGACCCCGGTGCCGATGGCGAGATTGCGGAGTTTTGCCAAGTCAACTACGGCGTGAGCTTCCCCATGATGGGCAAGATCGACGTGAATGGCCCCGCCGCCCACCCGCTGTACAAATGGCTAAGCGCCGAGGCCCCAGGTTTGCTGGGCAGCAAAGCCATCAAATGGAACTTCACCAAGTTTTTGGTCGGCAAAGACGGTCAGGTGATCAAGCGCTATGCGCCGACAGACAAGCCTGTTGATCTGGCTAAGGATGTTGAAGCGGCGCTGGCGGCTTGAAAACGCCAAAAGTAGCCGATTTACCCATTAAATCAGTCTGTAAGCCAATGAATATAAGCGTAAGAAGCTCCTATAACTATAGCAATAGTTTTCATAACTTAACCTGTCACCTATTGCTCATCCCCCTCTCAACGGGCAGCCACAGCTTAAAACGCGTCTCGGTTGCGCTTGTTGTCCAGCTTGCAGTGCCGCCAATCGACAAGGCTCGCCGCTGCTGGTTATGCAGGCCCCGCCCTGATGCGGCGGCCAGTGCAGTGGCCACGTCAAAGCCTTGGTCGTTGTGTTCAAGTGGGATGTATTTGAGAATGAACGGAAAATAAAAGACTGAAGCGCAACCCGCCACGCTTAAAGCCTTAGCAAGAAATATCAACGCACCGGGATATGGAGGTACACAGCTGTTCCGTGCGGCTCACATGCGGCAACATTAAGCGTTGCGCCCAGCGCGGCGGCACGGCGTTGCATGTTTTCAAGGCCGAGGCCCCGTGTGATGAAGTCGCCCATCCCAACACCGTCATCACTGATGCTAATGCGAATCCTCTGGCTGGGTTCTAGTCTCGTCACTGATGGCATTGCCGGTGAAAAGAAATCCGACGAGTGGCTTGATTCACAACGCACCATAAACACTGCTTGCGTGGCCTGAGCATGCTGAATGATGTTGGTAAATATCTCGAGCACGATGCGTTGAATGTGTTGAATATGCTGGGGGCTTAACTGGGCGAACCGGGGCAATGCTTCAACGTCCCAAACTAGGCGCACATTGGCCGCATTCAGACGGGGTTGAAGCCGATGCCGCATGCTAGCCAGTATCACAGCCAGATCTCCATCGACGTTTTCAATAGCGTCTAACGCCATTCGCAGATCGTCCAGCGCCTCAAACGTATGCGTCCGCAAAACATCTCGCGGCGCGCTGGCGTTGACCAGACTGAGCAATGCGACCAGCTGGGAACCAACGGAGTCGTGAATATCTTGAATCAGGCGTTGTCGTTCGAGCATGGTTGCTTCTTTGACTTCAAGGTTTTTTTGGTATCCCAGCTTTAATATTCTGTTTTGCATACTCCAGTAGCGGCGTACCAGCATCATGCCTACGGCCAAGTTGGACACGAGGAACAAATAATTGACCCAGTTTGGCTTGCCAAAGCCAGCGGGCGAAAAGGAGACTATCAGGTCATAAAGCCCAAAAACAACCATGACGCCGGTCAGCAGCCCGTTGGCACGCATGGTGGCGTCTGATTTTTTCCAGGAAGCAACAATAAACCGCATGACGCTCGCGACGACCAGTAAAACGCTGGCTGATGACCAGAACAGCTCAAAGACCCGGTAGTCCTGAAAAAAGGCGCCTGCCAGTAGGGTGGGCAGTGCAGTCCAAAGATATATTTGTATCAACCGGTTTAACCAGGGTGCGGGGCGTTTGACTAATAGCACGCTGACCCAGCACATCAATCCCGCAAAGTACACGTAGAGCACCGATCTTGCGGCGTTGAACACCCAAGTAGGCACCGGTGGATAGTCCACAAAAAAATCGATTTGCCAAAGGACAAAACAAGCCTGTGCAATGCCCACGATCAAGAACGACTTCTCGCGGCTTTTCCACCAGATGGCCAGCGACATCAGGCAAATTAATCCTGAGATCGTTCCTGATATCAAGGCCAACCACTTCGGCCTATTGGTTGTCCGTTCATGCGCCGCCAGCGACGTGCTGGCGTCACCTATTTCAATACGCGCCAGTCCCGCGTTGCTGGCGGGCTCGGCACGAATGTCTAGTTCTAAAGCATTGATATCTGCTTGCAAGTTTTGAGTTGCCAGCAACTGCCAGCGCGGCGCGATCCTGAATTGCGTGTTGGGCTCGTCCCAGCCAACCTGTTGCCAGGCCGAGCCATTGACCCGATACCGATAGCGGTTGCCCATCAGGTTAGACGAAAACCCCAACCCTTTGCCGTCGGCCTTAATTTGGGCTAGCAACGGCTGTGCAAGCTGGAAATGCAATGTCACGTGCATGACGCCACTTTGCCGGGGAAAGTAGCGATCCCACTTCCACGGCAGCGACTGCCGCCCCAGCTCGCGCACATCGCCCTCGCCCACCTGTGGTTGATGAGTTGTCACTGACAGTTGCGCCTCGCTCAACACGATGGGCAGGGGTTGCGCCAACGCTGCGCAGGCCATCAAAGTCCCGATCAAGCCCAGCCAACGCAGATGCTTCACAACATCACACCCATCGCGCGCGCTTCGAAAATGGCTTGGGTCCGCGAGTTGACGGCGAGCTTGGTGTAGATGCGTTTGACGTAAGTCTGCACCGTTCCTATTTCAACCCCCATGAGTCCAGCGGCCTCCAGGTAGGTGTAGCCGCGCCCCAATATAAGGAGCAGTTCGACCTCGCGCGGTGCCAACCCATGTTCTGGTGCAGTGCGCGCTGACGGTTGCAGGGTCGTTTTTTGCTCCGCAATGCTGGGCAGCGCCGGGATTTGCATGCGCGCAAGAAGACGGCTTGCAATTAGGGGTGATAGCGGTGTGCCGCCCCGTTTGATGGCTTCAATAGTTGAAACCAGCGACAGGTCTCTTTGCATGTCTTCCTTGAGCAAATACCCGTTCGCACCAGCCTGAATACTGTTAACGATATTTTCCGCATCAGTGAAGACCGTGATCACCAAGACATGCGTTTGCGGAAATTTGTCGCGTACCAGCCGTATCAGGTCAATGCCCGTACCGTCAGGTAAGCCCAAATCGATCAGCCAAATGTCCTGCGCGTTCTCGCGCGCAAACGCGGATGCGCCAGCGAGCGTTTCGAACGAAGTGACTTGTGCATCCGCAAAGCCCAGTGCCAGCACGCTGGCAATCATCTGGCGCATCTGAGGGCTGTCGTCAACGAAGGTGATTTTCATGAGCTGGTTACGGTGGCTGTCAACGTATTGTCCTGGCGGGGCTTTCTTCATTGACGGCTTGTCCCATGTGCATGGGACAGACAGAAAGCTCCCCGCTGACAAGAATACGACAGCATCTTAGGTGAAACCCTTGAGGCTGACGATATGACCACAGAAAAGCGCAACAGGAGTTCCCCATGAAAAGCCACGCCAGCATGAACCGCATTTACCGCCTTGTGTGGAACGCCGCTTTAAACCTGTGGGTCGCCGTCGCAGAAAACGCCAAAGGCCGCAGCAAAGGCGGCTCGGGTCGCAGCAGCGTCAGCTTTACCAGTCTCTCCAGTGTGTTGACGGCTCTGGCGTTGTTAGCGCCGCCCTGGCAACTGACCTACGCAGCAGACGCCGCCAACGCCGCCGTGGTGGCGGGCGGCGGGACAGTCGCCACCGCTGGCAACACCACCACCATCAACCAAAGCACGAATCGTTTGGCAATTGACTGGACAAGCCTTTCAACCCGAGCCAACGAAGCGCTGGTCTTTAACCAGCCCAGCGCCCAAGCCATTGCCCTGAACCGAATCACAGGCACCAGCCCCAGTGAATTATTAGGCAGCTTGACTGCAAATGGCCAAGTCTTCATTCTTAACCCCAACGGCATACTGTTTGGTGCAGGCAGCCAGGTCAACGTCGGCGGACTGGTGGCTTCTACGCTGAACATGAGCAATGCCGACTTCATGGCGGGCAATAACGTCTTCACAGGCAATGGCAGCCGCGCATCAGTCGTCAACCAGGGCACGATGACCGCAGCCAGCGGCGGCTACCTGGCCCTACTCGCCCCAGAGGTACGCAACGAAGGCGTCATGGTCGCCAACCTGGGCACGGCGCTGCTGGCCGCAGGCAACAAAGTCACGCTTAACCTCAACAACGGCAGCTTGCTGAGCTACAGCATTGACCAAGGTGCGGTCAATGCATTGGCAGAGAACAAACAACTCATCAAGGCCGATGGTGGGCAGGTGCTTTTATCTGCAAGGGCAATGGATGCGCTAACAACGGCAACGGTCAACAACACGGGCATCATTGAAGCCAAGACGATTCAAAACAGGTCTGGCCGCATCATGCTGATGGGGGACATGGCACACGGCACAGTCAATGTGGGTGGCACGCTGGACGCATCTGCATCGAACACTGACGGCATGGGCGGCAATGGCGGCTTTATTGAAACCAGTGCGGCCAATGTCAAGGTGACGGCGGGCACACAAGTTACCACCCGCGCTGCCGCTGGGCAAACGGGTAGCTGGTTGATCGACCCTGCTGACTACAACATTTCCGCCTCAGGCGGGGACATCAGCGGCGCTACTTTGTCCGCCAATTTGGTGAACACCAGCGTCAGCATTTTGTCCAGCGGCGGCAGCCAAGCAGCGGGCGGCGGTGACATCAACGTCAACGACGCCGTGAGCTGGAGCGCCAACACGCTCACGCTCACTGCGGCACGCGACATCAACTTCAACGCGGTGGCAACGGCTACCGGCAGCGCAGGGTTGGTCATGAACACGGCCACGGCCAACGGCGCTAGTGCGGCCGTGCCGGGCGGCAGGGTCAACATGGCACTGGGCGCTGGCGGCTTTACTGGCCGGGTCGACATGGCCACGGGCACATCGCTCAGCATCAATGGCGAGGCCTACACCATCGTCAACAGCGTAGGGGCTGAAGGCGTCTTCTCAGCCAATGACTTGCAGGGTATGTACGGCAACCAAAACGCCCGCTTTGCCTTGGGCAGCAACATTGATGCAACGGTCACCAGCGGCTGGAACGGCGGCGCAGGCTTTGCTGGTATGCCAAACTACAAAGGCCGCTTTAACGGGCTGGGCCACACCATCACTGGCCTGACCATCAACACGCCAACAGCAGACGAGGTA
>JBBRDA010000134.1:0-7218 GCA_038204335.1 Burkholderiales bacterium
AAAAAAGCCACCGCGAGGTGGCTTTTTTTTCGATCTTTTTTGGCGGAAGAGGCGGGATTCGAACCCGCGGTAGGTTTAACCCTACGTACGCTTTCCAGGCGTATGACTTAAACCGCTCATCCACCCTTCCGCTTGCCCCTATTGTAGCGCGGCAGTAAAGCGGTGCTTCTCTAGTTGCGCCATCGTGACAAATCTAAGCGCGCTGGCGTGGGTGGATTCCAGCACCACGGGTGGTGCTACGCCCGCTGCCAGGGCTTCGGCCCAGCGGGTAGCGCACAGGCACCAGCGGTCGCCAGGTTTTAAGCCTTTAAAACGGTATTCAGGCCGGGGGGTGACCAGGTCATTGCCGCGCTCGGTTGAAAAGACCAAAAACTCTGGCGTAACCCTGGCGCAGATCAGGTGCGATCCGGTGTCGCTCTCGTCGGTTTTGCAGCAGCCGTCCCTGAAGTAACCCGTCAGCGGGTCATAAGAGCATGGCACCAGAGCCGTGCCCAAAACGTTCATCACATCCATGTCAGCCTTTGAAAATTCAAGCTTTGTTCAATTGAACCATTTTCATGGCAGAGGTGATCAAGGCTGACACCTCTGTCATGTTGCTGGGCACGATCAGGGTGGTGGTTGCATCTGCAGCCAGACGACCGTAGGCCTCAACAGCTTTTTCAGCCACCTTAAGTTGCACTGCCTGCTCGCCGCCGGGTTGGCGAATGGCGTTGGCGACCAACTCAATGGCTTTGGCATTGGCATCTGCCACAGCAAGGATGGCCGATGCTTCACCCTGCGCATTGTTAATGGCTGCCAGCTTTTCACCTTCAGACCGGGCAATAAAAGCTTCACGCTCGCCAGTCGCAATGTTGATCTGTTCTTGCCTGCGGCCCTCAGACGCAGCGATCAGTGCGCGCTTTTCACGTTCAGCGGTAATTTGGGACTGCATGGCAAGCAAAATTTCTTTTGGCGGCGTCAGGTCCTTGATCTCATAACGCAGCACCTTCACGCCCCAGTTAAGTGCGGCTTCGTCAATCGCCGCCACCACCTGTGAATTGATGATGGTGCGCTCTTCAAAGGTTTTGTCCAGCTCCAGCTTGCCGATGACGGAACGCAGCGACGTTTGCGCCAGTTGCGTTACTGCAATGATGTAATTCGACGAGCCATAGCTGGCACGCATCGGGTCTGTGACCTGAAAGTACAAAATGCCATCGACCTGCAGTTGCGTGTTGTCGCGTGTGATGCAAACCTGGCTGGGTACATCCAGCGGGATTTCCTTCAGGGAGTGTTTGTAGGCCACCTTGTCGATGAACGGTACCAAAAAATTAAGGCCTGGCGTTAGCGTACCGTTGTACTTGCCGAGTCGCTCGACGACCCATGCGTTTTGCTGCGGCACAACCTTGATACTGCGAACAATAAAAATAACGGCAATGATGAGCAAAAGGAGCGCGATTTCCATAAATTTATCCCGGTTGGTTAGATGCGAAGTCGTTAAATTTTCTCGAGCACAAGGCGGTTGCCTAGCAACTCAGCGATGCGGTGCTGTCCCGTCATCGGCGTTTGGTTATGAGTGATGGCCGCCCAGTTAGAGCCGCGATATTTAACGTTGGCGGTGCCGTCAGCGTTCCAGGCATCAACAAACACAGGCTCGCCGATGTCGATATGCACATCTGCATTCGACTGTGCAGGTACTTTGGTGGGTTGATCGCCGCGAACGTAGTACCACAGCACAACAGCCCCGCCGCCGACTACCGCCGCCGTTACCAACTGCCAGGTGAGGGGCAAGCCTAGGTGGGACGCAATAGCCGCCGCAGCCAGGCCGATGGCCAGCATCAGCAGGTAAAACGTGCCGGTCATTAACTCTATGCCCACGGCAGCGCCTGCGAGCAGCCACCAAATGGTTGATTCCGACATGCGACTTCTCCTTTGATTGCTTTGTTGTGTGTAGGACTGAGAACACAATTTGCGGCCAATGTAGCACCCTGCAAGCCCAAAGACACATAATTTCCGTACACTTTCGAAGTTCTTGCAGGTTCTTGTGCCTGTTGCTCACCTGCTGACCACTTTCCTCACGATACACCACCGCCATGAAATTTCGTTTCCCCATCGTCATCATCGACGAAGACTTCCGCTCTGAAAACACCTCCGGCCTGGGCATCCGCGCGCTCGCGCAAGCCATTGAAACTGAAGGCTTTGAAGTCTTGGGTGTCACCAGTTATGGCGACTTAAGTCAGTTTGCACAGCAGCAGAGCAGGGCAAGCGCGTTTATTTTGTCAATTGACGACGAAGAATTCACCCCCGGCCCAGACCTTGACCCGGCGGTACTTAACCTGCGCAACTTTATTGAAGAAGTACGCCGCAAAAACCTGGACGTGCCGATTTATGTGTACGGCGAAACGAAAACCTCACGCCACATACCGAACGATATTTTGCGTGAGCTGCACGGCTTTATTCACATGTTTGAAGACACGCCCGAGTTTGTGGCACGGCACATTCTGCGTGAAGCCAAAAGCTACCTAGAAGGCGTGCAACCGCCGTTCTTCAAAGCGCTGCTTGACTACGCTGAAGACGGCTCGTATAGCTGGCACTGCCCCGGCCATTCAGGTGGTGTCGCGTTTTTAAAGAGCCCAGTCGGCCAGATGTACCACCAGTTTTATGGTGAAAACATGCTGCGCGCTGACGTCTGCAACGCGGTTGAAGAGCTTGGCCAGTTGCTAGACCATGACGGCGCGATTGGTGCGTCAGAGCGCAACGCCGCCCGCATCTTTAACGCTGACCATTGCTTTTTTGTGACCAATGGCACCAGCACCAGCAACAAAATGGTGTGGCACCACACCGTGGCACCGGGCGACGTGGTGGTGGTTGACCGCAACTGCCACAAGTCCATCTTGCACGCCATCATCATGACCGGCTCGATTCCGGTGTTTCTTAAGCCCACGCGCAACCACTTTGGCATCATCGGGCCGATCCCGCAAAGCGAGTTTGAACCCGACGCCATTCGCGCCAAGATTGAAGCCAATCCGCTGCTTAAAGGCGTCAAGGGCATCAGCAAAATCAAGCCACGCGTGATGACGCTGACGCAATCAACCTATGACGGCGTGCTGTACAACACCGAAACCATCAAAGGCATGCTCGACGGTTATATCGACAACCTGCATTTTGACGAGGCCTGGCTGCCACACGCCGCTTTTCACCCGTTTTATGGCACGTATCACGCCATGGGTAAAAACCGCATCAGGCCAAAAACAGCGGTGGTGTATTCCACGCAGTCCATCCACAAGTTGCTGGCGGGTATCAGCCAGGCCAGCCATGTGCTGGTGCAGGACTCGCAAGACGTCAAGCTCGACAGGCATTTGTTCAATGAAGCGTATTTGATGCATACCAGTACAAGCCCGCAGTACAGCATCATTGCCAGCTGCGACGTTGCCGCCGCCATGATGGAGCCACCCGGCGGCACTGCGCTGGTTGAAGAAAGCATTGCCGAAGCGCTCGACTTCAGGCGCGCCATGCGCAAGATTGACGCCGAGTACGGCGACGACTGGTGGTTCAAGGTATGGGGCCCAGACCGGTTTGAAGGCGACAGTGTCAATGACGAAGGCATTGGCAACCCCAAAGACTGGATCATCAAAGGCGAGTCCCGCAGCGCCAAAACTGCCAGAAACGGCGCCAACAACTGGCACGGCTTTGGGCAGATGGCCACCGGCTTCAACATGCTCGACCCGATCAAGGCAACCATCGTCACGCCAGGTATGGACTTGAACGGCAAGTTTGCCAAAACCGGCATCCCGGCCAGCATCGTCACCAAGTTTTTGGCCGAGCACGGCGTGATTGTTGAAAAAACTGGTTTGTACAGCTTTTTCATCATGTTCACCATCGGCATCACCAAAGGCCGGTGGAACACGCTTCTGACGGCGCTGCAGCAGTTCAAGGACGACTACGACAAAAACGCCGCCATGTGGCGCATCCTGCCCGAGTTTTGCCAAAAGCACCCCAAATACGAAAAAATGGGCCTGGCCGACCTGTGCCAGCACATCCACGCCATGTACACCAAGTACGACATTGCGCGCCTGACGACGGAGGTCTACCAGAGCGACCTAACCCCCGCCATGAAGCCCAGCGACGCTTACGCCAACATCGCCCACCGCACCACCGAGCGGGTCGAGATTGACCACCTCGAAGGCCGGATCACGGTGGGCCTGGTCACGCCGTACCCACCGGGTATTCCGCTGCTGATCCCCGGTGAAGTGTTCAACAAGAAAATCGTGGACTATTTAAAGTTTGCCAGAGAGTTCAACGCTCAGTGCCCAGGTTTTGAAACCGACATTCATGGCTTGGTAGAGCAGGTGGATGCCAAAGGCAAGCTGAGGTACTACGCGGACTGCGTGGGGAAGTGAGACTCGAAATACGTTCAAATCGAACGATTCGTGCTAATATGTCGGTATGCAAGTTCTAAGCGCCAATTCCGCCAAAACCCAGTTCGGGCAAATGATCGACATGGCTCAAAAAGAGCCTGTTCACATCACACGGCATAACCGGGTCGTGGGGGTCATGGTGTCGGCGCAGGACTATGAAGACATGCGGTCGTTTTATGCCAACCGCTTGAAGCACACGATGCAAGGCACAGCCGCGTCCGCGCGTGAACGTGGACTGACGCAAGACAAACTGGACGAATTACTCAGCGGCGAGAGCTGAAATATTGCACACCTGAAGGCTCGCAGGTCATGCTGATCGTCATTGACACCAATGTCATCATCAGCGCCGCGCTGTCGCCTGATGGCGTGCCCGCCAAGCTGTTGGCCAAAGCCTTGACGGATCACCAACTGGTGTTGACAAGCGCAACCTTTGCCGAGCTGGAGTCACGTCTGTGGAAACCCAAGTTTGACCGTTACATCAACCTGGAAGAGCGCAAAGCCGTTTTGCACGACATCAGGGCTGCAGCCATTTGGACTGATGTGTCGCAGGGCATTGCTGATGCGCGCTACAGCCGCGATGCAGACGACGATATGTTCATTCATGCCGCTATTGCAGCCCAGGCAAAGCTGCTAGTCACGGGGGATCAGGATTTGCTGGTGCTGGCCAAAAGCATTAGTGATCGTTATTCTGTGCTCGTATCAAAGCCTGCCGCAGCATTCGATATGCTATAGATTAATGAGCTGCTTGCGCCCGTATTCATTGGGCTGAAGGCCTATTTGACCACCTTTTTCTGGGTGTGAAGGCGTAGCCAATCGGCAAAAGCATCTTCTGTGATGTCGCCTGAGGCGACGGCCAGCATGGTAATGGTGGCATCAGCCTGCGAGGCATTTAAACGATAGCCGTTCAGGTACAAAAACAAACCCGTTGCCAAAAACGCCGCCCGCTTATTGCCGTCAACAAAGGGGTGGTTCTTTGCCAAACCTACGGTGTAGCTGGCCGCCAGTGCAGCCACATCAGGCGGGGCATCAGCGTCTGCATAAGCCACCAGATTAAGGGGTCGCGCCAAGGCTGAGTCCAGCAAGCCCTCGTCGCGCAAACCTTCACCTCCGCCATGGGTTGCCAGGCTTTCGTCATGCAGCAACATCAGCGCCGACTTGGTGATCCAACGCCAGCTCATTTGGCAAGCTGGTGGAACGTGTCTTTGAAGTCCCGCATAAAGGCCCGGCCTGCGGCGATTTCTTCTTCCAGCGCTGGGTCATATGGCGTGAGGGTGTAGCCATCGGGTGTCTCGGTCAAAAACACACTCTCTCCCTTGCCAAGTTTGAGCCGAGACAGCGCCTCTTTCGGCAAAATGACCCCGACCGAATTACCAATTTGTGTCAGTTTGAGCATGTGCATGATGTGACTCCGTTATTACGAACGTAATACTAAGCCGGTCCAGGCTCATGGTCAAGCAGTTTCTTTTGCCAGAAATGACTTCAATTCAAATCAATTGGAGTCTGACCCCTATTGTTTCGCAAATCAATTGGAGTCTGACCCCCATTGTTTCCTTGACCCCCATTGTTTCCTGCGCCTGAGACTCTAGCTCCCATTGTTTTTTAAAGCAGGCCGGGCGGCTGGGGTTAGCGCAAAAAGACGCGTGAAGAAAGCGGTTTGTTCAGGTAGTCAGGCAAAAACTGACAGTCTTTGGCGGCAGCGCCGGGTTGTTGCACGCAACTGGCGGCAATGCCTGCCGGCGTGGGCTTCTGGCCCTTTTCAACTCAATTCAGCAGCGCGTTGAACAGCGGTGGGTAGTAGGCATCGCCCCAATAGCTGTGCTCGGCCGAATCCACAAAGTTTTGCACCAGCCGTTGGCCGTTGCCAGCAGCTGCCATGCGCTGGCGCAGGGTGTCGCTGCCCTCTACAAAAACCGTGGCATCGCGAATGCCGTGCGCACTGACCACGGGCACGGCGAAGCGCCCGGCGTGGTCCACATCGGCGGCAAACCGCGCCACTGCGGCCGGGTCGGGTTTGAAGCGCGGCACAGCGGCGTTCAGTGCGGCATCGTCAGCAGAACCCACATAGCGCACACGCTCGTTGCCAAACGGGCTGGCCCCACCATTTTTGGCCACCACATCGCGCAGCATGAAGGTGCCCCAGTTGAGGTGACCCACCACCGAGCTTTCGGGAATTTTGAGCACATCCACAATGGTTTTGAGCTTTTGTGCCTGCTGCGGCGTTCGCTGGGCGGCGGGCTTGCGTACGCCCAGGCATTCGTCTGCACGGGTCGCCACCTCAGCGTTGGACAGCTTGCTGTCGGCAGGCAGGCCGATGGCCAGTGACTAGGCTGGCTCGGTAGCGAGCGGCAGGTTGTTGCACAGGTGCTGGTAGATGGCGCGCAAGTCCAACCGAAAGTCATAGGTGGCTGGCCCTGCCACAACGCCACTGGTCAGCAACATGCCATTCCACGACTTGGGAAACATCTCGGCCGCCCGCGTGGCCACCATACCGCCCCACGACTGCCCGTGCAGCAACGTGACGCGGGGTTTTGCCACATGGTCAACAAATATCCGGCGCACACGCTCCGTATCTTCGGCAGCCGTGGTCACGGCAAAGCCACCCTGACGAAACACAGAGCCCGCCCATGCATGCCCTTGTGTGACGGTGGTGGCCCAGCGCTTGATATCTTCATCGGCGCGGGTGGCTTTGGGCTCGCCCAGCACAGGCCCGCCATGGGCATGCACTACCAGCACGCCGCTCCATTTGGCTGGCATCACGATGAGGTAGTGCGCGGTAGCAGAGTCTTGCCCCCTGAGGCAGCTTGCACCCTCTGGCACACCTGCC
>JBBRDA010000135.1:0-7058 GCA_038204335.1 Burkholderiales bacterium
CAGGCCGTGCATGACCCAAAGACCGACTTGCCCAAGCTGCGCAGCAAGGTTGGCATGGTGTTTCAGAACTTCGAGCTGTTTCCGCACCTGAGCGTCACCGAGAACCTGACGATCGCGCAAATGAAAGTGCTGGGCCGCAAACCCGAAGAAGCCAAGGCCCACGGGCTGAAGTATCTCGACCGCGTGGGCCTGATGCTGCACAAAGACAAGTTTCCTGGTCAGCTCTCCGGTGGCCAGCAGCAGCGTGTGGCGATTGCACGTGCGCTCAGCATGGACCCGATTGCGATGCTGTTTGACGAACCCACGTCTGCGCTTGACCCCGAGATGGTGGGTGAGGTGCTGGACTGCATGATGGACTTGGCCAAAGAGGGCATGACCATGATGGTCGTCACCCATGAAATGGGTTTTGCCAAAAAGGTCGGCAGCCGGGTGATTTTTATGGACGTGGGCGGCAAGATCCTTGAAGACTGCTCAACCAACGAGTTTTTCATGCACCCCGAAAACCGCCAGGCGCGTACCAAGGACTTCTTGAATAAAATTCTTGCGCATTGATTTTTGCCTTTGAAAAAAACCCGCTGCGTGCGGGTTTTTTTACGTCCTGATTTTTTTAACGTCCCAATGCGACAATTCAATTTATGACATCCCAATCCACTGCTGCAGCCGCAACTCTGACTTTGACTCGCCCTGATGACTGGCATCTGCATGTACGCGACGGCGACGCACTTCACACCGTGGTGCCGCACACTGCAGCCCAGTTTGGCCGCGCCATCATCATGCCGAATTTGCGGCCACCGGTCACCACTGCCGCGCAAGCGCTGGCCTACAAAAGTCGCATTCAGGCAGCCGTGCCCCAGGGGGTGACTTTTGAACCCCTGATGACGCTGTATTTGACGGACAACTTGCCCCCAGACGAAATCAAACGCGCCAAAGATGCTGGCGTGGTGGCTGCCAAGCTTTACCCTGCGGGCGCCACCACCAACAGCGATGCAGGCGTGACCGACCTGCGCAAGACCTACAAAACGCTGGAAGCCATGCAAAAAGAAGGCTTGCTGCTGTTGGTGCACGGCGAAGTCACCTCGCCGGACATCGATCTGTTTGACCGTGAGGCAGTGTTCATCGACCAGCAGTTGATGCCACTGAGGCGCGACTTCCCGGAACTCAAAATCGTGTTTGAGCACATCACGACAAAAGAGGCGGCACATTACGTGCGCGATGCAGATAGCTATACGGCCGCCACCATCACCGCCCACCACTTGCTGTACAACCGCAACGCTATTTTTACCGGCGGTATTCGGCCGCATTATTACTGCCTGCCTGTGCTCAAACGCGAAACGCATAGGCTGGCACTGGTCGAAGCAGCGGTTAGCAACAATTCGCGTTTTTTCCTAGGTACAGACAGTGCGCCTCACCCTGCACACCTGAAAGAGCATGCCAGCGGCTGTGCAGGCTGCTACACCGCCCATGCGGCGATGGAGTTGTATGCCGAAGCTTTTGAAGCAGCCGGCGCTCTGCACAAGCTGGAGGCATTCGCCAGCTTCAACGGCGCTGATTTTTACGGCTTGCCGCGCAACACCGGAACAGTGACGCTCAAAAAAGAAAGCTGGACACCGCCCGAGAGCTTTGCCTTTGGTGAGGGCCAGCTCAAACCGCTGCGCAGTGGCGAAACTCTGGCTTGGCGTATGGTGTGACGCTTGGCGTCATTGACTGGGGTGCTCCGTGGCTGGCCCCTTATGCGGTGAATGCGCCTGCGTTCCCTGGCAGTGGTGTCGCCGACGTTCTAAATGCGGTTTCAGGATTGCCCGTGCGCTTTGTTGGGCAGTCAAACTTGCCCGATGGGCAGGCCTACGAACAGTTCATTTTCGACACCCAAAGCGTCCCCACGCGCGACAACCTGCACGATTTTTTCAATGGCCTGTGCTGGCTGACGTTTCCACAGACCAAGAAGAAGCTGAACCAGTTACAGGCCGCGCAGCTTGCTATGGACGGCGTTCAAAAAACCCGCGGCCCGGTGCGCGATGCGCTCACGCTGTTCGATGAAAACGCGGCGTTTCTACTCGCGCCCCAGCCGCTGTGGGACGCACTGATTGCCAGAGATTGGCAGCGGCTGTTTATTGAGCTGCGCCCCATGTGGCATGACGCGCAGTTGGTTTTATTTGGCCATGCCTTGCTGGAAAAGCTGGTGACGCCAAGAAAGCCCATCACGGCCCATGTTTATCGGGCGCAGCCACCTGCAGATTCAATCGCATCACTCGATGCCTGGATAGCTGGCGACATCAACGCCGAAAAACTGGCCAGCAAACCGTTTTTACCGCTGCCCGTGTTGGGCGTGCCGGGCTGGTGCGCGGAGAACGAGAAACTTTCCTTTTATGAGGACATTCTTGTGTTTCGCCCGAAAAACAAGAGAATCAGCAAAATTCAAAATAATTTGGTGGTTAGCGGTTAGGAGCTCTTGAGCTCGGGCGACCGCCCCCCATTTGTCGAACTGTTGAGTTAACTTCCACTCGGAGATTTCATGAAACGTATTTTTCTATTTGTCATGACCAACCTGGCCGTCATCGTCGTGCTGGGCATCATTGTCAATGTGCTGGGTCTGAATCGGTTTATCACGGCGCAGGGCCTGAACCTCACGTCGCTGCTCGGTTTTGCCCTCATCATGGGGTTTGGCGGCGCGTTTATCTCGTTGCTGATCAGCAAGCCCGTGGCCAAATGGAGCGCGGGCGTACGCGTCATCAACGAGCCGCAAAACGCTGACGAGGCCTGGATTGTCGATACTGTCAAAAAGTTTGCTGACAAAGCCCAAATCGGTATGCCGGAAGTGGGTATTTTTGAAGGCGCTCCCAATGCGTTTGCTACTGGCGCGTTTAAAAACTCCGCCCTCGTAGCGGTCTCGACGGGTTTGCTCCAAGGCATGACGCGTGAAGAAATCGAGGCTGTCATTGGTCACGAGGTCGCACACATCGCCAACGGCGACATGGTCACGATGACGCTGATTCAGGGCGTGATGAACACCTTCGTGGTCTTTATCAGCCGTGTTGTGGGGTACTTTGTCGACAAAGTGATCCTGAAAAACACCAGCGACGGCCCCGGTATGGGCTACTACATCACGACCATCGTGATGGACATCGTCCTCGGTGTTGCTGCCCACATGGTGGTCGCCTGGTTCTCCCGCCACCGTGAGTTCCGAGCTGATGCCGGCGCAGCGCAGCTGATGGGCAGAAACCAGCCCATGATGAACGCGTTGGCTCGTTTGGGCGGTATGGTGCCCGGCGAGTTGCCCAAGTCCGTGGCAGCCATGGGTATTGCTGGCGGAATGGGCAAGCTGTTTTCAACCCACCCGCCGATTGAAGAGCGCATTGCGGCCCTTCGTGATCATCAACCTGGCAAGGTTTAATTGAGAAAGTTGCTACTGATTTAGTAGCTGCTTGCGCCCGTATTCATTGGGTTAAAGCTCAATTTAATAGGTAAAACAGGCCCTTGGAGACTTCCTAGGGCCTTTTTCACGTCTAAACAGCGGCCTACTCTGTTTTTACTGCTTTTGCTGCTTCTTCGGCGCGTACCCGGGCCAATACGCTGCTGACCAGCTTCAGGTTCATACCGTACATGTCGGCAAACTCTGCCTCGGTTTTGCCGCTCGCTTTGAAGGTCACCATCAGCGCTTCGCGTTTTGCCGCTTCAGCCTTCAGCTCCGCCATCGCGTCGTCGAGCAAAGCATTGGTGGCTTCATCCTGCACTGCCACCCGCGCTGCGTAGTCATCCCGTCCCAAGCCTGAATTTTCGATCGCCTGCTTCAACAAGACGGTGAGGCGTGGCCGCAAGTCTTCTTTTGACCGGGCTTGCCGTCTGCGAAAGACCTCCAAAATCGCGTGGTGAACATGCTCTGGCGCCACCGGCTCAACCGCCACGCCGTCCAGGTCATGGCGCGGCAGTCCGGCGGCCACGCATTCCAGGTAGCGTGTGGACCGAGCATGCTGACCCATGGCCAGCTTGAGCTCGTCTTTTTTGAACACCTCCGGATGGCGCGCCAGCAGGTCATGAAAAATGCCCAGCTTGAGCGGCAGAAACTTCGCGCCAAACAGCTTGGGGTGCAGCTCAAACAGCTTTTCCAGCACCGGGCTGACCTGCCGTGGGTTGTGCTGTTTTGGTTTAGGCTGCGGCTGCTGCTCCGGCTGTGTTTGGGTGGCGGCAACTTCAGTCATGGATTCTTCGGCGATATTTTGCATGGCCTGCATTATCGCGGCTTGTTATCGTGGTGTGGTGATGTTCAAAGCCACAGCCTCGGCCACTTCAATGCCGTCCACTCCGGCTGACAAAATACCGCCCGCATAGCTCGCTCCTTCACCGGCTGGGTAAAGGCCTCTAACGTTCAGACTTTGAAAGTCATCGCCACGGGTGATTTTGACGGGCGACGAGGTCCGGGTTTCAACGCCCGTCAACACCGCGTCATGCATGTCAAAACCGCGTATTTTTTTACCAAATACGGGCAAGGCCTCGCGCATGGCCGCAATCGCATAGGCGGGCAGGGCGCTGTGCAAATCGCCCAGCAACACGCCGGGTTTGTAAGACGGCTCCACGCTGCCCAGTTGCGTGGAACGTTTGCCCGCTACAAAATCGCCGACCAACTGGCCAGGTGCCTGGTAGTTGCTGCCGCCCAGCGTGAAGGCATGAGACTCTAACTGTCTCTGAAATTCGAGTCCGACCAGCGGGCCGCCCGGGTAGTCAGAGGGCGATATGCCCACCACAATGCCAGCGTTGGCATTGCGCTCATTGCGTGAATATTGGCTCATGCCGTTGGTCACGACCCGGCCCGGCTCTGAAGTAGCTGCCACCACCGTACCACCGGGGCACATGCAAAAGCTGTAAACGCTTCTCCCGTTCGCTGCGTGATGTACCAGCTTGTAGTCTGCTGCGCCCAGCAGTGGGTGGCCAGCGTGCTGGCCTAGCCGCGCGCGGTCAATCACGCCTTGCGGGTGCTCAATACGAAAGCCGATGGAAAATGGCTTGGCCTCCATGTAGACACCGCGTTCATGCAGCATCGCAACAGTGTCACGCGAACTGTGGCCGAGTGCCAACACGACATGGTCTGCGCGCATGTCGTACGACGTATCGTTATGCAGGTTTTGCACCGTCAGGCCACGAATCTCACCTCGCTCAATCAGAATGTCGGACACTCGCTGCTCGAACCGCACCTCACCACCCAGCGCAATGATTTGCTCACGCATGTGCTCAACGACTTTGACGAGCTTGAAGGTGCCAATGTGCGGCTTGCTGACCAGCAAAATTTCTTCAGGTGCACCGGCTTTGACAAACTCCATCATCACCTTGCGACCCAGATGGCGCGGGTCTTTGATCTGGCTCCAGAGCTTGCCGTCTGAAAACGTTCCCGCACCGCCTTCGCCAAACTGCACGTTGGACTCTGGGTTCAAGGTGCTCTTGCGCCACAGGCCCCAGGTGTCTTGGGTGCGTTCCCGTACTTTTTTGCCGCGCTCCAGCACGATCGGCTTGAACCCCATTTGCGCCAGCAGCAGCGCTGCAAAAATGCCGCAAGGGCCAAAGCCAACCACGACCGGCCGCAGGACAGGGGCTGTACTGAGCTTGACCGGCGGGTAATAGTTCTGGTCAGGCGTTGGGCGAATGTGCGGGTGCGCTTCAAACTGTTTGAGAAGCGTTGTCTCAAGCGTGAGGGCAATCTCAACGTCGACGATGTAAACCAACAGCAGCTTTTGCTTGCGCGCGTCGTAGCTGCGCTTGTAGATGGTGTGACTTACCAACTCGGCGCTGGCGATGCCCAGCGTTTTAACGATCAGCGCAGGCAGTGCGTGCTCGTCGTGGTCAAGCGGGAGCTTGAGTTCAGTGATGCGGATCATGTCGGCCTTCTTGGATCTGTTTTTCGGATCAGCCTGTATTTTAAGTTGCACCGATAATCAAGCGGTGAAGCCTGCCAGACCGCCGCTGGTGTCGTATGGGAAACCTGACACTGGAGGAACGTCCGGACTGCACAGGACAGCGTAGGAGGTAACACCTCTCCACTGAAAGCCGCAAGGTATAAGGTGAGGATTAGAGCAACAGAGACGAGCCGATTGAGTTCGGGTGAAACGGGCAATCTCTACGCGCAGCAATACCAAATAGGCCAACGTTGAGATGGTTCCGTTGAGTTGGCGGGTAGGTAGCACCGAGCCGGGTGGGCGACCCCCGGCCCAGATTAATGGCGGTCACACTGTTCCTTCGCAAGAAGGATCAGTGCACAAAATCCGGCTTATCGGCGGGCTTCACACTTTTAATGTCGTAACGATTGCAAGCGCTCCACATGCGCTGCCAGCGAGCGCTTGGCCACAGGCCAGATACGCTCGTCCACATCGTCATAAGCCAGGGGTACCCAATCGTCTAGCGTGCCTTCCGGCATGGCCGCTATCACCGCCTTGATTTTTGCTTCGCGCTTCAAGCGGTGCGCCTTGAGCTGGGCAATCGCGGTTTTCGCTTGGCCGATGACGTAACCGTGGGCCGGCAGGATGAATTCAATTTGGTGCTCATCGCAGGTGGCACTTAAAACGTCTAGCGAATCCAGGTAGGCATTCATGTTGCCGTCAGGCGGATTGATCACCGTGGTGCTGCCGTTCAAAATATGGTCACCACTGAACAGCAAGCCGTCTTCAACCAGCACCAGGCAGAGGTGGTTGGCCGCATGGCCCGGGGTACAAATCACCTCCAAAGTATACTGATTTTGGCTCTTTTCACCTATCAAATTGACCTCTAAGCCAATAAATTCGGGCGCAAGCAGCTCATGATTTAATAGCGTTCTATCGGGTATGAAAACGCTGTCAGCCCGCGCTGTGGGTTGGGAGGGCAGGCCCGCAATCAGCGGCTTTGGCCTGCCCGCTGTCATACAAAGCGCTTGCAGGGGCTTGGCGCCCGGCGAGTGGTCAGGATGTGAGTGCGTACACACAATCAGGCGAATGTCACCGCCCGCAGCGTTGTAAAGGCGCTGCAAATGGTCGACATCCGCTGGGCCCGGGTCGATGGCGATGTAGCCAGTCTGCACATCGCCCACCAAGTAGCTGTTG
>JBBRDA010000136.1:0-7021 GCA_038204335.1 Burkholderiales bacterium
CGACAACAATGACACGGCAGACTGGATCTTTTCGCAAGCAGAGTTTGTCATTCAGGGCGGCACGCTGCGCTGGACTGACGAACAAACCAAAGCGCCGCCGCTGACCTTGAATCAGGTTGATGCCGTGATGCGCAACAGCACCCGCAGGCACGCCTTTCGCATTGACGCAACGCCGCCGACGGAGTGGGGCGACCGCTTCAGCCTGCGCGGGCAGTTCCGGCAGCCCTTGCTGTCCAGAGGCGCTGGACACTTTTCTGACTGGTCAGGTCAGTTCTACGCGGAGTTCAGCCGCGTTGGGGATGTATCGCGCATCAAGCAGTATGTGTCCAACACCTTCGGCATTGACCCCCGCTCAGGCAGCGGCAGTTTGCGCGCCTGGGCCGACATCAGCAAAGGCCAGCCAAGCGCGGCGACACTAGATGTCGCATTACACGATGTCAATGTTCAGCTCGGCAAAACCTTGGAGCCACTGGCACTGACGTCGGTGACGGGCCGGGTCGGAGGCAAGCGCTTTAGCGACGGATTTGAGTTCGCCACCGAAAACTTGGCATTCAACACGCTCGACGGGCTGCAATGGCCGGGCGGCAATCTGGCCATGACCAGCAGCGGCACGGCGGGTCAAACCGAGCAGAAAAACGAATTGAAAGCGGACCGCCTTGACTTGGCGGCGGTGGCTCAAATTGCCAACCGCTTGCCGCTGGGCACGACGACGCATGCACTGGTGGCTTCATTCGCACCCAAAGGCCTGGTTGAAACACTTGACGCGCGCTGGCAAGTACCGGTCAATGGCGATCTGAGTTACAGCGCCAAAGGCCGTGTCAGCGCCCTAGAAGTGGCAGCGCTGCCCAGCCAGGTGTTGCGCAGCAATGCATCGCAGGGCGCGGGTTCCGCGACGCCGCATCAGCAGCCAGGCAGACCCGGCATCAAAAACGCAGCGATTGACTTTGACCTGACGCAGGCCGCAGGCAAGGCCAAAATCGCGATCTCCGAAGGGTACCTTGATCTGCCTGGGGTGTTTGAAGACCCACGCATATTGCTTGACCGGTTATCCATGGAGGCCCAATGGAAGTGGACAGGCCAAAATATTGACATTCAGATGCGCGATATCGCTTTCGCTGGTGCGGATGCCCAGGGCTCTGCGCAGGCCAGTTGGCGCTCGGGTCAGACCCGCTCTGGCGGGCCCGACCCCGACTCGCTGGGCATACTTGACCTGAAGGGCGTGCTGACACGGGCCAACGGAGCCCGAGTACACCGCTACTTACCACTTGTACTGGCCGACCCGGTGCGCCACTATGTGCGTGATGCTGTCGTCCAAGGCGAGCTCAGCGATGTCAAGTTTTTGGTCAAAGGCGCCGTTGACGACATCCCTTTTGCCGACCCTTCCCGGGGTGATTTCAAAATTTCGGCCAAGGTTAAAAATGGCACTTTTGCCTATGTGCCCCGTGCGATACAACCCAAAGAGGCTGCGCCTTGGCCGGCGCTGAGCGACATCACGGCTGAGCTGGTCTTTAACCGGGCAGCGCTTGAAGTCAATGACGTGGTTGCCAAGGTGGCGGGCTTGCCTGGCATGCAGGTGGTCAAAGCTGATGCGCGCATCCCCAACCTGATGAAGTCAGCTGCGGTGGATGTACAGGCCAAACTGAAAGGGCCGATCAATGAAGCGCTGAGCTTCGTCAACACATCGCCATTGGCAAGCATGACGGGCAATGTGCTGGCCAAGACAGTGGCCAGTGGCCCGGCGGACTACGGCATCCGGCTGAATTTACCGCTCAACAACATCGACAAAACCAAGGTGCAAGGCTCGGTGACATTACCCGGCAATGACACGCAGTTCTCGCCCGAGACGCCGCCTCTGTCGCGCTTGAAGGGAGTCGTCAATTTCACCGAAGCCGGTTTTAGCGTTCCGTCGGCGCAGGCTCGGATGCTGGGCGGCGATGTACGCTTTGAAGGTGGCAGGAAGCCGTCGGCCCGTACCACAAGCGCCGGCGCAGAGCTTGAGGCTGGCACGATTTTCCGGGCACAGGGAACGGTAACGGCTGAAGGCATACGCCAAGCTAAAGGCATTGGCCAGGCGTCGCGTTTGGCTCAAAACGCCAGCGGCAGTGCCGCCTACAGCGCAGTGATTGGCTTTAGGCGCGGCGTTGCAGAAGTCGTGGTGACCAGTAACCTGCAAGGCATGGCGCTGAGCCTGCCCGCGCCATTGACCAAAAGCGCCGACACTTTATTGGCTGTGCGCTTTGAAAACACGCTGATTCGCGAGTCCATGGCGCCTGGGCAAAAGCTTCAAGATCAACTCGCATTCAGCGCGGGTAATGTGGTGTCGGCGCAATATGTGCGCGACATCAGCACAGAACAGGAGCGCGTCATTCGCGGCAGCATTGCCGTCGGGCTGGATCCTGGCGAGTCATCGCCGTTGCCAGAAGCTGGCGTGGGTGCGAACATCAAACTTGACAGTTTTAATGTAGACGCTTGGGAAAGAGTTTTTTCAAATACGGTCGGCAGCAGTCCGCAGGCGGTGTCAGTCGCGGCGACAAGTGCAGCCCAACAGGCGCAGAGCTATTTGCCCAACCAGATAGCGATACGCGCCAAAGACTTACTGGTAGGCGGGCGTAAGCTGAACAACTTAGTGATTGGCGGCACGCGCGACGGCCCTGTTTGGCGTGCCAATCTTGACGCCACTGAGCTCAATGGTTACCTGGAATATCGTCAAAGTAGCAGTACCAATCCAGGCCGCATTTTTGCTCGCTTGTCGCGTTTGAATCTGGCACAAAGTACGGCCAATGACGTGGAAAGCATTCTTGACGGCCAACCTGCCAGCATCCCTGCGCTGGACATTGTGGTGGACGACTTGGAGCTGCGCGGAAAAAAATTGGGCCGCATTGAAGTAGACGCTGTCAATCGCGCCACGACTGCGGCTACCAGCGAAGGCAGTCCGCGTGAATGGCGACTGAACAAGTTCAATGTCATCATGCCTGAAGCCGTGCTGACGGCCACTGGCAACTGGGTGGCTATCAATGCCCAGATACCTGCGGCAGGGCCGCGATCACAGCGCCCGGCGGCTGAGCGCCGGCGTACGGTGATGAATTTCAAGCTGGATATTCTCGATTCAGGTTTACTGCTCAAGCGCTTTGGCATGGCCGATGTGGTGCGGCGCGGCAAAGGCAAGATGGAAGGTCAGGTCGCTTGGGCGGGCTCGCCGTTGAGCCTGGATTACCCCACCATGAGTGGCCAGTTCAATGTGAATATCGAGTCAGGCCAGTTTTTAAAGGCTGATCCTGGTCTGGCCAAGCTGCTGGGCGTGCTCAGCTTGCAGTCGTTGCCGCGCCGGTTAACGCTGGATTTCAGGGACGTGTTCTCTGAAGGTTTTGCCTTTGATTTTGTGCGCGGAGACGTGGCCATTAGCCAAGGCGTAGCCAGTACCAATAACCTGCAAATGAAAGGCGTGAACGCCGCTGTGCTGATGGAGGGCAGCGCCGACATTGCCAAGGAAACGCAAGACCTCAAGGTGGTGGTGGTGCCTGAGATCAACGCTGGCACCGCATCTCTGATTGCCACAGTCATCAACCCGGCGATTGGCCTAGGGACTTTTTTGGCTCAGTATTTTTTACGTCGCCCGTTGATGGAAGCCGCAACACAACAGTTTCATATCGACGGCAGTTGGGCCGACCCGAAAATCACCAAGGTCGAGAAGAAACCATGAGGCATAGAGCATGAAGGTGGCCGCGCTTCAAATGGTGTCAACGCCAAACGTCAAAACCAATCTTGACGCCGCCCGACATCTTTTAAAGCAGGCGGCGGACGCGGGTGCTGAGCTTGCCTTGCTGCCTGAATATTTCTGCTTGCTAGGTTTGAAAGACACCGACAAGCTGGCCATCGCCGAGCAGGCAGGCCAAGGCCCGCTACAAGATTTTTTAAGTCAGTGCGCACGCGACTTTAAGCTCTGGGTAGTGGGTGGAACAATCCCGTTGGCCACCGATGTGCTGAACAAGGTTTACAACAGCACGCTGGTCTACGACCCGGCGGGCAAGTGTGTAGCGCGCTACGACAAGATGCATCTTTTCCGTTTTCACAACGGCCTTGAGAGCTATGACGAAGCGCGCGTCCTGTTGCCCGGTACACAGCCCGTCACTATTGATATCCCCTCGCATGATGGCCACCTGTACCGTGTGGGCCTGAGCATTTGCTATGACCTTCGGTTTCCCGAGTTGTACCGACAGCTGGCCGCCGCCGGCGCTGACCTGCTGCTGATACCCAGCGCCTTTACCCACACCACCGGGCAGGCTCACTGGGAGGTGTTGCTGCGTGCCCGTGCGATTGAAAACCTGGCTTATGTGGTGGCCGCCGCACAGGGCGGTCTGCATGGGAATAAACGCCGCACTTGTGGTCATTCGATGGTGGTCGATCCTTGGGGACATATTCTGGCGGAGCAAGCCGTCGGGCCTGGCGTGGTGCTGGCAGTCATCGACAAGGCCCAACTGACAGCTCATCGCTCGCAGTTGCCAGCGCTTGACCACCGCAGGCTGTGAAGTTCTCAGGCACCACCATGGGTTTGAGGCGCTTTGCGCTGTGGGCTCTCTTGCTAGCACTGGTGCTGGCACTGCTAGGTACGCTGGTCTGGCTGGCGGGCCGCTATGAAAACAGTCAAATAGAAGCCCGCCTGGAGCGGGATGCCACCGAGTCGGTGCTGGACATTCGCAGCGGCCTGACTCGCAACATTCAGAGCTTTCAGGCCTTGCAGTCTGTCAATCCAACCACCGACGCATGGCTGTTCCCAGCGAGCGATTTGCTGCGCGAGCGCCGCGAGATCATGCGGCTTGAATGGCGCAGCGAGAATCTGGAGGTTGCCAGCTTTGTTGACTCGCCCTATCGAAGCCCCATCTTCGAGCGTCTGAACCGCAACACGACCCAGTCCGATGTCAGCTCTGCCTGCGCGTCGGCCCGCCGACTCAGCGGTGCTGCGTATTCAAGCAGTTATTTTTTGCCCCAGCCCGACGGCTTGGGCGTCGAGGTCTTTGACATGTGCCTGCCCATCATGGCAGCAGGGCGTCTGACCGGCTACACAGTGGCCACCTATGGACTGCAAGAGCTGTTGTCAGAGTTGGTCAACAAACAGCTGGCGCGCGGACAAAGCCTGTCATTTACAGAGCCCGACGGCACCCGTCTGGCTCTGTTTGGTGTACCGACCGGCGGCAACCGCGCGTTTGTCGCTCGCCAGTTGCTGGACTTGCCCGGCAATACGCTGGTAGTGCGCTTGGAAAGCCGCATAGGCTTGCCAGCGCTGTTCCCGAATGTGCTGACCGCGCTGGTCAGCGCCATGTCGCTGGCCTTGCTGGCGGTGCTTTTTTTGCTGGCTCGCGACACCCGACGGCGTATGAAAGTCGAAAACGACCTGAGCGAAGCGCTAGCTTTTCGCAAGGCCATGGAAGATTCGGTCCTGACAGGTTTGCGCGCGCGCGACCTGGCAGGTCGCATCACCTATGTCAACCCGGCTTTTTGCCAGATGGTCGGCTTGAACGCCAAAGACTTGCTCCATCACAAATTTCCCTCGCCTTACTGGCCACCTGAGCTGGCTGACGTTTACCAGCAGCGTCAGGCCATTCGCCTGGCTGGCAATAACTTGCCGCGCGAAGGCCACGAGTCCGTGTTCATACGGCCCGATGGCACGCGCTTTCCAGTGCTCATCATGGAAGCCCCGTTGATCAACGCTGTGGGTAAACACACCGGCTGGATGAGCGCGATCCTGGACGTATCCGAGCAGCGCCGCACTGAAGAATTGTCACGCGCCAGCCAGGACCGCTTACAAGCCACGGCTAGGCTGGCCATGGTGGGCGAGATGGCGTCGCTGCTCAGTCATGAACTGAATCAGCCACTGGCCGCGATTTCAAGCTATGCCGTCGGTTCGTTGAACTTGCTCAACGACAACGCAGCGGCAAAATCCAGCAACGTCGAGTCCAGCGCCGAATTGGCCGGAGACCTTCAGCTGGCCATTGGCCGCATTGCCGAGCAGGCTGAGCGAGCTGGCAAGGTCATCAAAAGCGTACACGACTTTGTCCGCCGGCGTGACCAAGAGCGGGAGAGGACTGAGCCGCGTGCATTGCTCGATGCGGTGATGCCACTGGTCAGTCTGCAAGCCCACAAACTGGCAGTCACCGTGGTCATTGATATCGATGTGAACGCAGGCGCGGTGCTGTGTGACCGCACCATGGTCGAGCAGGTGCTGCTGAACCTGGCGCGCAACGGCATGCAAGCCATGCAGTTGCTTGATCCATCAGCGCCAAGGGTACTCACACTGCGCGTGCGGTCAGCAGCATCGAACGCCGTCAGCGCTTGGGTCGAGTTTGCGGTGATCGATCAAGGCGAAGGCATTGCACCCGATGTCGCCAGTCAGCTCTTCACGCCGTTTTTCACCACCAAGGTCGAAGGCATGGGACTGGGTTTAAGCTTGTGCCGCACCGTGATCGAACAGCACGGCGGTTTTTTGGGGTTTGAGCCGGGCGTACCCAAAGGCACTGTTTTCAGTTTTACCTTGCCGGCGGCAAGCGCCCGCACTTTGTAGTTGTCAGAACAGCAGGAGACCTCCATGGAACCCGTCCAGAACGCCACGGTTTATATTGTTGATGATGATCAAAGCGTACGCGATGCACTGGCCTGGTTGCTGCGCACGCGCCGCCTGCCCAGCGAGGTGTTTGACAGTGCTGAGTCTTTCGACGCCAGAGTCTCATCCAACTTTGCCGTCGCTGCACCTTCATGCGTGCTGCTGGACGTGCGCATGGCAGGCTTGAGCGGCTTGGCGATGTTTGAAAAGCTGATTGGCTACGGCCTGCTGCCCACACTTCCAGTGATTTTTTTAACTGGCCATGCGGACGTGCCCACAGCCGTTGCTGCCGTTAAGCAAGGCGCGTTCGATTTTTGCGAGAAACCCTTTTCTGACAATGCGTTGGTTGACCGGATTGAGCAGGCGCTGGCGCTGTCTGCTGCGGCGCTGGCCCACAGGGGTGAAAGCAGCAGCTTTCAGGCAAGG
>JBBRDA010000137.1:0-6999 GCA_038204335.1 Burkholderiales bacterium
CAGCGGAAGGGTGGCCATCCAGCCAAAAGGTGCAAGGCTCAGCCCAACCAAGCCGTTGATGGCGATGAAAACGACGTTGTTGGTCATGAAAAGACCTTGGCAGATCGTCAGCAGCCATAAATTGCGGTTCATTCGTTTGCTTTCAGCATCAGATAAGACAAACAAGCCAGTGGCGCGGTTTCAGAGCGCAGCACGCGCGGGCCAAGCGTCACTGGGTTAAAACCTGCGGCTATGGCGGCAGATTCTTCGGCGGTGCTCAAGCCGCCCTCTGGGCCGCTCAGGAATGTGATGGCCTTCCGAGGGCCGGCCACTGCATTCAATGACTGCGTTCCAGGGCGTAGCGACAGCAATAGCTGCTGCGAGCTGGCGGACTCGCTCATGACCCAGCTGCTTTTTAGCCATTCGTTTAAAGGGACAGGTGCATGGATCAAAGGGGTTCGGTTGCGACCGCATTGTTCACAGGCAGCTATCGCAATGCCGCGCCAGTGCGTTTGTTTTTTATCGCTCCGTTCGCCCGTCAGGCGTAGCACGCTGCGCTCGGTCATGAGAGGCTGAATACTGGCAACGCCTAACTCGGTGGCCTTCTCGACCAGCCAGTCCATCCGTTCGTTGGCCGGCATACCTATGGCCAGATGTACTGGGCGTTCAGGCTCGCGCTGGGTGGCTAAAAAGCTGCCAATCAGCACTTGCACATCACTGCGGCCCATGCTTTGTATGGTGGCGCTGTATTCGCCTTCTATCTCACCGCCCCCATTGAACAGCGTCAGCGCGTTACCAGGTTGAAAGCGCAACACCTGCACGTGGCGTGCGGCCACCGGTGGCAAACTGATGCTGATGCCGGGCGCCAAGGCTTGGTCGGTGTAGATGCGGGCGGTCATGTCATGCAGATATAAATATGCGCTACAAAAAAAGTAGCTGCTTGCGCCCGTATTTATTGGGCTAGAGGTCGATTTTATGCCTAAAAATCACGTAAAAATCAGCCAAAACGACCGCAAAAGGCTGCATCCGAGCAGGTCTTGATACAAACAGACTTTAACTGAGCATCCGGAGCGCCTGAGGTTTTGGTGAACTCGAGTCAATCCGTGTAAAAGTTAACCGCAAGCCCTGGCACATCTACGCGCATTGAAAACACGCAGCCCGATTGGGGGTAAGCCTGCAACTCTGCGTCGCTGCGGTTGTAGCGCGCAGTGGTGACATACAGCGTTTTCAAATCGTCACCGCCAAAGCACGGCATGGTGGGGCACTGGGCGGGCACCGCGATGCTGGCAAGCTCAACGCCGGATGGCGATAGTTTGCAAATGCGCGCGCCTTCAAACATCGCGACGTAGTAGTTGCCTTCTGCATCCACCACTGCGCCGTCGGGCCGGCCGCCATAACCAGGCATGCCAAATTGCCAGCCCTGCGGTTTGCCTGGCCACTGCTTGAAGATGCGTTCACCGCTCATGACGTTGGTGTTCGCATTCCAGTCCCAAGCGCGTACGGTATGGGTGGGCGTGTCCGCCCAGTACATGGTCTTGGCATCGGGCGACCAGGCCAGCCCGTTGGCAATGGTGGCGTGGCCAACTTTGGGCTCCAACACACCGTTGTTGAGTGAAAACAGTTGCGCGCTGGCCGTCGTACGCGGCTCGTACATCGTACCCGCCCAAAAGCGGCCAGTCGGGTCAGCCTTCCCGTCGTTAAAGCGGGTGGTTGTGGGGTCGTGCAGCCCCTCGGCTAATTTTTCAAGAATCCCGCCCCAGTCGCGCGCCCGGTAAATGCCGTCGCGCAGGGCCACCACCAACCCTCCTGATCGTGCTGGCGCGATGCTTCCGGGTTCGGACGGCATGGCCCAGCTTTCGATACTCCCCATAAAAACATTACAGCGGTGGATTTTTCGGGCTGGGATGTCAACCCAGTAAAGCTGCTGTTCTGCCGGGTGCCAGAACGGCGATTCGCCGAGCTCACAGGTCATTGGCGTCAGAGGTGTCATCAGGGCTTTCAGAACGGGTTGCGCTAAACAGACTACCTTTTACCACCGACTGTCACTCAGTAAAAAAGCCCGCCGACCTTGCGGTCAGCGGGCTTTGTGTTTTGGTTAAACCAGCTCAGCGGTTGTACGCAGTCTCGCCGTGTGACGTGATGTCCAGACCTTCACGCTCGTCTTCTTCAGTGACGCGCAGGCCAATCGTCAAGTCAACGATTTTGTAAGCGATGAAAGAGACAACACCCGACCAGGCGACGGTGATCAGAACAGCCTTGGTTTGTACCCAGACTTGGCTCACGATGGAGTAGTCAGCTGCAGTCACCATGGTCACAGTGACCCAGTCAGCAACGTAGCCAGGGCCACCCAGCGCTGGGGAGTTGAACACCCCCGTCAAGATAGCGCCCAAGATACCGCCAATGCCGTGGATGCCAAAAACGTCCAGCGAATCATCAGCGCCTAGCAACTTCTTCAGGCCATTCACGCCCCACAGGCAGGCAAAGCCAGCGACCAGGCCAATCACCAGGCCGCCGCCGATGCCGACGTTGCCAGCTGCTGGCGTGATGGCCACCAAGCCGGCCACTGCACCAGACGCTGCACCCAGCATAGATGCCTTGCCGCGCATCAGGGCTTCACCTGCACACCAAGCCAGCACAGCTGCGGCCGTGGCACCGAGGGTGTTGATGAAAGCCAGAGCCGCGAAACCGTTAGCTTCAAGTGCCGAGCCGGCATTGAAACCAAACCAGCCGACCCACAGCATGGCTGCACCGACCATGGTCAATGTCAGGCTGTGCGGTGCCATGGCTTCTTTGCCGTAGCCGATACGTTTGCCGATGACATAAGCGCCTACCAAACCTGCCACAGCAGCGTTGATGTGAACCACCGTACCGCCTGCAAAGTCAAGCGCGCCCGACTGCCAGATGTAGCCCGCTTTGGCGGTCATCGCGTCTGCAACTTCTTTGGCACTGTAAGCATCAGGGCCCATCCAGAACCAAACCATGTGTGCAATCGGCGCGTAGCTGAAGGTGAACCACAGAGCCATGAAAAGCAACACGGCAGAGAACTTGATACGCTCAGCAAATGCTCCCACGATCAGGCAGCAGGTGATACCGGCAAATGTCGCCTGGAAAGCTGCGAAAACGATTTCAGGAATGTAAACACCCTTGCTGAACGTGGCCGCATTGGCAAAGGTGCCTGCAACGTTGTCCCAGATGCCTTTCATGAACAGGCGATCAAATCCGCCGAAGAACGCGTTGCCTTCGGTGAAAGCCAGGCTGTAGCCATAGATGAACCACAGCACCACGATCATCGAGAACGTGACCATGACCTGCATCAGGACTGACAACATGTTTTTGCTGCGCACCAAGCCGCCATAGAACAGGGCCAGACCCGGAATCGTCATCAAAATAACAAGAATGGTGGAAACCATCATCCAGCTGGTGTCGCCCTTGTTAGGCACAGGTGCAGGCGGCGCACTTGCGGCTGCGGCAGGTGCTGGCGCAGCTGCCATTGCTGCGGGTGCAGCCGCAGATGCAGCATCAGCTGGTGCCGCCATCGCAGCGGACGCTGCCGGCGCAGCAGCCGGCGCTTGTGCAAGCACAGTGACGCCAGAAGCCAAAAGGCCGAATCCCAAAACCAGGGAGGCAAGAAGTTTTTTCATATCAGTGTTTCTTTTATGGAGAGCGTCGGAAAGTCTGCAAGGCTTGCGCCTTACAGAGCCTCCTTGCCGGTTTCACCCGTGCGGATTCGCACGACTTGCTCGAGGTTGTAAACGAAGACCTTGCCGTCACCGATTTTGCCGGTACGTGCAGCGCCTTCAATCGCCTCGATCACGCGGTCTACCAGCTCGTCAGAGACTGCCGCCTCAATTTTGACCTTGGGCAAAAAGTCCACCACATACTCTGCACCGCGGTACAGCTCGGTATGGCCCTTTTGACGGCCAAAGCCCTTAACTTCAGTAACCGTGATGCCTTGCACGCCAATGCCGGACAGTGCTTCACGCACTTCATCGAGCTTGAACGGTTTAATGATGGCCGTGACGAGTTTCATGTGTTCTCCTGCTGTTGTGGACGACGATTAGAAGCTGTATTTCAGACCCACAACCAGCGTTCCTTTGCCCAGGTCTTTGTTCTTTGAGTCGCGGTAAAAGGTGCCTGCGCCATTCTTGGTGCTGGTGCCAATCAAAGCTGCTGTGCCGGAAAGTCCGTTACCGAAGTCCTTGCCGAGCGTCAAAGCGTAGTCCATGTAGTTGGCTGCTTTGCCGTCGGTCGAGCCACCGATATTTTGATTCGGGACCCGTTGGCTGCCAATGTGTGGTGTCAGGGTAAAGCCGCTGCCCATGTCAAAAGTGGCGCTCAAGTCAAAATACTGGGCGCCATTGCTGCGCAGGTTACCTAGGAAGTCGCCCAGGCTGCGGCTGTACTTGAACGTGAAAACGTTGTACGTAAGTGCACCATAGATTTCGTTGGTGTTGGCGTTGCTGTATGAGCCAGCGCCCGGGGTGCCGGTTTTGCCGGAGTTATTGTTTGGGTACACGTAAGCAATCAAGCCGACATCAAAACCGATGTCTGAAGTGATGTTGCCTTTAACGCCACCGTACAGATCAACCTCGTAGCTGCCCTTGGTTGCCTGATTGAAGTCTTTGACCCAGCTGACGTTAGAGCCAAAAGCACCCAGATAAAAACCGCTCTTGTGCGCGAAATCCACACCCAGCTGCAGCGCCGGTTTCAAGGTGGTTTGCGAAAGACCACGGAAACGGTAGTCAGTGACCACGGCTACGTTGTAGCCCAACGTGTAATCTGGCTCAGGTGCTTTGGTTTGCGCAAAACTGGCTGTAGTGGCAAGAATGGCCATGCTGGCGGCAATTTTGATTGGGCTAAATTTCATGATGGTTTCCAGTTAAATTAAGTTTATTGGGCGATGCGATGCTTTTATGCATTTTCAGTCTAGCATTTAGCGTGCCAAAACTTGACAGTCTCAGCGCGTAACTTGTCCACCCTTTGCGTGACTGTCGCGTTAAACGTGAAGTTATAAAACCAAGTGCACCAAATTGGCGTTATTGAGACGCACTGTTTTGGCGCATTGAAAAAGGGAGCGTCCAAATGAGCCTTTCAATAGTGCATAGCCGTGCTTTGCTGGGACTGCAGGCGCATCCGGTTTGCGTGGAGGTTCATCTGGCCAATGGCCTCCCGAGCTTTACGTTGGTCGGCCTTGCAGAAACCGAAGTCAAAGAAGCGCGTGAGCGGGTTCGTTCGGCGATTCAAAACACGGGGCTTGAGTTTCCCGGCAACAAACGCATCACCGTCAATTTGGCACCGGCAGATTTGCCCAAAGATTCGGGTCGCTTTGATTTGCCCATCGCGCTGGGCATTCTGGCCGCCAGCGGGCAAATTGACAGCAACAAAATGCAGGGGTTTGAGTTTGCGGGCGAGTTGTCGCTGGGCGGTGACTTGCGGCCGGTGCGCGGCGCGCTGGCCATGAGCCTGGCAATCAGTCAGGGTATGGCGGGGGGACTAGGCAGCCTCATACCGAAACTGGTTCTTCCTGAAAGCAGCGCGCAAGAGGCCGGCTTGGTGCCTGGCGCAGAAATTTTTGCAGCCCGGCATCTATTGGATGTTGTGCAGCAATTTTTGCCGGGCGATGCAGCGGTGGATGCGCTTGATGGCTGGAGCCGTGTACAGCCTGCAAAGCGTATCTCGCAAACCATCTATGCCGACATGGCCGACGTCAAAGGCCAGGCTGCCGCCCGCCGGGCGCTGGAAATTGCCGCCGCCGGTGGTCACAGTATTTTGATGATGGGCGCACCGGGGTCTGGCAAGTCCATGCTGGCGCAGCGCTTCGCGGGATTACTGCCCGATATGACGACTGAGGAGGCGCTTGAAAGTGCGGCAGTGGCATCGCTGGTTGGCCGCTTTGCGCTGGATTCCTGGTCCGTCAGACCGACGTGTTCACCGCACCATACGGCAAGTGCTGTGGCCTTGGTGGGCGGCGGCTCGCCGCCCCGGCCGGGCGAAATATCGTTGGCGCATCAAGGCGTCTTGTTTTTGGATGAGCTGCCCGAATTCCCCCGAGCCGCACTGGAGGCGCTGCGTGAGCCGCTCGAGTCTGGCACTATCACCATTTCACGCGCGGCGCACCGCGCGGAATTTCCCGCACGTTTCCAACTCGTTGCGGCCATGAATCCTTGCCCGTGTGGCTATTTGGGCTCCAACTTGCGGGCATGCCGCTGCTCACCCGATCAGGTGGCGCGCTACCAAGGCAAATTAAGTGGCCCGTTGCTCGACCGGATCGACCTGCATGTGGAGGTGGGCGCGCTGGCGGCTGAGGAGTTGATCAACACGCCGCCCGGCGAAGCTACCGCCTCGATTCGCCTTCGTGTAGCCGCTGCCCGCGAGCGCGCGATAACGCGACAGGGCAATGCGAACCAGACACTGAGCGGCAACGCTATTGACGAGCAATGCAAGCTGGACGAGGCAGCGGCCAAGTTTTTGAACACAGCCGCCACCCGCCTGGGTTGGTCAGGCCGCAGCATTCACCGCTGCCTGAAGGTGGCCCGCACGATTGCTGATCTGGCCGGTGCGGCCAAGGTGCAGGTCACCCACGTGGCGGAGGCGGTGCAGTATCGCCGCGCCTTAAAAGCCCACTAACAATCTATCGGCGTATCAAAGGTCAGGGCGGTAAACCGGCGTCTGCTGGCTGGTACGCTGGATCACAGGTGCTGGCGGGTTGTACACGCCACCACTGTTGCTGTGAAGGGTGCTGCCATCTACCGTGACCTTGCTGCCCACTGCTGGCGGTTGGGCCACTTCAACCGTGCGGCGCGAACCGTCGTCCATGCGCACACCGACTTGGTAGACGGTTTCCCTTTTCATGCGCTTTTCAACCTCGTTGCCAGCAAAACCGCCGCCAATCGCCCCCAAAATGGTGGCCACGGTTTTACCATTGCCATTGCCCACTTGGTTGCCCAGTACGGCACCCAATACGCCGCCGCCTACCGCGCCTATGCCTGGGCCGTCGGCTTTGGTGGTGCGTTCAATCGG
>JBBRDA010000138.1:0-6790 GCA_038204335.1 Burkholderiales bacterium
GCAACTTGGCCGCAGGCAGCAGCATGGGCACAAAAACTAGCAGCAGTACCGACACATCTAAAAAGCAGCCGAGTATTAAAAACATCAAGTTGACCAGCAGCAAAAACTTGATTTGACTCAAGTGCATGCTATCAACCCACTGTGCCATGGCCTGCGGCACGCCTTCAGCGGTAAAGGCATAGTTCAAAATAAACGAGCCGGCCAGAATCAGCGTGATGACGGCGCTGCCGCGCGTGGACTCCATCACCACGCCCCAAAAACTGCGCCAAGTGAGTGCCCGGTAAACCACCCCCGCCAAGATCAGCGCGTGCAATGCTGCCACGGCTGCCGCTTCAGTCGGCGTAAACGCACCTGAGTAGATACCGCCCAGAAGCACGATCGGCATCGACAGCGGCAGTGCGCCCCGGTAAATGATGGTTGGCCAGTCGCGCAGCGGGATTTTGTCTTCACGCGGCATGTTGCGCTTGGTGGCGATGAAGTGCACCACCACCATCATCAAAAACGCCATTAAAAAGCCCGGTACCACACCGCCTAAAAACAGCGCCCCAACCGACGCGCCCGAGACCATGGCGTAAATCACCATCGGTATCGATGGCGGAATAATCGGCCCGAGCGTGGCACTGGCCACCACCACCGCAGCCGCAAAGCCGCGCGTGTACTCAGGCTTTTTCAGCATTTGTTTGATGGTGACCAAACCCGGCCCGGCCGCATCGGCAATGGCGCTGCCGCTCATGCCTGAAAAAATCACGCTGACCAGAATATCCACCTGAGCCAGTCCGCCGCGCATGCGCCCCACCAAGATACGGCAGAAGTCAAAAATACGCTCGCTCACTGTGCCGGCATTCATGATGTTGGCAGCAAACACAAACAGCGGCACCGCCAGCAGCACATAGCTGTTGTACAGGCCATTGCCAATTTGCTCGGCCACCAAGCCCACGTCTTGCCGTTTGACCAGCAAGTAGGCAATGCCTGATGCGATCATTGAAAAGCCAATCGGCATGCGCAACAGCATGGCGCTGAGCAAGACCAACACCAGCACGATGAGCGCTGTGCTCATAGCCTCAGCTCTGCGTCAAGGCCTTGGCCCAAATCGTCACGTTTTACTGCGCGCCAAATCGCTATCGCCGAGCGAACGCTCAGAGCCACCAGTAAAAAAACAAACGGTAAAAACACCCACATGAAGGGCAAGCCCAGCACGGGTGTGCCTTCACGCTTCATGAAGGTCACATAGTCCCAGGTGGCAGGGATGCCGCACAGGGCCAGCCCGCCCACCATCAGGTTACCCACAATCTGCATCACCTGCCGGGTGCGACGGCCAGCGCTGTTCCACAGCAGGTCAAAAGCCACATGCTCGCGGTCAGGCACCACAAAGGCGGCTGCCCACAAAATGATCCACACATACAAAATAACGGCCAACTCGTCCGTCCAGGCCAGCGGTTTGTTAAAGCCAAAACGCGCCGAGACCTGAATCACAAACACGATGAACAGCGTGATGAATAGGCCACCGCCAATCGCGTTGGCGGCTCGTTTTAACCACATCGCCACTTACTTCGTTGCGTTGATTCGCTCAAGCAATCCCCTGGGCCAGACCTTGGCGTAGTCTGAATTCAAATACGCGGTTTGTACGGTTTTGCGGAACGCTTCTACGTCCGGCGTGGTCACCTGCAGACCTTGCTGCTTGAAGAAGTCCACCGACTGGGCTTCTTCTTTGATGCGGTTGTCGTTGTTGTAGGCGACAGCTAGCTCGGCGGCGGCTTTGACCTTTTGGCGCTGCGCTGGTGTCAGGCTGGCCAAGGTTTTGTTTGAAATAGCGATAAACAAACTGTCCACCAAGTGGCTGGTCAGCACGATTTGTTTCGTCACTTCATAAAACTTGGCGGCGCGCACCGTCGGCAGCGGGTTGTCTTGGCCATCTATCGTGCCGGTTTTTAGACCCAAGTACACCTCACCAAAGGCTAGCGGCGTGGGGGTAACGCCCAGGGCCTCGCCTAAAAACAACCACTCTTTGCTACCCGGCATGCGCAGCTTCACGCCTTTTAAATCAGCTGGGGTTTTGACATTGCGCAGCTCCCGCAAATTAACCTGACGCGTGCCCAAATAGGCCGTCGCCAGTGGCGTGATGTCCATTTTTTCAGCGACGGTTTTAAACAGCTCGGTGCCAATCGGCCCGTTGAACACCTTTTGCTGATGCGCCGGGTCACGCACGATGTAGCCCGCGGTAAAGACTGAAAACTCTGGCACCAGCTTGGCAATGTCAAAGGCCGAAATGGTGGTGAGTTCCAAATTGCCGCGCGCCATGGCTGCAGGCTCTGCGCCTTGTTTAAAAAGCGATGCGTTCAGGTTGATTTGCACATCAAATTCACCGGGTGCGCTTTTCTCAAGCGTGTCTTTAAACACCGTCCACATCTTGGCGTGCCAGTCGTCGGGCACGGCTGGGGTGGATATGCGCAACAGCACTTTACTTTGAGCCAGCGCAGCGGGCAGGGCGCTGGCCAGTAGGGATGCTGCGCCAGCGGCTAAGACGCTGCGGCGGGCAGTCGATGTTTTGGATGTTGTCATGTCTCGTCTCCGATGTTGTTGTGAGCGGGTGCAATTATCATGGAAGCTTACCCTTCACCTCATAGACAAGATGTTTGACACCATGCGAATTTTTCAAGCCGATTACAGCGATACCGTCCACTCCCAGGCGATCGTGCAACTGCTGGATGCCTATGCACAAGACCCGGCGGGTGGCGGTAAGGCGCTGAGTAGCTTTGCCAAACAAAATTTGGTGGCAGAACTGGCAAGCAGGCCTCAAGCCTACAGCGTGCTGGCCTTTGACGGTGATCAACCCGTCGGCTTGGTCAATTGCATCGAAGGCTTTTCAACCTTTGCTTGCAAGCCGCTTGTCAATGTGCACGATGTGGTGGTTGTCAGCAGCCATCGCGGCCAGCGTGTGGGTGAGCAGATGCTGGCACTGGCCGAGAAAATTGCCATTCAGCGCGGCGCCTGCAAACTGACGCTCGAAGTGCTCAGCGGCAACCCCAATGCTTGTCGGCTTTATGAACGCATTGGCTTTGCGGGCTACCAGCTAGACCCAGCGATGGGTCATGCGGTGTTTTTACAAAAGTGGCTTGTCTAGCCGACCCAAACTGCGGTTGATCCACACACCGCACAACGCCCCAGCGCATTGCGCCGCTACAAAACCCAAAGCGCTGCCAGGTGCAATACCTGCAAAACTGTCTGACAGCATCCGCCCCATCACGGCGGCCGGGTTGGCAAACGATGTGCTGGACGTGAACCAATAGGCCGCGCCGATGTAGCAGGCCACCAGCCCAGCGGCCTTGCCTGCGGGCGCGCGCAGCACCACCAGAATCAGCCCCGCGGTGGCCACAACCTCGCCCAGCCACTGGCCCCAGCCGCCGCGCAGTTTGGTGCTGAACTGCAGCACACTCAGGTCAAACATCGCATTGGCAAGCCACGCGCCAGCTACCGCACCGGCAAGTTGAAACGCTATAAATAAAAGAGCTGCTTGCGCCCGATTCTGTTGGCCTGCCGCCTCTTTTGATGCCCTAAAAAGCACAACCAGCGTCACCGCCGGATTAAAATGCGCGCCACTGACAGGCCCCAGCACCTCAATCAGCACATACAGCGCAAATACAGTGGCCAACGTGTTGGCCAGCAACGCCACGCCATCGTTGCCGCCCGACAGGTTGACGGCCATGATGCCCGAGCCAATCACCGCGCAAAGCAGGGCGGCAGTACCGAAAAACTCTGCGAAAAGTTGGTTTTTTAAGGGCGGCTGGTGCATGACTTCAGGATTTGGCGAGGTTGCGAGCGGTGGTTTCCAGCATCAATCGGCTGACGCTGGCTTCTGGCAAGTTCACCAGCAGCTCCAGCCTGCGGCGCAGCGCGTACATCGTGACTCTGAAGGCTTCCCTTTTGTGGGCATCATCGCCAGCTATGGCGGATGGGTCTTCGTAACCCCAATGGGCGGTGGCGGGCTGGCCGGGCCAGTAGGGGCAGACTTCGCCGGCGGCGTTGTCGCACACGGTAATCACCAAATTCATGACGGGAGCGTCGGGTTTGCCAAAGTCGTCCCAGTTCTTGCTGTGCAGGCCCTCGGTGGAAACGCCTGCGGCCTTTAGGACATCGATGCCGATTGGGTTGGGTTGCTGGTTCTCACGCGGGCTGCTGCCGGCTGAATAGGCTTTGAAGCGGCCCCCATTCTGTGCAGCAATATGGTTCAGCAGCGCCTCGGCCAGAATGCTGCGGGCGGAGTTGTGGGTGCATAAAAACAGCACGTTGATAGGTTCGGTAGACATTCTTGGGTTCCTTGAGGATTAGATGCACTATGAATTCAGGAGCTGCTTGCGCCCGTATTTATTGGTCTAGGGGTATAAAACATAGACTAAAAGTGACTCAAAACGACTGAAAATCGGTAAAAATGGCTAAAAACAGCCTTCAAAACTAACAATCCAGGCATTCCGTCATGCTGCTGGCCTCACACGCCCGGCCCTGGCAGCAGTGCGCCGTCAGGTAGCCGAGCAGGGCGGTCATGTGGTCAAAGTTGGCGCGGTAAATCAGGTTGCGGCCCCGCGCCTCGGCGCTCACCAAGCCTGAATGCGATAGCTCCTTCAAATGAAACGACAGCGCACTCGGCGCCACGCCCAATTGCTCGGCCATCACCCCTGGCGTCAGCCCATCGGGCCCAGCACCAACCAGTGCCCGGAAGGCACGCAGCCGCTGGGCTTGCGCTAAAGCGGCGAGTGCTTTGACGGCGGTGACTTCGTCCATTAACTGGATAGTTTGATCGTTTGTTTCCATAGTTCAAATATAATTGAACTATTGAATTAAAACAACCTGATGTGAAATTTTGATGACAACTTCAAGCTTGCAACATCCCCCTAATCTTGATCAAGCGCTTTTCAGCATTCCTGAATTACCTGAGACCCACCCGTCTAGCCACCCACCCCGCTTCTTGCTGCTGTACGGCTCAGTGCGCGACCGCTCTTACAGTCGTCTGGCCAGTGAAGAAGCCGCCCGGCTGCTTGAGGCTATGGGCTGTGAGACTAAAACCTTCAACCCCAGCGGGCTGCCGCTGCCAGACGACGCACCCGAGTCGCACCCCAAAGTAGTTGAGCTGCGCGCCCTGGCCGAATGGGCTGAAGGCATGGTCTGGACATCGCCTGAGCGGCACGGCGCCATGACCGGCATCATGAAAAGTCAAATCGACTGGATACCACTGGCCTTGGGCGCAGTGCGGCCTACGCAGGGCAAAACGCTGGCGCTGATGCAGGTCAGCGGCGGCAGCCAGTCGTTCAACGCCGTCAACCAGATGCGGGTGTTAGGCCGCTGGATGCGCATGCTGACCATCCCCAACCAGTCGTCCATTGCCAAAGCGTTTTTAGAATTTGACGAAGCCGGGCGGATGAAACCATCAGCCTATTACGACCGCGTGGTCGATGTCATGGAAGAGCTGGTCAAGTTCACGCTGCTTACCCGAGATGTTTCACCTTGGTTAACGGATCGTTACAGCGAGCGGGTTGAAAGCGCCGAGGCTTTGAGCAAGCGTGTGAACCAAAAATCTATCTGACATCACGCCCGAAAAGCACCGCATGAAGACCGGGCAAACACAAACCATCGCCAAGCTGGGCTCGTCGGTGACGATTGCCTACGCGTCGAGCTACTACCTGCCGGCTATTCTTGCAAAAGGCATGGCGCAAAGCCTGGGTGTAGATGTGTCAACGGTGTTTTTAGCCTTTTCAGCGGCGCTGGTGGTGTCTGCGCTGTTGGGGCCTTTTGCCGGCAGGCTGGTTGATCGGTATGGCGGGCGAAGGGTGCTGGCGGGCAATAGTTTGGTGTTTGCAGCGGGGCTGTGCGCGCTGGCCGCAGCGCAAGGCCCGGTGAGCCTTTTCGCCGCTTGGTCGTTGATCGGCGTGGCCATGGCAGCCGGGTTTTATGAAGCTGCCTTTTCTACCCTCGTGCGGATTTATGGTTCTGGCGCTCGGTCAGCCATTACCGGCATCACGCTGATTGCAGGCTTTGCCAGCACCATTGGCTGGCCGTTGACGACATGGTTAGACCTTGACTACGGCTGGCGTACGGCTTGCCTAGTGTGGGCCGTGATTCATTTGCTGGTGGCGCTGCCGCTTAACTTGGCTCTGCCATCAGATGATGCGGCCGTAGTTGCTTTGCCAGACAAAGGCGCAGTAGCAGCAGCGCCCGCTGCTGCCCAGGCAGTTCCAGCGTCTACCGGGGTTGTGTTGGCATTTGTTTTTGGCGTGACCTGGTTCATCAGTACCGCCATGGCCGCGCACCTGCCCGGGCTGCTGCAGGCCAACGGCGTGGGGCTTGCCAGCGCCATCTTTTTTGCATCGTTTCTTGGGCCTGCACAGGTCGCAGGACGCTTGCTTGAACACAGTCTGCTGCGCCGCGTCAGCCCCCTGTTTTCAGCCAGGGCGGCATCGCTTGCCCACCCGCTTGGCGCGCTACTTTTGCTGGCCATGGGCGTGCCCGCTGGGCTGGTGTTCACCATCCTGCACGGTGCAGGCAACGGCGTGATGACGATAGCCAACGGCACCCTGCCAATGATCTTTTTCGGCCCGGCAGGCTACGGCGCGCGGCAGGGCGTGTTGATGATGCCAGCCCGCTTTGCCCAAGCGCTGGCACCGTTTGTCTTCGGCCTAGCGACTGAACATTGGGGCGCTTCGGCCTTGTGGTTGTCGATGGGGTTGGGGCTGGCTGTTTTTGGGGCGCTTTTGGGGTTGCGAGTGAGAGGTTAGGGTCGTTTGGGCGGATTTCCGATTGG
>JBBRDA010000139.1:0-6719 GCA_038204335.1 Burkholderiales bacterium
GTAGCGACCGCAGCGTGGAGCAAATTTATGCCGATATTCGCAGCCGCATTGTGTCGTTGCCTGCGGCCATCGGTATCGGCCAGCCGATTAGCCATCGCATTGACCACATGCTGTCGGGCGTACGCTCGCAAATCGCCATCAAAATTTATGGTGACGATTTGGACACGTTACGGGCGCAAGCTGAAGCACTGCGGCAAAAGTTCAGCACCATTTCGGGCCTGGTCGATCTTGAGGTTGAAAAGCAGGTGCTAACCCCGCAAATCACCGTCAAAGTCAATTACGACCGGGCTTTGGGCTTGGGCATTGCGCCTGCCAAGCTGCTGCAAGAGCTGCAAAGCCTGATTGATGGCGAAATCATTACCCAAGTGATTGAAGGCAGCCGCCGGTTTAACTTGGTCGTGCGCTTGCCTGAATCATCACGCGGGATTGAAGGCCTAAAAACCATGATGATTGACACCCCCGGTGGCCGCGTACCGCTGGCGCAACTGGCCGAGGTGCAAGAGTCAGACGGGCCCAACCAAATCAGCCGTGACGACGGCAGGCGGCGCATTGTGCTGTCTGCCAACGTGCAAGGCCGCGCACTCAGTGATGTGGTGACTGACCTGCGCGCCACTGTCAACGCAACCCCGCTGCCCGAGGGCTATTTCATCACACTAGGCGGACAATTTCAGGCGCAAGAAGAAGCTTCGCGTTTGATCGGTTTGTTGTCACTCGGTTCGGTGGCGCTGGTGTTTATGATTTTGTACTCCCGCTACCGCTCGGCTGTGCTGGCGGGCATCATCATGGCCAATATTCCGCTAGCACTCGTCGGCGCGGTGATCGGCTTGTGGATATCGGGCCAACCGCTGTCAGTCGCGGCGCTGGTCGGCTTTATCACGCTGGCGGGTATTGCCATACGCAACGGTATTTTGAAGGTGTCGCACTACATCAATTTGTGTGCGTTTGAGGGCGAAAACTTCAATACCCAAATGCTGCTGCGCGGATCGCTTGAACGACTAACGCCGGTACTGATGACAGCCCTGGTCGCCGCGCTGGCGCTGGCACCGCTGCTGTTTGAAGCAGAAATGCCTGGCACTGAAATTTTGCACCCTGTCGCTGTGGTGATTTTTTCCGGGCTGCTGACATCGACCCTACTGGATTCATTTTTGACCCCAGCCATGGTGGCGCTGTTTGGCCGCAAGCCGATTGAGGCGCTGGTGGCTGATTCGGGGTCTGAGAGTTTTTAATTTTTTGTGTTTCTTTTTTCAACTTTGAAAGGTATTTTCATCATGGGTAACTTTTTCAACCTCCGCGCCGTGTGTTCGGCTTCGATCATGGCCATCGTTACCGTCAGTGCAATTGCTGCGGGCGAGCACGACCATTCTCCGAAATTCGGCGGTGTGGTTGTAGAAACCAAAGCCGGCGATGTTGAGATCGTCGCTAAGCCAGACAGCATCCAGATCTACATCACCGACCACGGCAAAGCCATGAAACTCGATGGCGCAAAAGCCAGGGTCACTTTACTCAACGGCACTGAAAAATCCGAAGCGGATCTGGTGCTAGTAGGCAATAAGCTGGAGGCTAAAGGGGCTTTCAAGGTTGCAAAAGGTACCAAAGGTATTGCCGTGGTGACCTTGGTGGGCAAGGCGCCCGTTACCGCGCGGTTTGACATAAGATAAGTTTACTGAGCTCTATACCGCCTGCCACTGTTCAGTGGCTGGCTTTATATCCGTACATAAGGGGCCAGCCTACCCGCAACTCGATAAGTCGAGGCGCAGCATGTGCCAAGGCCTAAGTTCCCGTCTAAGCCTTATCCCTCACCGCTGAAGATGAAGGAACTCAGAAGATCACCCACCACAAATTCAATGTCTGTATCGAAGCTTGCAGTACTTGTGCAGTCGCCTGAAATCATTGCGCTGCCGCCCACTTGGTGATAAAAGGCGTCAATATGATGGTGCGCTGTATCGCAAAGCACTGCGCCGCCGAAGGCCGCAAAATGGCGGCGATGGCCTGACGCGGGCTGCAAAGCTTGAGCAAGTAAATCTGCGTTCTATGTACGCCGCCGCACAGACAGGGCATTTAAAACACTTCACCATGTGCCCGTGGTTGTAAGCCTGTCGGGGCCATCGTCCTGCCCCCATTGATTTAAGTTGGCGAAGCTGAAGGGGTCCGGATCCATACAACTTATGCGACATAAGGGGAAAAGGCAATGACCAGCTTTTTAAGATCTGCGGGGAAATTACAAGCCACGGGAGGAACGCATGGCTGGCAAACCCAGTTAGAGGTCTATCGCTGGCAAAGCCGTCGTTCAACGCAGCAATATCTGTTCTGGCCCTGTCCTGTAACGCCCAGACCGAATAGCGCTGCGGCAAGTGCAGCGTCTCAAAATGTAGCGCAATATATTTTAATGGGCGGCCAAACCGGCACTGAACAAACAATAAAAGTACAGGCATGATCATGAATCAAAGTACTGGAATGCACACAAGCCCTTTGAACACGGCATCCTATGGCTTTTACTGCACGTTAGGTAAGCTCGCCTTTCCTGATGCCATAGCCCGTGTCATTGACGCATTGATGGTTGAAGGCTTTGGCGTACTGACCGACATCGATGTGCAGGCTACGATGAAGACCAAGCTCGGCGTCGAAATGCCTCCTTACCGCATTTTGGGTGCCTGCAATCCGCCGCTGGCGCATCGCGCGCTGACAGCCCAGCCCGACATTGGGTTGTTACTGCCCTGCAATGTGATCGTGCGTCAAGACGCCAGCACAAATATCACTGTGGGTTTCATGGACCCGGTGGTGGTCATGCAATTCACCAGCGACCCCGAGGTCACCAAAGTCGCCGACGAGGTCCGGCAAAGGCTAGAGCGGGTCCGATCAGCGTTGTCCCCAAATCACGTTGTCGGTGTAATGAACTAAGGAGACACCTATGGAATACAACAGTAGTTACATGATGGGCGGTATGCACGGTCTATGGTGGTTGTTCTGGCTGGTGCTGCTTGCGGTGTTTTTGTTTGCTGGTTGGGGCAGCTTGGGCGGCCGACGTCATCGCGTAACTGAATTGCCGCGTGACACCCCACACGAGTTGCTGCACCGGCGCCTGGCCAGCGGCGAGATCACCGCTGCTGACTATGAAGAGCGCAAGTCGCTGCTGGACCGGGATGCCGGTCCCGGCTACGGCAAAACTTAGTATGCGTAACCCTCACAGTCAGGTCGACCAGGTTGAAACGCACTGACTGCCGGTGCGATGAGCGTAGCCAAGTCGAAAGTCGCATCGCCGATTGAAGCATCGCTTTCAAGGTGGGAGAACGAGGGAGGCGCAAGCGAGCAACCGCCCGCGCCAGCCTCAGTTAGCCACCTGAAAACTGGTCAATCGATATGCACAGAGCTCGAGCAACTCCACATCCGCATGATTGCCACTGAGAACCTTTTGATGGCATTACTCGCACAGGACCCTGATCGCACGGGCCAGATGGCAGATGCAATAGCCAAGTTCATTTCACCCCGACCCGGGTTCACGCAGCATTCAAGAACGCTGCGGGCGGCTGCACAAATGGTTCATGTTGTCGGGCGCGCTCATTACTTTCACGGCTGGCTTGAAGGGGAGGCACACTCGTGAACGGATCATCCACTGCCTGCGCGGCTGCGCCCATTTGCCTACCGTTTGGCTCAGTGTCCATTGAGGTGATGAACAGCGAGTGCTTTTGCGTCAGTCTGGATGAATCTGCACTGCGCCAAGCGCTTGAATCAGAAATTGGGGAGCCTGGCTTGTTTGACCTGATACAGCAGCGCTGCCCCCACCTGTTTGCAACCCGTCCGATTTTTATGTCGGTGGCTCAAACGACACGCATGGCACTTGTTGTGCAGGCCATTGAGTCAGTGGTCGCCTTGCCAGCCTATCGCGCCGCAGTTCTAAGCCACGCACCCGATATCGCGCAACACGATCCTGGTGGTCCCAATGGCGCGTTCTTCGGCTACGACTTTCATGTCGCTGAAAACAGCTTTGGGCTCATCGAGATCAACACCAACGCAGGCGGCGCGATGCTCAATGCGGTGCTGGCACGCGCGCAGCATGCTTGCTGCGCGACTGCAGATGGATTGACACTGCCGCTGTCCACAGCTACAGAGTTTGAAAATGCCGTTGTGTCGATGTTTCGAAACGAGTGGTCGCTTGCCGGCCACAAACGCCCGTTACGCACTATTGCTATCGTCGATGAGAATCCAGAACAGCAATACCTGTACCCGGAGTTTTTACTGTTTCAGCGTTTGTTCCAGCGGCACGGGCTACTGGCTGTGATTGCTGACCCAAGCGTATTCATACTTCAAGACGGTCAGCTTTGGCACGGAGATATAGCCATTGATCTGGTGTACAACCGCCTGACTGATTTTTACCTGTCTGCGCCCGGTAGCGCTGTACTTCGGGATGCGTACCTGCAAAACTGCGCGGTGATCACGCCGCATCCTCAGTCGCACGCCCTGTACGCCGACAAACGCAATCTCGCGCTGTTCAGTGACGCGCAGCGGTTAAAAACATTGGGAGTCTCGCAGACTGTGCAGGACGTGCTGTTGGCGGCCGTACCACACACGGAACTTGTCGAGCCCGCAAACGCAGACCGGCTCTGGTTAGAACGGCGAAGCCTTTTTTTCAAGCCGTTCGCCGGATTTGGTGGGCGCGCGGCGTACCGAGGTGACAAGCTCACCCGGCGCGTCTGGCTGGAAATTCTCGCTGGCGGTTACATCGCGCAAGCAATGGTGCTGCCAGGTGCTCGCACAATTACAAGCGATCAATCGGCGCAGCGCATGAAATTCGATCTCCGGTCGTACGTGTACGAAAGCGCAGTGCAGTGGACCGCGGCACGCCTGTACCAAGGCCAGACGACTAACTTTCGCACACCGGGCGGTGGCTTTGCGCCTGTTTACACGGGTCAGGCTAGCGATGGCACACGGATGGCATGCGTAACTGCGTCCAAATGAGGAGCCTCAAATTAATCTCGGGGATGGGCGGTATTAATACCGAAAAGTCGGGCGTCGCGTCGTTTTCATAAGCCGCCAAAAAGCGCTACTACGGCGCGAGGCGGCGTTGTCCTATGTTCAGCGTGAAGTTTTACCTCGATATTGATTTCATGCAGCGTATGGACGCCACAGCATCAACCTGCAATGGACAACATCAATGACTACCCAATCAGCACCTTCAATTTCAATGATGCGGTACTTCGCCGTTGCCTCGCTCGCAGCCTGCTTGGCGTGGCCAGCCGTCAACGCCCAAACCATGCAACCTAGTATGGGTGCCATGATGCCCGGTATGGCTGCCTCAGCGCCTATGGGCGCTGGCAACATGATGGGTACTGGCCACATGGGCATGAAAGGCATGATGGGCAACATGAGCGACAAGATGGCTGCCATGCCCATGAGCGGCAACGCAGATGTTGACTTTGCCGCCATGATGCGAATTCACCACCTTGGGGCAATTGACATGGCCGAGGCGCAACTCAAAGACGGGAAAAACGCAGAGATGCGATCGATGGCCAAAAACATCATTGCGGCACAAAAAAAGGAAATCGCGCAGCTTGAAAAATTTCTTGCGGCACAGGGCCACCCTGTAGACAAGATGAAGGCCAAGTAAAGCCATTGGCGCAGCGCGTCCAGCCCGGATGCGTTGCGTTTGGTCGCAGCAGCGGAGCGGCCCAGCAACATTGAGAGAACTGCCATGGACCACTCCGCACACCAGCATCACTCCACTAAAGCCGGGGTACAGAGCGCTGCCGCGCCTGAAGCCGTTGCCGGAACGATTTACACCTGTCCGATGCACTCGCAAATACGGCAGAAAGCCCCCGGCAGTTGCCCTATTTGTGGCATGGCGCTAGAGCCGCTGATGCCCAGCCTGGACGACGACAACCCCGAGCTGCGTGATTTTTTGCGCCGTTTTTGGTGGACGCTGCCTTTTACCGTAGCCGTTTTTATTCTGGCGATGGCTGGGCATCAGCTGCACTTGCTGGATCCTGGCATCCAGCCATGGGTTGAACTGGTGCTGACCCTGCCTGTGGTTCTGTGGGGAGCATGGCCGTTCTTTGTGCGCTGCTTTGCGTCTATCCGCAGCGGTAATTTGAACATGTGGACGTTGATTGGCATTGGGGTCGGCGCGGCATTTATTTACAGCGTGGCTGCTACGGTCGTACCGCAATGGTTTCCACCCTCGTTTGTAGAAAATGGCGTTGTGGCGGTGTACTTTGAGGCTGCTGCGGTCATCGTGTCGCTGACACTGCTTGGTCAGATTCTCGAGCTAAAGGCCCGCAGCCAGACTTCAGCTGCCATCAAGGCCTTGCTCAGCCTGTCGCCCAAAACAGCCCGACGCATCAATGCCGATGGCAGCGAAGAAGACATCGCGCTGACCCATGTCCACTTGGGTGACAAGCTGCGGGTACGCCCCGGCGAAAAGGTCCCTGTAGATGGCAGCGTGGTTGACGGCGAAAGCTCTCTTGACGAATCGATGCTGACGGGCGAATCACTCCCTGTACACAAACGTGCGGGCGACAAACTCATCGGTGCCACTATCAACACCCAAGGTGCGCTCACGATGTTGGCCGAGCGGGTTGGTGCAACCACCATGCTGTCGCAAATTGTGTCCATGGTGGCGCAAGCCCAGCGCTCGCGCGCACCGATGCAGCGCATGGCTGACGCAGTCGCCAAGTGGTTTGTGATGGGCGTGTTGTTAATTGCAGTGCTGACATTTTTTGCCTGGG
>JBBRDA010000140.1:0-6669 GCA_038204335.1 Burkholderiales bacterium
ACCGCTGTGCCTGAACTCACGGCAGCTCTCTGACCGCATCAATTTAAATACGGCCATTTGAACGCCACCTACAAATAAAAAGAACAAGGCATCCGGCGCGGTGCCTTTTTTATTGATTTGATTTGATTTGATTGAGACAAACCATGACCTACAAAGCCCCCCTCAAAGACATGCTGTTCAACATTCAGCACATTGCTGACATTGAACAAGTCGCCAAAATCCCCGGTTTTGAAGATGCGGGCTTTGACACCGCGCAGGCCGTGCTTGAAGAATGCGCCAAGTTCAATGAAGGCGTGTTGTCGCCTCTCAATTGGGCGGGTGACATCAACCCATCAAGTTTTAAAAACGGTGTGGTCACGACGACACCGGGGTTTAAAGAAGCGTTTAAACAATATGCTGAAGGCGGCTGGCAAGCGCTGCAACACCCCACTGAATATGGCGGCCAAGGTTTGCCTAAAACGATTGGCTCGGCTTGCGGCGAAATGTTGAATTCGGCCAACATGAGCTTTGCGCTGTGCCCGTTGCTGAGCGACGGTGCGATTGAAGCGCTGCTGACAGCGGGTAGTGACGAACTTAAAGCCACCTATTTGGAAAAACTCGTCAGCGGCGAATGGACGGGCACCATGAACCTGACCGAGCCGCAAGCCGGCTCAGACCTGGCCGCCGTGCGCTCACGCGCAGAGCCGCAAGCCGACGGCACCTACAAGGTGTTCGGCACCAAGATCTACATCACCTATGGTGAGCACGACATGGCTGAGAACATCGTGCACCTGGTGCTGGCACGCGTCACTGGCGCCCCTGAGGGCGTCAAAGGCATCAGCCTGTTCGTGGTGCCTAAATTCATGGTGGGTAAAGATGGCTCGCTCGGTGCGCGTAACGACGTGCATTGCGTCAGCATCGAGCACAAGATGGGCATCAAAGCCTCGCCCACCGCCGTGCTGCAATATGGTGACAACGGTGGCGCTGTGGGTTATCTCGTCGGCCAAGAAAACCGCGGCTAGGAGTACATGTTCATCATGATGAACTCGGCCCGCTACGCCGTGGGCGTGCAGGGCATTGCCATCGCTGAGCGCGCCTACCAAAAAGCGGTGAGCTTTGCCAAAGACCGGGTGCAAAGCCGCCCGGTTGACGGCTCGATCAAAGCCAGCGCCCCCATCATTCACCACCCTGACGTCAAACGCATGCTGATGACCATGCGCGCCTACACCGAGGGCTGCCGCGCCATGGCCAGCGGCGCTGCTGCCGCGTATGACGCCAGCCACCACCATCCTGATACGGAGGTGCGTAAACAGAACCTGGCGTTTTATGAATTCTTGGTGCCGCTGGTCAAAGGCTACAGCACCGAGATGAGTTTAGAAGTCACATCCACCGGCGTACAGGTACACGGCGGCATGGGCTTTATTGAAGAAACCGGCGCGGCGCAGTATTACCGCGATGCGAAGATTTTGACGATTTACGAAGGTACCACCGCCATCCAGGCCAACGACCTGATTGGCCGCAAAACCATGCGTGACGGCGGCCAGACGGCCAAAGCCATTACGGCACAAATTGAAGTGACTGAAGGCGAACTGGTCAAAAACGGCAGCGCTGATGCACTGGCTGTGGCCAAGCGCTTGACAGCCGCACGGGTTGCGCTGATCGACGTGATTGAGTTCGTTGTTGACTTTGGCAAAAACAGCCCGAACGCCGTGTTTTCAGGCAGCGTGCCTTATTTGATGTTGGCTGGCAATGTGGTGGCAGGTTGGCAAATGGCGCGTTCGCTGCTGGTGGCGCAAACAGAATTGGTCAAAGGCGTGGACGTTGACTTCATGAAGGCCAAAATCACCACGGCCCGGTTTTACGCCGACCACCTGCTGACCAAAGCCCCTGGTATGCGCGACAGCATCGTTGAAGGCGCAGATTGCGTCACAGCGCTGGCGCTTGAGTCGTTCTGAGCGACTTAACGTACTATCTTTTTAGTAGCTGCTTGCGCCCGTATTTATTGGGCTAAAGCCTGATTTGTTACCCTAAAACAGCCTTTTTTGAGTCAAATTCATGTCCAAACTGCCACCGATTCTTCAAAACCTGCCTTTCCCCGTGATCGGCTCGCCGCTGTTCATCATCAGCAACCCCAAGCTGGTAATTGCCCAGTGCATTGCTGGCGTAGTGGGCTCCATGCCCGCGCTCAATGCCCGGCCCGCCGCGCAGCTGGAAGACTGGCTGGCTGAAATTACTGAAGCTTTGGCAGCCCACAATGCTGCGCACCCTGACCGCCCGGCTGCGCCTTACGCCATCAACCAGATCGTGCATAAAAGCAATGACCGCTTAGAGCACGACATGGCTGTGTGTGAAAAGTACAAGGTGCCGATCATCATCACCAGCTTGGGTGCGCGTGAAGACGTCAACGTGGCCGTCAAGGCGTGGGGCGGCATCACGCTGCACGACGTGATTAGCAACGTGTTTGCCCACAAGGCGATTGAAAAAGGCGCCACCGGGCTGATTCCGGTGGCAGCTGGTGCAGGCGGTCACGCCAGCGTCAAAAGTCCGTTTGCCATGGTGCAAGAAATTCGCCAGTGGTTTGACGGCCCGCTTGTTTTAAGCGGCTCTATTTCAACCGGCGGTGCGGTGCTGGCCGCGCAGGCGATGGGCGCAGATTTGGCGTACATCGGCTCCGCTTTTATTGCCACACATGAAGCGCGCGCGGTCGATGGCTACAAAGAAATGATTGTGGCCAGCAGCTCCGACGACATTGTTTATTCAAACTTTTACACCGGCATTCACGGCAATTACCTGAAGGGGAGCATCCGCAACGCGGGCATGGACCCAGACAAATTGCCAGAAAGCGACCCCAGCAAAATGAACTTTGGCGGTGCAGACGCCGGCGGGTCGGCCAAAGCCTGGAAAGACATCTGGGGCTGCGGTCAGGGCATCGGCGCGATTGACAAGATTCAAAGCACGGCCGACTACGTGGCGCAATTGCGGCGCGAATATGCCGCTGCCAAAGCGCGACTGCTGTAATTCAGTCGGTAGCTATGCGGCCTGCCAGTTGCCGCGCATGGTGCTGCAAATGGTCACCCATAAAACTGGCGACAAAATAGTAGCCGTGGTCGTAGCCCGCATGTTGGCGCAGCGTTAACGGCTGATGGGCGGTTTGACAGGCGGCTTCAAACAAGTGCGGGTGCAGTTGCTCCGCTAGAAATTTGTCGGCCAAGCCTTGGTCAACCAAGATGCCGCCGGGGTAGGGCGCTGATGCCATCTTGCCCATCAACGCAGTCGCGTCGTGGGCAGCCCAGTTTGATTCGTCAGGGCCTAAGTAACCGGTAAATGCTTTGCGGCCCCACGGGCATTGCATGGGTGCGCAGATGGGGGCGAAAGCCGAGACAGATTTAAAAAGATCTGGATGCCTGAGCGCAAGGGTCAACGCGCCGTGCCCACCCATCGAGTGGCCAAAAATGCCAATTTTTGACGCATCGACTGGCAGCGCAGCCGTTACCAGTGGCAGCAACTCCTGCGTTATGTAGCTCTCCATCCGCCAGTTTTTGGCCCATGGCGTTTGCGTCGCGTCTAGGTAAAAGCCTGCACCCACGCCAAAGTCCCAACTCTCAGACTCGTCAGCCGCGCCTGCACCACGCGGGCTGGTGTCGGGCGCTATCAGCGCTAACCCATGCTCTGCGGCCAGTCGCTGCGCCCCGGCTTTGATCATGAAGGTTTCTTCGTTACAGGTCAGGCCGGCCAAGTAAACCAGTGCGGGGACAGGCCCATGAAAGGCCTGGGGCGGCAAGTAAACCGAAAACCGCATCGGCAAGCCGATTTCTTTTGCGTCGTGCTGGTAAAAGCGCTGCTGCCCGCCAAAGCAGGTGTGTTCACTGATGAGTTGCATCGTCATTAGAAAAGTACGACGCCACGGATCGACTCACCGCTTTTCATGAGGTCAAACCCCTTGTTGATGTCTTCCAGCGGCATGGTGTGGGTGATGAGGTCGTCGATGTTGATCTTGCCCTCCATGTACCAATCAACAATTTTTGGCACATCGGTGCGGCCGCGTGCGCCACCAAAAGCCGACCCTTCCCACTTGCGGCCAGTGACCAATTGAAAGGGGCGGGTCGAAATTTCAGCACCCGCTTCAGCCACACCAATGATGATGCTGCGGCCCCAGCCCTTGTGGGTGCATTCAAGCGCCTGGCGCATCACTTTTGTGTTGCCAATGCATTCAAAACTGTAGTCCGCGCCGCCGTCGGTCAGTTGCACGATGGCATCGACCACGTTTTCAGTGTCTTTGGGGTTGATGAAATGCGTCATACCAAACTTGCGTGCCATTTCTTGTCTAGCAGGGTTGATGTCAACGCCAATGATCTTGTCAGCGCCGACCATCTTCGCGCCCTGAATCACGTTCAGCCCAATACCGCCCAAGCCAAATACCACCACATTGGCCCCGGCCTCCACCTTGGCCGTGAACAGCACCGCGCCAATACCAGTGGTCACGCCGCAGCCGATGTAGCAAACCTTGTCGAAAGGCGCATCCTTGCGGATTTTGGCGAGTGATATCTCAGGCGCTACCGTGTAGTTGCTGAAGGTGGACGTGCCCATGTAATGGAAAATCGGCTTGCCGTCCAGGCTAAAGCGGCTGGTTGCGTCCGGCATCAGGCCTTTGCCCTGCGTGCCGCGAATCAGCTGGCACAGATTGGTTTTGCGCGACAGGCAAAACTTGCATTGGCGGCACTCGGGTGTGTACAGCGGAATGACGTGGTCGCCTTTTTTAAGCGTTGTGACGCCGGGGCCGACATCAACCACAATGCCTGCGCCCTCATGGCCCAGAATGGCCGGGAAGATGCCCTCCGGGTCAGCGCCAGACAGCGTGTAGTAGTCGGTATGGCAAATGCCCGTGGCTTTGATTTCAACCAGCACCTCACCGTAACGCGGGCCGTCCAGGTCAACGGTTTCAATGGTCAAGGGCTGGCCTGATTGCCAGGCGACGGCGGCGCGTGTTTTCATGGGTACTGTTCTAAAAAGTGTTAATCAGGTTGGTCAGGTGACTTTAGCCGCATCCGGGCTGACGGCCTGGGCGGGTGCCGCCCCATGAAGGTAAAGCCGGCTGACCAGCAGCACGCTGGCCACAGTCGCCACGCCGCCAATCAGGGCATTGACCCAAAAATTCTGCACCAGGCCCTGCGCATCACGGCTGATGACCAGGCCGCCCACAAAAGTAGCCACCCCCATGGCCGCCGACTGGACCGCCGAGTTAAGCGCCATGAAGGTGCCCCGCAGTTTGGGATTGGCCGCACTGGTGGCCAGCGCCATGCCCGGGATCATGCGGCCATTCATGCCAATAAACATCAGGGTGGTGACCCCCAAAATGCCCCACAAACCGAACGATGCGCTGGTGGTGACCAGCCAGATCGTCAGCATGGCAAACATGGCGGTGATTTTGAACATTTTTGCCTTACCCACCGTGTCAGTCAGCCGGCCTATCCAGCGTGCTGTAAACAGAGTAGCCGCGCCACCCAAAAGGTAAACATAGGGGATCTGCTGCACCGTCAAGCCGCCGTTGATGGTGGTGTAAATCGTGATGTACGGGATAACGGTAAAGCCCGCAATCATCATCAGTGCAGTAAATGCAAAGGCTTTTTGGTGGTTGGCGTCTTTAAGTACCTGCAAAATGCTGGACAGCGGCGACGAGCGCTGGTGTTGCAAGTGGTCAGCCAGCGGCGGCAAAGTCACCCATGCGCCAATGGCCAGCAAGGCGCTCACGCCGGCAATCACAAAAAACGGCGTATGCCAGTCAAATTGCGCCGCCAGAAAAAGCCCGGCTGGCACGCCCGCAACAGACGCCAGCGCAAATGCCGACATCACAATGCCCATGGCCCGGCCACGCCGCTCAAACGGGATCACATCAGCCACGATGGTTTGCGCCATGGCGGCCAGCACGCCGCCAAAAGCGCCAGCCGCAATGCGCGCCAGCATCAGCATGTCATAGGTTTGCGCCAGCCCGCAGGCCGCCGTAGCCGCCGCAAATAAAACATACAGCGTGAGCAGCAGCTTTTTGCGGCTGAACCGGTCCACATAAAACGAAGCCAGCAAGCCCGACGCGCCCGCTGAAAACGTGTACGCGGACACCAGCAGCCCAAACTTGGCATCACTGATGTTGAACAGCTGCGTAAACTGCGGCCCCAACGGCATCATGACCATAAAGTCAACAATGTGCGTGAACTGTATGCCCGCCAGGGTAATCAGCAGCCAAAGCTCGCGTTTGGGGGACAGGGAAGGGGTCATGTCGTCAGTGGCAAACCAGCCACTGTAGCGGAGCTGGCGGCTTCACGTCGGCTTTACACACAAAGCCGGGCGCTGGCTAAAAAGGTCAAAAGACGGGTTTTTGAGGGTCAAATTGGCCTCTAGCCCAATGAATACGGGCGCAAACAGCTATAAAAATTATAGTTATCCACAGCTTGAGCAGAATGGGCATTTACTTGATAAACCGCGCGCCTTGGCGCGGGCGTTGGTTTGACAGGTGCGAAGCGCCAGTCCAACCAACGCCTACGTTCCAAGGCTCTGTCGGCGGCTTACTTGATAGACTGGCGGATGGTGTTGGCCTGTAAGCGTGCAGCCAACACACCTTGACGGTGCGGCTGTTACTTGGTCAACGCCTGCCAGCGATGCGGCAGCAACTCGTCGATCTGGATGTTCTTCTGGGTT
>JBBRDA010000141.1:0-6647 GCA_038204335.1 Burkholderiales bacterium
CCGGATCGGATCAACATCCACCGGAATAATGCTTTTGGGCGGGAACCTGCCTTCAAGTAGCAGCTTGCTCAGCGGGTTTTCAATCCGCTGCTGAATCGCCCGCTTGAGCGGCCTGGCACCAAACACCGGGTCAAACCCGACCTTAGCCAGCTCGGCAATCGCTGCTTCTGACACCTGCATTGTCAGCTCCATCTTCTCCAGCCGCGCCATCAGTACCTTGAGCTGGATCCGGGCAATCGACTCGATGTTTTTCGCATCCAGTGCGTGGAAAACCACGGTCTCGTCAATCCGGTTTAAAAACTCGGGGCGGAAGTAGTTTTTCAGCTCGTCTGTCACCGCGTCCTTGATCTCGTCATACGGCTTACCAACCATGGCCTGAATGATAGGCGAGCCGATGTTGCTGGTCATCACGATCACGGTATTTTTAAAGTCCACGGTCCGGCCTTGGCCATCCGTTAGTCGGCCATCGTCAAGTACTTGCAGCAGGACATTGAAGACATCCGGATGCGCTTTTTCAACCTCATCAAGCAGCAGCACGCTGTAGGGCTTGCGGCGCACGGCTTCCGTCAAGTAGCCGCCTTCTTCGTAGCCCACGTAGCCCGGTGGCGCGCCAATCAGGCGGGCCACGCTGTGCTTTTCCATGAACTCGCTCATGTCAACGCGAATTAAATGGTCTTCGCTGTCGAATAAAAAGCCCGCTAACGCTTTGCACAGCTCAGTTTTACCTACGCCTGTGGGGCCAAGAAAGAGGAAGGAGCCAGTTGGGCGATTCGGGTCTGACAAGCCCGAGCGTGACCGTCGAATGGCGTTAGCAACAGCGCCAATCGCTTCGTTTTGCCCGACTACGCGGTCGTGAAGCTTGCCTTCCATTAGCAACAACTTATCGCGCTCGCCCTGCATCAATTTGCTGACCGGAATACCGGTTGAACGGGCGACAACTTCAGCAATTTCTTCAGCACCCACTTGCGTGCGCAGCAGCTTGGGGGCAGCGTTAGCACTGGGTACAGCCTCGCTGTCTTGTGCGGCTTTTAGGCGCTTTTCCAAGTCAGGTAGTTTCCCATACTGCAATTCAGCAACCTTATTGAAATCGCCCTTACGGGTTTGTTCTTCGATCTGAAATTTGATGCGGTCAATCTCTTCCATCACGTCTTTACTACCTAGCGCCTGTGCTTTTTCGGCTTGCCAGATTTCATCGAGGTCCGAGATTTCTTTTTGCAGTTTGATGATTTCGTCTTCAATCAAACCAAAGCGCTTTTGCGAGGCTTCGTCTTTCTCACGGCGCACAGCCTCACGCTCAATTTGCAGTTGAATCAGGCGGCGGTCGAGCTTGTCCATGACCTCAGGTTTGCTGTCGCGCTCGATGCTGATTTTGCTGGCGGCTTCATCTATCAGGTCAATCGCCTTGTCGGGCAAAAAGCGATCGGTAATGTAGCGGTGAGACAGCTCGGCCGCCGCGACGATGGCCGGGTCGGTAATTTGTACGCCATGGTGTAATTCATACTTCTCTTTTAAGCCACGCAAAATAGCAATGGTTGCTTCTACAGTTGGCTCGCCCACCAGAATTTTCTGAAAACGCCTCTCCAGTGCGGCGTCTTTTTCAATGTACTTGCGGTATTCGTCGAGGGTGGTCGCGCCTACACAGTGCAGCTCGCCGCGCGCCAAGGCGGGCTTGAGCATATTGCCCGCATCCATCGCGCCTTCGGCCTTGCCCGCACCGACCATGGTGTGCAGCTCGTCAATGAACACAATGGTCTGGCCCTCGTCTTGCGCCAACTCCTTGAGAACGGTTTTCAGGCGCTCCTCAAACTCACCCCTGAACTTGGCACCTGCCAGCAGCGCGGCCATGTCCAGGCTCAGCACGCGTTTGCCTTTGAGTGAATCAGGCACCTCGCCGGCCACGATACGCTGCGCCAAGCCTTCCACAATCGCGGTTTTGCCGACCCCCGGCTCACCAATTAATACTGGGTTGTTTTTGGTGCGGCGCTGGAGTACCTGAATAGCGCGGCGGATTTCGTCGTCGCGGCCAATCACTGGGTCCAGCTTGCCCAGTCGAGCCCGCTCGGTCAGGTCCATGCAGTATTTTTTGAGAGCTTCGCGGTTACCTTCGCCCTCCGCGCTGTCCATTTTTTCACCGCCACGCACGGTGTTGATGGCCGCTTCCAGCGACTTGCGGCTCAAGCCATTTTCTTTGGCCATTCTTCCAATATCAGCTTTGCTGTCGGCCACTGCCAGCAAATACAGCTCCCCAGCAACAAACGGGTCATTGCGCTTGATGGCTTCTTTTTCCGTGGCCTGCAGAAGCTTGGCCAACTCGGATGAGACCGATATTTGCTCCTGTCCGCTCACCTGAGCTAGCTTTTTCATAGCTGCTTGAGCGGATACTTCAAGGCCTGCAACATTAACGCCTGCTTTTTCAAGCATGGCACGCGGGCCGTCTTCCTGCTTGAGCATGGCTGCCAGCAAATGTACCGGCTCAATGTAGCCGTTGTCGTTAGCCAGTGCCAGCGACTGGGCATCGCTCAAGGCTTCCTGAAATTTGGTGGTGAGTTTGTCTTGGCGCATGAAAATATCCTCGCGAATGAATATCGGATTTAAAGTTAATTCGGGTGCATTCACGCATTTTCAAGACTCCTGCAAGCACCGACTTGCGCCAAGTCAAAGGAAATCAAACCAGTTGCGGTTAGACCAGACTAGCTACTGGCTCTAAGGCTTCGCGCGAGAAACCGGCGATTCTGGCGTAATTTTCAGAAATAGCCCGAAGCTCGGCCTGACTGATTAGGTCGTCAATATGCCTGAAAGGTTTGCCCTGACTCAACTCATCAGCTTTCATGATGATTAAGTCAGGCGGTGTTGAGCGATTGGTCAGGACTATTTTTGAAGTCGGCGGCCTTCGCAGCGCTTCGTAAGCCAGTAACGCGCCGCGCATGTCAATGCCATTTCGTTGGGCCAACGCCAACTGTGCGGCCAGCACACGACCGTCGATGATGGCCTGCGCCGAACCGTTAGAGCCTCGGGGGTACATGGGGTGCGCGGCATCGCCCAGCAATGTGACGCGACCAAACGTCCATTGCGTGACCGGGTCTTTGTCCACCATGGGGTATTCAAGAATGCTGTCAGCGCCGTTGATGAGCGCAGGCACATCCAGCCAGTCAAACACCCAGTTCTTGAAAATGTCCAGAAAATCAGCGCCTGAGCCGCTTCGGTTCCAGTCGTTCATGGTCGCGCCTTCGCGCTGGGTTTCAGCTACCCAGTTCACCAGCTGCATGCCTTGGGCATCAATGTTGTCGACGATTGGGTAAATCACCATCTTGCCGGTTTCTATCGAGCCAATGCGGATATAGCTTTTGCCGCTCAAAATCGGGCGGTGCTTGGTCACGCCGCGCCAGGTGTTGATGCCTGCGAAAGCTACTTTCTCATCCGGGTAAAACTGTTTACGCAAAGTAGAGTTAACGCCGTCACAGGCAATCACCACCTCCGCGTTGACAGGCGCAAGCTGAACCCCGGTGCTTGACTGAACAAAATGCAGTGTTGCACCCAATTCACTTTGCGTGACCTGTACGCAACGGTGGTTGGTGTGCACATGCGTCGAGCCTAGGCGTGCGAGGACAGCATCCAACAAAATACGGTGCAGTTTGCCGCGGTGAATGCCCAGCTCGGGCAGCGTGTATCCGGCATGTCGGCCACGCGGCTCGCGGTAGATGTATTGGCCGAAACGGTTGAAAAATACGCTTTCCAGGTTTTCAATGCCCGCAGCTTCCAGCTCTGCCTGCAAGCCCAAGCCAGCCAGCTCGCGCATGGCATGCGGCAGCAAAGTGATCCCAACGCCAATTTCCTTGACGTCGGGCACGGTTTCATACACATCACAGGCTAGGCCGCACTGGTGCAACGCCAATGCCAGACTCAAGCCACCAATACCCCCACCGATGATTGCAATCGTCATGCTGACTTATTCGGCAGTGATGTTTTGAGTCTTGATCAATTGCGCCCAGCGAGTGGCGTCTTTTTCAACCAAAGCTTTGAATTCCTCTGACGAACTGCTGGCCGGATCCATGCCTTGGGTTTGAAAGGCGCGCTTGACGTCTTCCTGGGCGAGGATGTCCTTGATTTCCTTGTTGAGCCGGCCGACTTCAGTAGCCGATGTGCCGGGCGGCGCAAAGATGCCGTACCACATGTCAACATTGACTTTGCCGACACCCGCCTCAGCCAGCGTGGGTACGTCAGGCAGGAGTGGATGGCGCTTGTCACTCCCGATACCCAAAGCCGTCAACCGGCCCGCCTTGATGTACGGCAGTGCCACGTGAATAGGTAAAAACATGGTTTCGATTTGGCCACCAAGCAAGTCTGTGACGGCTGGCGCTGTGCCACGATAAGGAATATGCGTCAGAAAAACGCCGGCGGTGTTTTTGAGCAATTCCATCGACAAATGGTGTGGGGTGCCCACCCCTGGCGAGGCGTAGTTCATACGGCCTGGTGCAGCCTTGGCCGCTGCGACCCATTCAGACGCTGTTTTGTAGCTGGTTTTAGGGTGGCTCACAAGTACCAGTTGGCCCCAACTCGTTAGAGTGACGGGCACCAAGTCTTTTATCGGGTCAAAAGGCAACTTGGGGTAGAGGCTTCGGTTCATCACCAAGGTGTTGACAGACACCAAGAGTGTTGAACCGTTAGGCGCAGAACGAACCGCAGCTTCTGTGCCAATATTGCCTGATGCGCCAACCCGGTTGTCGACCACAACTGGCCGCGCCAAGCGTTCTGCCAGCTTGGGGCCAACAGTACGCGCAATCAGGTCAATGCCAGTGCCCGGCGTAAACGGCACGATCAATCGCAATGCAGTGGACGTCGTCGCTGGCGTGCTAGGCAAAGCTGCGGGCTGCGCCCAGGCTGACAGGGCCATTGCAAGCCCGGCGGCACAGACTGCACAGCGCAGAGAAATAGCGACATAGGCATTTTTATGGTTAGGCAAAAAACGGGACATTTTTAGCTCCAGAGCAGTAAAAAAACAGCGGGTTAGTATGCTAACCAATGAAAGTGAATGCCCCCAAGGCACAATCGGGGTTTGCCAGAACAGCACAACTACTTACGAATCTATTTTGTCTGATCCAAGCCTTGCACGACTTTACGCACGACCCGGTTTTTTACTGCGGCGCGCGCACCAGATATCGACCGCTGTATTTGAAGACGAATGCCGCAATGTTGGGCTGACGCCCGCACAATTTGGTGTACTCACCGTACTGCAAGCCTCACCCGGATTGGATCAGTCAAGCTTGGCGCGCGCGTTAGGATTTGACAAGGTCACGGTACTGCGGGTATTGCGCGGTCTTGAGGCCCGCGGGCTGGCCAATCGCTCACGGTCAGCAAACAACAAGCGCAGTTTGTCGGTAGAGCTCTCGCCAGAAGGCGAAAAACTGCTCAAACAGGCACAGAAACCTGCGGAACGCGCCTACAACAGACTGATGATGCCGCTATCGCAAGAACAGCAAGCGCAGTTTGTGCTGTTGTTGATGGAATTGACGCAAGGACTGGAAGATCGCGCACGGGCTGCATTTGTGCCGCCAGAACTTGGCTAGAAAAGTCGACGCAGGTTCGAAAAATCAAGCGTTACGCGCTTCAATTCCCCACTTGGCAAGAGCCGCATCGTCAGTGACCCGCGCATCCACCCAGCGCGCCCCTTCGGGAGTTTGTTCTTTTTTCCAAAACGGAGCCTGGGTTTTCAAATAGTCCATCAAAAACTCGCAAGCCTTAAAGCTCGCGCCGCGATGGGCAGAGGTGACAGCAACCATCACTACCTGATCTAGCGGGTGCAAGAGCCCGATGCGATGCACCACACGTGCACCGTAGATATCAAAGCGTTTAACGGCCTCATCAATCATGACCTCAATAGCCTTTTCCGTCATGCCGGGGTAGTGCTCAAGCTCCATCGTACTGACGGTCAGCCCGTCATTGCGGTCTCGGACCGTGCCTGTGAACGTGCAGATGGCTCCGATACGTTTGTCGTTTTGACGCAGCGTCTCTACCTCAAGAGCCAAATTAAAGTCTTCGACCTGGATGGATACACGGCCCGTCATGTCAACCGCCCGTTACAGGTGGGAAAAAAGCGACTTCGCAGCCTGGCGACAGCAAAGCGCTCTCCTCGCTCATCACCTGCCCTAGCGCCATGCGCACCGCCTTGCCCCGGCTCAGGCATTCGTAGATCGAACCAGCCGCCAACAATTCATCCCGCAGACCACCTAAGGTGCTGGCATCGGTTTCGCGCTCCTCACTGGCTTGTCCAACAGCCTCGCGGATCGAGGCAAAGAATTTGATAGTCACGTGCATGCTTCGCCTTTAAGAACAGTGTCACGACATGAGGGACGAAAACGGGATGAAGCGCACCACATCACCCTTCGCGATGGTTGTGCCGGCCGGGTTATCAACCAGGCCGTCGGCCCAAACAGCCGATGTCAGGACACCAGAGCTTTGGTTGTCAAACAGGTCCAAACCACCTGCCGAGTTGCGTTTGGCACGCAAAAATTCACGGCGTTTATCGGCCTTTGGCCAATCAAAATGCGCGCAAGCAGCTATTGAATCAGGAGCTTTGTGAGTCGCGCCTTGTAGCTTGCGAATAAAAGGCCTGACCAACAGCAGGAAGGTCACGAAGCTGGACACCGGGT
>JBBRDA010000142.1:0-6639 GCA_038204335.1 Burkholderiales bacterium
GTGCCGGCATGCTGGACAGGCGGGCCCAGCGGTAGCGCCCTATCAACAGACCCAACCCGACCCCAAGCATGGTCGCGACAAAAAAACCGAGCAGAATGCGCCTCACGCTGATGCCAATGTTGGTGATGAATTTCGGTGAGCTGTTGACCTCAATCACCTTCCCCCAAACTTCTGCCGGGCTTGGAATGTTGTTGAAGCGGACATAAAAGTCCAGCTTGTAGTGAGTCGCAAGATGCCAGATCAAGATCACTGTGCTGATTGAGACCACGGCCAAGAGCCAGGCCAACCACTGCGAGCTGACCCACGGCCAGAAGCGCGCCTCTGCGACTGTCCTAGCGCTTACCGGTGATTTCGGCTTGGCCATTGGGGTTGCCAGACCCAATGGTGGCGCTATGAAAACCGGGGCGGTAGCTGCGTTGTGGGTAACTTCGCTCGTAACCGCATGAAGATGACTCGCAGTCTCGGCGATACGCGGTGCGTGGGCGTTACCGGCAGCCTTTATCGGCGGGTCATTCGCGACTTGGGTATTGGCGTCCAAAATTGATGCGACTCGCATACAAGTATCACTTTCCAGCCGCTACGGCAACACCTGGGTTGACCATTGCTAAAGCTTCCGCATAAGTTGCGAATTTGCCGCCGTTCTTGACTGAATACGCTTCAGCATCTTTTTTCAATAGAAACGGGACAACTTGAACCGCTTTAGGGTCCTTGTTGTCGATAGCATAAAAGGCCTTGTCGGCGAAAACTTTGATGCCAAGTTCCTTGTCGAAAAGATAGGCGACATTGACCTTTTTACCCTCGGCCTGATACTGCCTCAGACCAGCCAGCAAGCAACTGGCCGAGCTGATAGCGACAATTTCGCCGGTTGCCATCCAAATCTCACCGGCCTCCTTGGGGCGCGTGACATCGCGCTTGCAGATCGGGTCTTTGCCCTGAATGTCGTAATTGGCCAGCGTCTGCTTTTGTGCCTCGTAGTCCATGCCGCGCTCTTTAAACGCCTGCTTCACATAGGTCTCATTGATCCAGGCGTTGGCATCAAACTCCTTGACGCGGCCCAGCTTGTTGAGAACGCCATAGGCGGTCTTGAGGGTGTCCACCCAGCGCGGCTTGATGGTCGGATCCAGCGTGTGAATGCCACCTGGCCCGAGGAACATGTAGGCGACTTCTTTCTCAATCTTGGTCCACTCTTCGACTTTTTGCATCGCTAACTTTGGGTCCTTGCGAACCCAGTCATTGGCTTCCATCAGCGCGCGGATGTAGGCAACCACGGCCTCCGGGTATTGCTCGGCAAAGTCCTTGCGTACCACCACGCCGTGGAAAGTCGGCACCTTGGTTTGTGCACCGTCGAAAATCTTGCGCGCAAAACCGCGGTAGGGCAGCAGGTCGGCAAACGGTACAAAATTGCCATGCCCGTCTATTTTCTTTTCCTGCAGGTTGGTCGTACCAACTTCCGGGCTTTGGCTGACGAGGTTCCAATAGTTCTCGGGCCAGCCACGCTCCTGCATGGCTTGCAGCATCATGCCGTGGGCAGCAGATCCGAATGGCACAGAGACGTTCTTGCCTTTCAGGTCAGCCAGCTCGAAGTATGGGCTGTCCTTGTGCACCACAACACCATTGCCCGAGCCAAACGCGTTGTAGGCAATGATGGCCACGAGCTGTGTTTCGTTGCCTTTGTTTTGTTGGCCCGTAGCACCGTTGACCAGCAAAGGGTAGTCACCCATCATGCCGATTTGCAATTTGTTGGCCAACATGCCATTAGTGACGGGAGGGCCAGATGTGAAGTTCTGCCAGTCCAGCTTCCAGGTTACGTTTTGGTATTTGCCGGTTTTGGGCAGGTACTTTTCAAGCAGCTTCAACTCTTTGAGGACGATACCGCCGGTCACGGTGTTGGTTGTGGTGTTTTGCGTGCCGATACCAATCGTGATCTCTTTCTTGCCTTGGGCACTCGCGCCGGGGGACATGACGGTCAGCAAGATACCAATGGCTATGAGCACCGGCGGCTGTTTGTAGGCCAGAGTCCAGCGCGACAAGGGACCATTTTTTGCACGAGTTCGAGAGATCATGATTCACTCCTAATGTTGTGGGTTAAGTGTCTGTGTCTGTCTCTGTCCTATCGCCCGCGATGGAAGCGGGTCACCTTGTGTCTCAATGGAATCAAGCCAGCTCTCTCAGCAGACTTTTTTTATCTTTTCTCTCTGCCCAGAGTTCTGCATCAGGCAAAGGCTCTTTGGCCGCCGTAATCAGCGGCCATACCGCTGCAAGGCGTACGTTGAGTGCAGCAAACTCCAGTTGGTCAGGGCTTAGGTCGAGCTCTTCGACAATCGCCTCCACCGGACATTCCGGAATACATACGCCGCAATCAATGCAGACTGCCGGGTTGATCACCAGAAAATCAGGGCCCTCGTGGAAACATTCGACGGGGCAGACCGAAATGCAATCGGTGTACTTGCATCGGATGCATGACTCCGTGACAACATGGGTCATGGTGTCACCTCCGTGGAAGGTGTGACCATCTGAATACTGGTCAAGGCCAGCTTGGCCAATTTGCGGACATCAGGGTCGCTGTCCCTGAGGGCCTGCTCCAGCGCTGGAATAGCCCTAACGTCGCCCAGCTCTCCAAGCGCGATGACTGACTCCTTGCGCAGGTTGCTCATCTCATGGGTTGATGCGAGCGATAGTGCTTGCACGCCAGATTTAGCTTTGAGCTTGCCAAGACTGCGTGCGGCTTTAACGCGCACCTGCCAATATTCATCATCCATGGCGCGAATCAAATCTGGAACGCCCAGCGCTGAACGGGTTTTTGCAAAGGTCGTTGCGGCTTCTTCACGTACTTGCCACGCACTGTCCTGAATGGCGCGGCTAAGAGCCGGATGTACGCTGATATCTGCCGACTCGGTTGCAAAGCCCAGGGCGCCCACGGCGACCCGGCGCACCTCCGCCTCGGGGTCATTGGCGGCAATCTGGGTTAGCGCGCTGATCGCCTGTGGTTTTTTAAGGTATCCCAGTACGCCCACAGCCTCTTTCCTGACGGCGGCAATATCGTCATTCAAAGCCAGCATTGCAGGCTCAAACGCTTGAGCCACACGCAGAGCCCGCACAGCATGAAGCGCAGCAGCCTTCACCTCCGGGTCGGGATCTTCCAGATAGGGCAGGATAGGTATGGCCGATGCTGGCTGCTTGAGTTCAGCTAGGGTGTAGGCCACAGCTGCGCGTACTTCGGCATCGCTGTCTTTAAGCAAGGGTACGAGGGCCTGCAAAACGTCAATTTCCTCAAAGCCCTCCAATGCCTTGGCTGCCTCGAGCCGCACCAAGGCACTCTCGTCGGCCAATGCTCGGGTTAACAGCGGGCCAACATCATCTATTTCGTCCGAGTAAGGCAGGTCGATGACTGCAACCCTCCGTACGCCAGCGTCAGCGTCGCTCAAACGCTTTTCAATCGTAGTCAGTTCTATAGCGGCCATGACTACCTCAGCAAGTAAGGAATATTTACATGCACAGCGCCGGTTGGGCAGTCCTTCTCGCAAGGCATGCAATACCAGCATTCGTCAAACTTCATAAAGGCCTTGTTCTTCACAAAGTCGATCGCCAGAACATCCAGCGGGCAAACATCAACGCACACAGTGCAGCCCTTGTCAGCAATGCACTTGTCTTCATCCACGACGACGGGCGCCTGGGTTCGGGTCAAGGTGATGGTCATGGGTAATCCTTAAAAGAGATTGGCGTTGAGGTCGTTCAGGCTGCTTTGGCGACTGCGGCAGGCGTGGCTGCAGGACTGGCGACGCGCAGCCGCTGGTACGCAGCCTTTTCTTGGTCGTTCAGCTCAATGACGTAAGGCTCTACTGCGCGCTTGCGGAAGACGGCATTGCCATTACCGTCAGACGTCACATTGGTGTGGCAAAACCAGTTCTCATCGTCTTTCTCAGGATGGTCGACACACAGGTGGTACAGACCCCAGCGGCTTTCGGTGCGGAACAGCGATGCTCTGGCTGCGAGTTCGGCGCAATCGCGGATGGTGTGGGCTTCCATGGCGCGCATCAGCTCGTGCGGCTCAGCGGCAATCATGTACTGCAAGTCTTCGCGAATCTCGTCAAAGCGTTGCAGGCCGATCTCCATTTTGCGGGTGACCTTGGGCGGTTGCAGATAGTCGTTGACGACCCGGCGCGTTTTGTATTCAACCTGAAACGGGGTGAGGCCTTCAGTTCTTGACAGGGGCGCCATGATGCGGTCGCGTTCACCCTCGACTTTTCCCATGTCGATGGCAGACTGGCTAACACCCGAAACGTAGTCGGCTGAGTTTTCGCCGCAGATTTTGCCGTACACAAATGCACCCAGCATGTAGTTGTGCGGGATGCTGGCGCAGTCGCCAGCAGCGTACAAACCAGGAATGGAGCACTCACCTTTTTCATTGGTCCAGATGCCCGAAGCGCTGTGCCCGCTGCAAAAGCCGATCTCAGAAATATGCATCTCGATCATGCTCTTGCGATAGTCCGTACCACGCCCTTCGTGGAACCGCCCACGACTTGGTCGCTCGTTGGTGTGCAGGATGTGCTCGATCTCCGAAATGGTCTCTTCTGCCAGGTGATCGAGTTTAAGAAATACCGGGCCTTTACCGCCTTCAAGTTCATTGAAGAACTCCATCATCATCTGGCCACTCCAGTAATCACATTCAATAAAGCGTTCGCCCGCATTGTTGGAGGTGTAACCACCGAACGGCCCCGTGACGTACGCGCAGGCTGGTCCGTTGTAGTCCTTGATCAGCGGGTTGATCTGAAAGCATTCCAGGTTGGTCAGCTCCGCACCGGCGTGGTAGGCCATCACATGACCCTCTCCGGTGTTGGTAGGGTTCTCGTACGTGCCGAACATATACCCTGATGAAGGCAAGCCCAAGCGGCCAGCAGCGCCGGTGCAAATGATCACGGCCTTGGCCTTGATCACATAAAAATCAGCGGTGCGGCAATCAAAACCCATGACGCCTGCAATCTCGCCGTCTGCACCCGTGAGCAGCCGCGTTGTGACGACCCGGTTGGTGATGTCGACACGGGCACGCTTAAGCTGACGATACAGCACGCGCTTCATGTGGTGGCCCTCCGGCATTGGCAGCACGTAGCTGCCAATGTGATGGACTTTACGAACCGCGTAGTCGCCGGTTTCGTCTTTTTCAAACTTGACGCCCCAGCGGTCGAGTTCCTCGATCATTCCAAAGCTGTTGTCGGCATAGGCCTTGACACCTTTTTGGTCAACGATGCCGTCATTTGCGACGGTGATCTCCTTGACGTATTGCTCGGGTGTTGCATGGCCCGGGATGACTGCGTTGTTCAGGCCGTCCATACCCATACAGATGGCGCCACTGCGTTTGACATTGGCTTTGTCAATCACCAGCACGCGTAACTTCGGGTTTTTTTCCTTGGCCTTCACCGCGGCCATCGGGCCACCAGTACCGCCACCAACCACCACAATGTCGTATTCAAGTTCAATCGTTTTCATAGGTGCTCCGTGCATAGAAATAGAGGTTATGGAAGGTTAGGCTTGCGTCATTGGGGCACGGTCAACGCGCACTTTGTACTGGAAGGCGTCGCCGCGGTAATACAGGTGCTCGTAGTCAATGGGTAAGCCGTCAACGGTGTGTGTGGTGCGCTCGATCACCAGCACGGGCGAGCCTTCTTCAACCCGCAGTTGACCCGCAAGAATGTCGTCGGCCAGCGTGGAGCCGATTTGCAGGTCGGCATGCCCGAGCGACATGCCGTAGTCGTTTTCGAGGATCACAAAGATGTCGCGTGTGGCCAAATCTTCCTTGGCTAGGCGCGCGCCAATGCTGGTTGGCAAATAAGTAACGTCCAGTGAAATGGGTTCGCGGTTAAGAAAGCGCAACCGCTTGATCTCGGTCACCTTGGCTTGTTTGGGCAGATGCAGTCGTTCGGCAATCTGCGTTTCTGCTTTCACGGTTTTGATTGACAGCACCTTGGAGTAGGTCTCGTAGCCCATCTGGCGCATGGCCTCGCCAAAACCCTGCAGCCGGCCCAGGTCTTGAAACGCCTTGGGCTTGGAGACAAAGGTGCCCTTGCCATGGATGCGAAAGATCAGACCTTCGTTTTGCAGGTCGCTCAAGGCCTGACGCACCGTGATTCGGCTGACGCTGAACAGGCTGATCATGTCGCCTTCAGAAGGCATTTGCTGATGCGGCTGGTAAGTACCATCCAGAATTCGTGCTCGCAGGACCTCGCGGATTTGCGTATAAAGCGGCACCGGCGACTGCTGCTGCAATGTGAAGCTCGACGCCTCAACTGCCGGTGAAACCACCTTCAACTTCGACACTGCACTTTTCTGATTCATTGTGGTGCTAACTTGTTATGACGAGTTGTATTAAGCAAACCGCGTGCCAGTTTTGGCTGACGGCCTTGCGCTAGCTTTAATTGCTTGTGCGGCCGAAGCGCTGCCGTCCTGCCCAACGCTGGGAAGCTGAACCAGCTGGGCGAGTCTTGTTGGGTCAAAGTCAGTGATGAATCTTCGGATCGTCTTGCGGATCGGCGTCCCTATGTCGGTGCAAATTGCGTCCGTCTGCCGCAAAGTGGGGCGAGCGGGTTTGGTCTAATTGGACTATGACAAAAAGATCGGTGGCCTCGGGCCAGTTTTACAAACCAC
>JBBRDA010000143.1:0-6496 GCA_038204335.1 Burkholderiales bacterium
AAAGGCCCGATCAAACCCGATGACGGACGAGGCCGACAGGTCGCGCGCTTCGGGCTCAAGGCCAAAGACCCGACCAACCCCAGTGAGCGCATGCGGCGCGCGATTGACTCACCGAAGGAGCGGCAGCTGTACAGCCAGCGCATCGGCACCGTGGAGCCGGTGTTTGGCAACATCCGGCATAACAAACGCCTGACCCGGCTGAACCACAGGGGACGCGTCAAGGTCAACACGCAGTGGAACCTGTACTGCATGGTGCATAACATTGAGAAGCTGGCGAAGACGGACTTGGGACGGCACCGGGTTCAATAGGATGATGGTGAGGGGCCAGAGCCACTATCAGGCGCAAAAGTGAGCGAATTTGCGGCACACTTCGGGTATGGGCGCTAAATTCTTGAAATCCAATCCGCAGCACGTGCATGGCCGAAATGGTGTGCGCTTACAACGGGTTTTTTTACAGCCTCGTTAGGCCAGAGGAGTGCGCCGGTGACAATCAGTTCCACCCCCCCCGCTCAATTCGCTCATATTTTCATAGCTGCTCGCGCCCGTATCCATTGGTCAAAAGGCGTAAAACATGGGTAAATGTGGCCTGAAAACAGCGTTTTGGGGCAGCAAACCAGCCAAAGCCAAGTCAAAAAGTGGTTTTAGACCTAAAAATCAGCAGTTTTAGGATATCAAATCGGCCTCGAAGCCAATGGATACGGGCGCAAGCAGCTCCTGAAAAAGGAGCGTTTATTTCAAATTTGGCGACCTGTGTTCAGGTCATCCGCCCTTTGTTTTCTACCACCGCGCAGCCGCTGATGCGCCAGCTTTTGTCTTTTTGGCGTTGCAGGCTGTACACCGCCAGCCATGACGTGCCGCTGGCGTCCGTCATTTGCACCCGTTGAACCACATCGCCAGCTGTGCCTTCGGGCTTTAAAAAGGCTACTGAGGCGGGGCGGTAGACCACTGGGTAGCCGCTTTTAACCATGGCCATGAAGGCGCTGGCGCTGCCAATGGCTTTGCGCAGTTCAGGGGCGGCGTATGAAAACGCCTTGTTTGCATCGTCTTTCGCAAAAGCGGCCAATTGGCTTTGCACCACGGTTTGCACGGCCTTTTCGTCTTTGGCAGACAGTGCGTCGGCATGTGCGGGCGCCAGGGCTTGAAGCGCCAAAAAGATGGCTGGAAGGACAAGCTGTAAAGCGCGTTGGTAAATAGCGTGTTGGGCGGGGTGTGTCATGGTGGTTTGCCGGTAGGGTGACTACAAAATGATACGCACAGCCTAAAACTTTGGATGTTTGCATGGGGTGCTTACTAGAATCAAGCTTTATCGACTCAAACTAAAAAATTAGCAAACATCATGCCCCTCGAAGTTCTGGAAGCCCAAACCGGCAATCCTGACGACAGCCCAGTCGCCACCATCCTCATCATGCACGGCCTGGGGGCAGACGGGCGCGATTTTGTGCCGATTGCCCAGCAGATGGACTTGTCCAGCGTCGGCCCGGTACGGTATTTGTTTCCCAACGCGCCAACCATACCTGTCACCATCAATGGCGGCTATGTCATGCCTGCCTGGTATGACATTTTGGCGGCTGATCTCATCAAGCGAGAGGACGAAGCTGGCCTGCGGCAGTCCCAAGCGCAGATTGAAGCGCTGATCGCCAATGAAAAAGAGCGCGGCATACCGGCCAGCCGTATCGTGGTGGCTGGCTTTTCACAGGGCTGTGCCATGTCATTGATGGTGGGCCTGCGCCATGGCGAAACCTTGGCGGGCATCGTCGGCATGTCAGGTTATTTGCCGCTGGCTCACACCACGGCGGCAGAACATACCGCTGCGAGCTTGAAAACGCCGATTTTTATGGCCCATGGGTCGCGCGACGGGGTGGTGGTTCTGCCGCGCGCTACGGCCTCACGCGACGCATTGGCCGCCATGGGCTATGCGGTCGAGTGGCATGAATACGCCATGGAGCATTCAGTCTGCCCCGAAGAGGTGTTGGACCTGGAGGCGTTTTTGAAGCGTGTGCTGGCCTGATTTCAGACTGAAAATAGGCCCTCAGACCAATAAAATCGGGCGCAAGCAGCTATCTAAAAAAGAGCAGAGACCCTAGCGTGTTTGTAGGGGTGCAGGTTCGGTGCTTTCGTATCCGGCGGGTAACAGGTTGTTTTCTGCCAAATTTGCCAATTCGTTGTCGCGTATGGCGAACAGCCGCTCCAGATCCTGTGCGGTCTCGTCTGGCGGGGCGATCGGTTCCATTGTGAGTGGCGGCAAGTCGTCCGGTTCGTTCAGTAATGGCGTAGCCGCCAACGTTGCAGCAATAGATAGTTCTGGCAGGACGGGCACGATCGGCACGGCTGGAGCTGTCTGCGCTACAGGCTTCGGGGCTGGCATTGCGGCTGTCACGGCGTTCGCGGGCAAGGGGATGATGTCAAACGGGTCGACTAAATCGGCAACTTTGGCCGAAGCTGGAGGCTCTTGCCAAAACTGGGGCTCTGGCATTTCTGTCAAAGGGCAGCTGCTGGCGACTTCCAATTGCCACGCAATACCTTGCAACCAGCTCGCGGCTTTGGGTTCAAACTGTACGATTTCTGTCAACAGGGCTTTTTGAAACGCAAATGCGTATTTCATCAGCCGCTCGTCCCAGTGCTTGACGATCAGGCGGACAAAGATGCCTTGGCCACGCGTGCGACTGTTCATGACCTGGATTTGGCATTGAACCCAGCCCGGCGGCATGCCGCTTTTGCGAATCAAGTCGCGCAGCAGAACTTGCACCAACTGGCCGCGGGTTGCGGTTTCCGACCCATCATGAAGCATGGAATGCTGCTCGTTGCGACTGTTCGGCAACGAACTGGGGCCAGGCTCGGCGCGATTGCCGCCGAACAAGGCAGATAGTTTCTTCAAGAGGTCATTCATGCTATTTCAGCCAGATATTCGTTTATTTCAGCATTTTCGCTGACTTTATAGTTCTTTATAGTACCTTGCAAGTCTATGTTGTTGCCCGATATATGCATAGAAAGCTAGGTGCGATGACAAACGGGCCTGCCAAGCGCGAAAAGCTGGCCTGTGATAACTTCCAGCCCGACGAAGAACAATCCGGGAACTTGAGAACATGAACCAATTACAGGCACTGACTGCTGCTCAAGACTCTCTTCTGACCCCTGAGCGCCTGCTGGGGATGCGCTGCGGCATTGAAAAAGAAAGCCTGCGGGCTCAGCCCAGCGGCGCTTTGGCGCTGACGCCGCATCCGCTGGCACTCGGTTCGGCGCTGACGCACCCCAGCATCACCACTGATTTCAGTGAGTCGCAGGTCGAACTGGTGACCGGGGTACACACGGGCGTCCAGGCTGCTGTTGATGAGCTGACACAAATCCACCAGTTCACCTACCAGACCATGCAGGCGCAGGGCGATGAAATGCTTTGGGTGTCGTCCATGCCGTGCGGCTTGCCAACCGACGAGACCATACCGGTTGCTCGTTTTGGCTCGTCCAATGTGGGGCGTGCCAAAAGCGTGTATCGGTTGGGTTTGTCGCATCGCTATGGCAGGCGCATGCAAACCATCTCGGGCATTCATTACAACTGGTCGTTCCCGGGTGTGACGAGTGAGCAATATTTTGGGCAGATTCGCAATTTTCGGCGCCAGTCGTTTTTATTGCTTTATCTTTTCGGTGCCTCGCCAGCGGTATGTTCGAGTTTTGTGGCGGGTCGTCAGCATGAGTTGCAGCAACTCAGCAGCGGCACCATGTACATGCCTTACGGCACCTCTCTGCGGATGGGCCGACTTGGCTATCAAAGCGACGCCCAAGCCTCTCTGGCCGTCAGTTACAACAGTCTGGAAGGCTATGCCGCGTCGCTGCATGACGCATTGACGAGGCCTTACGACGCGTACCAGAAAGTCGGCATTCAAAACCCCGGCGGCGACTACAACCAGCTTGGCACCACCCTGCTGCAAATTGAGAACGAGTTTTACGGCACGATTCGGCCCAAGCGGGTGATCTTCCCGGGGGAGCGGCCACTGCACGCGCTGCGTGAACGGGGCGTTGAATATATTGAAGTGCGCTTGATGGACCTCGACCCCTTTGAGCCGGTGGGTATCACCACGCAAACCATGCGTTTTCTGGATGTTTTTTTGCTGCACTGTTTGACCAGCGCCAGCCCGCCTGACAGCGTGCAAGAAATTGCCGCCCTGGCACGCAACCAGCACCGCACTGCAGCCCGCGGTCGTGAGCCCGGCCTGCTGCTAGAGCGCGGCAGCGATCAGATCGCCCTGCCTGACTGGGGACTCGAGATCGTGGCCGAATGCGCACCCATTGCCGCTGCGCTGGACGCAGCGCACGGCGGCACGCTCTACAGCGATGCACTAGAGGCCGCAAAAGTCGGTCTGCGTGATCCCCATACCCTGCCGTCGGCCCGCGTACTGGCTGCCATGAAACAGGACTTTGACAATTCCTTCGTCAGGTTTGCCAGGGCGCAGTCTGAAAAAACCCTGAAGACCTTGCGAGCCCTGCCGTTTTCGGACGCCCAGAAGACGCACTTCAAGGCGCTGACAGAGCAATCAATCGCTGAACAAAAGAAAATCGAGTCGCTGGACTCGATGCCTTTTGAGGTGTATCGGCAACAGTATGTGTCTGCCGACCGCCTTGGTGTGCACCGCCGCGAGCCCGTGACTGCCTGACCAGCTTGGTGCATCTGGGTGCTCTGGCGTGCATCAACAGTCAGATAAGCGAGGCCTAGCGAAGGCGGCAGGCTAAGCCCTGCTTTGCAACCCCGTGAATCAAGTTGGTGCACTGCAACGCAATTGGCGTTTGTGACCCGCCATCGACACGAGATAGACCGACTCACCTCTCTAAAGTTCGGGTTTACCCGATGCTAGCCTGTGTCTTGAGCGCTTCTGCTCGTCACCTCAAAGGCCTTTATGAAAACCTCTTCTTTCAAGAAATCAGCTTTGAATTCTTTGGCCATGTTGCCGGTATTGGTTTTGTCATCTGCCATCACGCTTGGCACAGCGTCGGTTGATGCACAGACCTTGCAGCTCAACGGCAACGGCATCCGCTACCAGTCGGCCGCCCCGCTGTACAGCGCGGGGCTCTACCTCGACAAGAAACTCGCGACCACCGCTGAGGTGATGAACAATGGCGGACCCAAACAGTTGCGTGTCGTCATGCTGAGGGACGTCAGCGCCGACGAGATGGGTGATTTGTTGGCCAGCGGCATGGTGGCCAACGCCAGCAATGACGAATTGAGCCGACTGATCCCCGCGCTGTTCAGCCTAGGAGAACTGCTGGGCGAGCAGAAAAAACTGGCAGCTGGCGACAGTTTTCAGATCGAATCGGACCCCGATGGCAAAACCGGCATCACCTCCATCAGTATCAAAACCCAATCGCAAAGCCAGCCTGTCAAGCGCAGCTTTGCTCAGCCCGAGCTGTTTGCTGTGATGCTGCGCATGTGGCTAGGACATCATCCGGCCGACAAGAGCCTGAAAAATGCTTTGTTGGGCCAAACCAGTTAATTGAGGGCAGTTGAAGCGGCTTTTAATTCAAAAGTCTCAGCTGGATTGACGAGTGCGCCGCAACAAGCTTGCAAATTTGAGGCAACAGGGTTTGGGCCTTCTCGGGGCTCAAACCCTTGACATCACCTGGTGACACCAGCCTTGCAGACCGGCAGGGTTCAGCGTGTGGCAGGCTAACTAAAGCGCCGCCGCGCATACAGGCCAACAAAGGCGATGCCAAGCACCAGCGCAAACCAGCCTACCGCGGCTGACTTGGCCACGATGCCCTGCATGCCGGGGGAGGTGATGAAGTAGGGCGACAGCACCACGCCCAGCCCAATCAGAATGCAGAGGATGCCTTTGATCGCCAGCTCGTTGTTGGCTTTGAGGCTTGGCTTTTTGGCGGGTTGCTGTGCGGGCGCTGTCGGTAGAGGCATGGTGCGATTCGTTGAATAAAAAATGGGCAGATATCGTGCAGCCGATAATACGTCCAGCAACGAAAGATTTTGAAAAATGGCGATTCAGTGGTTCCCCGGGCACATGTTCCTGACGCAAAAGGCTATTGGTGAGCGCATCAAGGAAATTGATGTGGTCATTGAGCTGCTGGACGCGCGCCTGCCGGGGTCGAGCGCCAATCCCAAGCTGGCCGAGCTGACAGCATCGCGCCCTACATTGAAGGTGCTGAACAAGCAAGACCTCGCCGACCCGGCCGTCACGGCGCTGTGGCTGGCGCATTACAACGCGATGCCGAATACCCGCGCCATCGAGCTGGACGCCAGCGAAACCACCCCGGCCCGCAAATTGATTGACGCCTGCCATGCCCTGGCACCGCTGCGTGGCAGCATGGTCAAGCCCATGCGTGTGCTGATTTGCGGCATACCCAACGTTGGCAAATCCACCCTGATCAATACGCTGACTGGCAAACGTGCCACCAAAACCGGCGACGAAGCAGGTATCACCAAAATCGAGCAACGGATTGTGCTGGCGGACGGGTTTTATTTATGGGACACGCCGGGCATGCTGTGGCCGCGCATCAT
>JBBRDA010000144.1:0-6292 GCA_038204335.1 Burkholderiales bacterium
ATCAAGCGAAAAAGAGGTCAGCCATCGAGCGTGGGGGAAGACATTGAGCTGCATATTCAGCGCCTAATGCCAGTCGATGCACTGCGTATTCAGGGTCGGCACAACGCCACCAATGCGCTGGCTGCACTGGCACTGGCGCACGCGGCGGGTTGCGCCTTGGGGCTCATGTTGCACGGGCTGCGTGACTACAAGGGCGAACCGCATCGTGTTGAGTCCGTGGCGGTCATCAAAGAGGTCGAATACTTTGATGACAGCAAAGGTACCAATGTAGGCGCTACCGTTGCCGCGCTAGCGGGGCTAGGAGCAGAGCGCAAACTGGTCGTGATCTTAGGCGGTGTCGGCAAGGATCAGGATTTTTCACCCTTATCTCTGCCGGTATCGCGTTTTGCGCGCGCTGTTATTTTGATCGGCCGCGATGCGCCCTTAATCGGTGCCGCGCTTGAAAACAGCTCTGTGGTCTTGCTCGCTGCTAAATCTATGCGAGACGCCGTCATACAGGCGGCTCAACGTGCCAAGCCGGGAGACGCTGTGCTGATGTCGCCCGCTTGTGCCAGTTTTGATATGTTCGACGACTACGAACACCGTGCCCGTGTATTTTGCGAAGCAGTTCAGGAGTTGGCCCTTGAAGAAGGGGTATTGATATGACTACCGGGCTGTTGGGCTGGTTGCCAGGCATGAAAGGCAAGCGCGAGGGTGGCAGGGTAGCAAGTGATGTCTTGCCTGTCCGTCTAGGTAATCAAAGCTTGAGCTCGTCGCACTCTTCGCCAGTCAGCCTGTCAGGTTTTGATCAGGCGCTGTTATGGGTGACGGTTGCGCTGCTGATGTTTGGCCTCGTTATGGTGTATTCAGCTTCGGTGGCCATGCCCGATAACCCGAAGTTTGCCCGCTATGCACATACGCATTTTCTGATGCGCCACGTGCTGTCGCTGATGGTCGGTTTTGTGGTGGCCTTGCTGGCTTTTCAAGTGCCGGTGAGCACCTGGGAGAAGCTGGCGCCGTGGTTGTTTGTGGCGTCGTTGATCCTGCTCATACTCGTTCTGGTACCTTTCATTGGTAAGGGTGTTAATGGCGCACGCCGCTGGATCACCCTGGGCTTCATGAACTTTCAACCTTCCGAGTTAGCCAAATTCGCCGTGCTGCTGTACGCAGCAGACTACATGGTTCGCAAGATGGAGGTTAAAGAGCGGTTTTTCCGCGCTGTGATGCCCATGGCAATTGCAATTGCCGTGGTGGGCTTGTTGCTGCTGGCTGAGCCCGACATGGGCGCGTTCATGGTGATTTCGGTCATTGCGATGGGCATTCTGTTTTTGGGTGGCGTGAATGCGCGCATGTTCTTTGTGATTGCCCTGGTCGTGGTGGTCGCGTTCGGTCTGATGGTCATGCTGAGCGACTGGCGGCGCGAGCGAATTTTTGCTTACCTGGATCCTTGGAGTGAAAAGTATTCCATGGGCAAGGGCTATCAGCTCTCGCATTCGTTGATTGCTTTTGGGCGGGGTGAAATTTTTGGCGTCGGCTTGGGTGGCAGTATTGAAAAATTACATTGGCTACCTGAGGCGCACACTGACTTTTTAATGGCGGTGATTGGCGAAGAGTTCGGGCTGATAGGCGTGCTGACGGTCATTGGCCTGTTCATGTGGATGGTCAGGCGAATCATGCACATTGGCCGCCAGTCGATTGCGCTGGACAGGCTGTTTGCTGGGCTAACCGCGCAGGGTATTGCGATCTGGATTGGCTTTCAAACCTTTATCAACATTGGTGTGAACTTGGGTGCGTTACCCACCAAAGGTCTGACATTGCCTTTGATGAGTTATGGCGGATCGGCGATTTTGATGAATTTGATTTCGCTAGCCGTTGTGCTGCGGATTGACTACGAGAATCGCTTGCTCATGAGAGGAGGCCGCGCATGACGTCGCGTTGCGCTTTGATCATGGCCGGGGGCACTGGGGGCCATATCTTCCCAGGTTTGGCAATAGCCGAGGCCCTGCGTGACAAAGGTTGGCGTGTTCATTGGCTGGGCGGCAAGGGCAGCGCTACCAGCCCCAGCATGGAAAGCCAGCTTGTGCCGCCACGCGGGTTTGCTTTCGAGACGATTGATTTTTCCGGCGTGCGCGGCAAAGGTATGCTGACACTGGCTTTTTTGCCATTGCGTTTACTCAAGGCGTTCTGGCAAAGTGTTCAGGTGCTGCGCCGTGTTAAACCGAATGTTGTTGTTGGTCTGGGTGGATACATCGCTTTCCCCGCTGGCATGATGGCAGTGCTGCTCGGCAAGCCCTTGATCCTGCATGAGCAAAATTCAGTCGCTGGTATGGTCAATCGAGTTCTAGCGCAAGTAGCTGACCGGATTTTTACAGCGTTTCCCGATGTTCTCAAGAGCGCTCAATGGGTAGGGAATCCTCTGAGGACTGCGTTCACGCAGCAGGCAGCACCCGATGTGCGTTTCGCTGGCCGTACGGGGCCGCTACGACTGCTGGTGGTGGGAGGCAGTTTGGGTGCCAAGGCGCTCAATAGCATCGTGCCGCAAGCGCTGGCATTGATCCCGCCGGAAAAACGCCCCATCGTTACACATCAAAGCGGTGCGAAGCAGATCGATGAACTGCGAGCAAACTATCAGCTGGCGGGTGTTGAGGCAAGCTTGACGCCTTTTATCGACGACACTGCCACAGCTTTTGCAGAGGCCGACCTGGTGATCTGCCGGGCAGGTGCCAGCACCGTGACCGAAATAGCAGCGGTGGGCGCAGCCGCATTGTTTGTACCGTTCCCGTCCGCAGTGGATGACCATCAAACCAGCAACGCTCAGTTCTTGGTGCGGCAAGGCGCTGGTTGGCAAATCGCGCAAAGCGAACTGGCACCCGAAAAACTGGCTGAAATGCTACAAAAAACTGAGCGTGCCACACTCGTCGATATTAGCCTGCAGGCCAAAAAGATGCAAAAAACAGAAGCTACTGCATACATTGTTGCCGCTTGCGAAGAGTTGACCTTATGAAACACGCGATTAAAAACATTCACTTCATAGGCTTGGGTGGCTCTGGCATGTCGGGCATTGCCGAGGTCCTGCACAACCTAGGTTATGTCATTTCCGGCTCGGACTTGTCTGACAGCCCTACGCTGCAGCGGCTGTCGAGCATGGGCATCAAAACCTTTGTCGGCCACGCTGCCCGAAATCTGGCGAGTGTGGATGCCGTCGTGACCTCTACCGCTGTACAGGCTGACAACCCGGAAGTGTTGGCAGCGCGCGAGAAGCGCATACCGGTAGTACCGCGCGCCATGATGTTGGCCGAGTTGATGCGTTTTAAACAAGGTATCGCTATCGCTGGCACGCACGGAAAAACCACCACGACCAGCCTGGTCGCCAGTATCTTGGCCGAGGGTGGTCTGGACCCAACTTACGTGATTGGTGGCCGTCTGAACAGTGCGGGCGCCAATGCCAAACTGGGTTCAGGCGACTACATCGTGGTCGAAGCTGATGAGTCAGACGCATCGTTCTTGAACCTGTTACCGGTGATGGCAGTTGTGACCAATATTGATGCCGACCATATGGAAACCTATGGACATGACTTTGGCAATCTGAAAAAAGCTTTCGTTGATTTTCTTCATCGCATGCCTTTTTATGGCACGGCTATTTTGTGTACCGATGACGCGGCGGTACAAAGCATCGTGCCATTGGTGACTTGCCCTATCACCAGTTACGGCTTCAATGCCGAGGCTCAAGTGCGCGGCGTGAACGTCCGGCCAGTAGGCGCGCAGATGCACTTTACCGCGCAGCGCCGCAACGGTGTCACGCTGCCTGATCTCGATGTAGTGCTAAATCTTGCAGGCGAACACAATGTGCTCAATGCTCTGTCAGCGATTGCGGTGGCGGTTGAGCTGAATGTGCCGGATGCAGCGGTCCAAAAAGCGTTGGCAGAGTTCAAGGGCGTTGGCCGACGCTTTCAAAGCTATGGTGACATGGTCGCGCCCAAAGGCGGCACGTTCACTGTGATTGAAGACTACGGCCACCACCCGGTAGAAATGGCCGCCACGCTGGCAGCGGCGCGAGGCGCGTTTCCTGGTCGTCGCTTGGTGCTGGCATTTCAGCCGCACCGCTACACACGTACACGCGATTGCTTTGAAGATTTTGTCAAAGTCATGGGTGCGGCTGATGTGGTACTGCTTTCAGAGGTGTATGCCGCTGGTGAGGCGCCAATAGCATTGGCCGATGGCCGGTCCCTGAGCCGTGCCTTGCGGGTTGCAGGCAAGGTAGAGCCGGTTTTTATTGACGCTATTGAAGATATGCCGCAGGCCATCATTGCTAACGCACTGGGCGGCGATGTCGTGCTCTGCATGGGTGCGGGCTCAATTGGCAGTGTGCCGCAAAAAGTAACTAATATGCTACAAATAACTGAGCTATCTGCGCCGGAAAGCAGGTCGCTATGAGCCAGACGCGACCTGTGAATCCGTCTGAGTTCGGTAAAGTGGCGGTGTTGATGGGTGGGCAATCCGCCGAGCGCGAGATTTCGCTGCTCTCCGGTGGCGGTGTGTTGGCTGCATTGTTGGCCCGCGGCATTGATGCTCATGCCTTTGATCCTGCGAAGCAAGACATCGGTCAGCTTAAAACCGCTGGCTTTGACCGCTGCTTCATCACATTACACGGCCGATTTGGCGAAGACGGTACGGTACAGGGGGCGCTGGAACTGCTCAGAATTCCTTATACAGGGTCTGGCGTGATGGCGTCTAGCATCGCGATCGACAAGATTATGACTAAGCGTGTCATGGTTGCTGAGGGCCTGCCAACGCCGCAGCATGTTTTGCTCCGGCGCGGCGCTTACACCGCACTGCAAGTCACGTCAGCGCTCGAAAAACTGGGTTTACCGCTGATTGTTAAGCCAGCCCGGGAAGGCTCGTCCATCGGCTTGACAAAGGTTACAGGCCGCGCACAGATGCAAGCGGCTGTAGAGCAGGCTGCCCAGCTTGATGCAGACATTCTGTGCGAGGAATTCATTGATGGCGATGAAGTGACCTGTCCCGTGCTGGGTACGGGCAGTCAGGCTTATGCGTTACCCGTTATTCGCATTGCGGCCGAAAACGGTAACTACGATTACCAAAACAAATACTTTACCGATACCACGCAGTACCTGGTGCCAGCGGGGCTGCCTGAGGGTGAGGAGCAGGCTATTCAGCAACTGGTTTTGCAAGCCTATCGCGCTCTCAATTGCCGGGGCTGGGCACGCGCCGATGTGATGATCAACAAGCTGACGCGCAAGCCGTATTTGCTTGAAGTCAATACCTCGCCCGGTATGACCGGACATTCGCTGGTACCGATGTCGGCCCGTGCGCTGGGTATTTCTTATGAAGATCTGTGTGTTGAGATTCTCAAGACCGCAGCCCTTGACTATCAGGCAGCGCAAGGAGCAACCGCTTGAAACGCTCGACGCTATCAGCAGGAAGGCCGCTGGTGCCTCTAGACATACGCTTCATGAACGGGCTGTCGATGGCGTTTGGCTTGCTGTTTGTCGGGATGGCCCTGGTACTGGTGACATCGTGGCTTTTCAGGCAGCCACTTTTTAACCTCAGCGCCATCACCGTTCGCGGCGATGTGGTGCATAACAACGCCGTGACGCTGCGTGCCAATGTCGCACCGCGCTTGACCGGAAATTTTTTCACGGTGAATCTCGACCAGACGCGTGCTGTGTTCGAGTCGGTACCCTGGGTTCGCAAGGCTGTGGTTCAGCGCCAGTTTCCTGACCGTTTGAAAGTAGTCCTGCAAGAGCATCAAGCGGTAGCGTATTGGGGGCCAGAAGGTGACACACGGCTAGTGAATAGTTTTGGTGAGGTGTTTGAGGCGAATCAGGCAGAAGTCGAGTCAGCTGACCTGCCGCAATTGAACGGCCCATCAGGTCAAACGCCGTTGGTGCTTCAGGCCTATCGCCAGTTGTCAGCGCAGTTTGAAAAACTGGATATGCAGCTTGAGCGGCTTGAGCTGACCGGGCAGGGCAGCTGGCGTGCGCAACTTGACAGCGGCGCTGCGATTGAGTTGGGTCATGGTTCGGTCGATGAAATTGAAGGTCGCACGCAGCGATTTCTGGCGACTTTGAACCAGGTGTCTTCGCGCTATGGCAGAGACCTGGAGTCCGCAGATTTGCGCTACAGCAACGGCTATGCACTCAAATTAAAAGGTGTCACCACATTGAACCCCGGTGACAAAGACGACAGACAAGTGAAAAGGTGAAGCTGATGGCCAAAGAATACAAAGACCTGGTAGTGGGGCTGGACATTGGAACCAGCAAAGTCATGGTGGTGGTCGCTGAGGTTTTGC
>JBBRDA010000145.1:0-6130 GCA_038204335.1 Burkholderiales bacterium
GACCAGCTTGGGGTTGATGCCGTGGTCTGCGACTGGTATGTCAACTCTCGTGCCGAAAGGGGATTTTTTGACGGCTTTGGCGCCAGTCGTGGTGCTGTCAGACTTGCCGAACAGCTTGTCGATGAATTTTTTAATCATGAAATCAATAGTTTCAGGAGTCCACATGCCACCGGGCTGGCGGACTCGACCGAAAAGAGGTTAAAACAGGTCAAGTATGCGCCATCCGCGCTCAGTGGCCAGCGCACGCAGGCGTTCGTCGGGGTTGGTGGCGACGGGGTGGGTGGCTTTCTCTAAAAGCGGCAAGTCGTTCATGGAGTCGCTGTAAAAGGTGGTTTCAACGTCCTCCCAGCCCAAGTTGCGCGCGGCCAGCCAGGCCTGGACCCGTGTGACTTTGCCCTCCCTGAATGATGGTGTGCCCAAAATGTCGCCGGTAAATTCACCCTGTGCATTGCGCACCAGGTCAATCGCAATGAGCTCCTCAACGCCAAAGGCAGCGGCGATCGGGCGGGTTACAAATTCATTGGTAGCCGTCACAATGGCCACTGCGTCACCCGCCTTTTGGTGGCCTTGAACCAAATCCAGCGCCGGTTTTTGTATGCCTTTTTGAATCACAGACTCCATAAATCGGGCGTGAGCAGCTATTGATTCAGTAGCACCTTTGTCGCGAATAGCCTGCGTGGCAAAGCGGACGTAATCATGGATATTGAGCGTGCCGTTGCGGTATTGGGCAAAGAAAGCTTCGTTGGTTTGCCTGAAGGCGTCGCCATCGCGCCAGCCCAGAGCTATGGTGAATTCGTTCCATTCGTAGTCAGAATCAAACGGGATCAGGGTGTGGTCAAGGTCAAACAGGGCAATTTTTGATGTCATGTACTTTTTATTCGCTTTCCAGCATCGCCTTGAGCAAAGGCACAGTGACCGCGCGCTGCGTTTGCAGGGCGTAGCCGTCGAGTTGGTTCAGCAGTTGCATCAGGCTGCTCAGGTCTCTTGAAAAGCGGTTGAGCACAAAGCTGATGACCTCGTCGCTTAAAAAAATCCCGCGTGCGTCGGCTTGGGCGCGCAGCACGCCTCGGCGCTCAGCCTCGCTTAAGAGCTGCAGCTGGTACACATGGCCCCACCCCAAGCGGCTGCGCAAGTCGTCACGCAGCGGCAGGTCTGCGGGCGGCACTTGGCCTGCCGCCAGCACGCCGCGCGGCTGGCCGTCAGCACTGCTCACCGCATTCACAAACCAGTTGAATGCAGCCTGCTGCTGAACGGCGGTGTACAGGTGGCATTCGTCCAAAACCACGGCTGACCAGCTGTTATTAAATTCTGGCGGCTCAATGCTAGAGGCATCAAGCCAGCCAACGCGCGCGCCCTGCTGCTGCAAGGCGCCGACGGCTGCCTTGAGTAAATGGGTTTTGCCGCTGCCAGGCTCACCCCAGAGGTAAGTCGGTACAGGGGAGCGCAGCGGGCTGCCTGACCAAAGCTCTAAATGCGACAGCGCTGCATGGTTGGGCCCACTGAAAAAATTGCTGAAGGCCGGCGCTGTTGCAAGGCTGATGTCAAGCGCGATTTGCTTCATATGGCCACTTTGTCATTGCCCTTTGTAGAGCTTGCTGGCCATGTAGCGCACCTTGATGCGGCGAATAGCCACCAACAGCACGGCGCTGGCAGGCAACGCGATCAACACGCCAACAAAACCAAACACCTGGCCAAATGCCAGCAGCGCAAAAATAACCGCCAGCGGGTGTAAGCCAATTCGTTCACCCACCAGTCGGGGCGTCAAATACAGGCTTTCAACCACCTGACCAATGCCGTACACCGCCGCCACCATCACAAGGGCTTTGATGGATGCAAACTGCAACAGGCCGGCCAGCACGGCCAGTATCAATCCAACGCCAAAGCCCAAATACGGGATAAACATGGCAAGACCGGTAAATATGCCGATCGGCAAGGCTAAATCAAGCCCAAACAGGGCCAGGCCAATCGCATAAAAAGCAGCCATTGCCAGCATCACCAGCAGCTGCCCACGCAAGTACTGGCCCAATACGGAATCGGCTTCATCTGTGAAGCTGTCAACGCTGCTGCGCATCGGCGGTGGCACCAGCTCCAGCAGGCGGGCGACAAATTTGTCCCAGTCCATCAGCAGATAGAACAATGCGACCGGTATCAGCACCGCATTGCCGATCACTGCCAGCGCCACACTGCCGCCCAGCTTGAGGGACGATAACAATGAGCCAAACATGTCTTCGTAATTGGCGTTCAGGTACTTCAAGGCCACTGTTTTAAGGCTGCCCATGTCCAGCGACACCTTGATGCCAAACTGGGCCAGCCAAGGCGTCAGACCGGTCGAAATACGGTCTGCCAGCAACGGAATTTGCTCGCGCAACAGGGGAATCTCTTTGGCCACGATAGGAACGATCAGCAGCACCAGGCTCAAGGCGACCAGAATAAACAGTAACTCGACAACAACCACAGCCACGACGCGCGGCAGCCGGCCTTTACCCATGTCGTCCAGCCGGTTGACCAGCGGCGTCAAGGCGTAAGCGAGCACCGCCGCCACCACAAACGGCGTGAGCACTGGCCCGAGCAGCCAAAGCGCCAGCACGATCAGCGCCGCTATCAGGCACCAGGCGGACGCGCGTTTTTGGGTGTTGGTAAATTGCATAGAGCCTTTAGAATGGCGAGCGCTCCTGCAAATTCATATCTGGAAGCGTTCAGCAGCCTGATTCTAAAGGGCTTGCATGGCGCAATGGCCTCATTTCCTCCCATTCCCACCGACCCGCCACATGACGACCTCAAACACCTCTACCCCCATCAGCTACAAAGACGCCGGCGTTGACATCGACGCAGGCGACGCGCTGATCGAGCGCATCAAACCGCTGGCCAAAAAAACCATGCGTGAAGGCGTGCTGGCCGGTATTGGCGGTTTTGGCGCCATGTTTGAGGTGTCCAAGAAATTCAAGGAGCCGGTGCTGGTCAGCGGTACAGACGGTGTGGGTACCAAGCTCAAACTGGCCTTTGAATGGCAAATGCACGATACCGTAGGCATTGACCTGGTGGCTATGAGCGTTAACGACGTACTGGTGCAAGGTGCCGAGCCGCTGTTCTTTTTGGACTACTTTGCCTGCGGCAAGCTGGACATTGACGTGGCGGCAGCCGTGGTAGGCGGCATTGCCAAAGGCTGCGAGTTGAGCGGCTGCGCTTTGATAGGCGGTGAAACCGCAGAAATGCCCGGCATGTACCCGGCGGGTGAATACGACTTGGCCGGCTTTTGCGTCGGTGCGGTCGAAAAGTCAAAGATTTTGAGCGGCGCTGGCGTGGCACCCGGCGACGTGGTGCTGGGCCTGGCCAGCAGCGGCGTGCATTCGAATGGTTTTAGCTTGGTGCGCAAATGTATTGAACGCGACGAAAGTAAGTTGCCCGAGAAGCTGGACGGCAAACCCTTCAAACAAGCCGTGATGGAGCCGACCCGCCTGTACGTGAAAAACGTCTTGGCCGCGCTGGCCCTGCACCCGATCAAGGCGTTGGCGCACATCACCGGCGGCGGCTTGCTGGAAAACATCCCCCGCGTGCTGCCAGAAGGCACGGCCGCACACCTGGTCAAAGGCAGCTGGCCACAAACCGAACTGTTCGCCTGGTTGCAAAAAACAGCGGGGATTGACGATATTGAAATGAACCGTACCTTCAACAACGGTATCGGTATGGTGGTGGTGGTGGACGCCGCCAGTGCAGAAGCAACCGCCAAAACGCTGCAGGATTCGGGTGAAGCGGTTTACAAAATAGGCGTGATTGCCGCCAAAGGCGCTGGCGCGAGTGTGACGGTGGATTGACCGCCGCACGCCTCAGATGCATGGACCAAGCCGAATCTAGTACCAATTTGCTACAAAAATACTAGCTGCTTGCGCCCGAATTGATTGAGCCACTGGACAACCAGGCAAAGTTGTATCAAACTGTGCTTTTTACACTTTGGTGGAATCGGTATGCCAGTCATCGCAGTCGTCAATCGCAAAGGGGGCAGTGGTAAAAGCACATTGGCCGCGCATATGGCGGCGTGGTGTGCGCGGCAAGGTAGCGCTGTCATGCTAGGCGACGTTGACCGCCAGCAGTCGGCTCGGGCCTGGTTAAAGCGGCGCGACGCTGCTTTGCCCGCCATCGCGCCCTGGGCCGTGGACCAAAAAAACATGCTGCGCGTGCCCACCGGCATCACGCATGTGGTGCTGGACACCCCAGGCGGCCTGCACGGCTTTGAGCTGGCACGGGTGGTGATGTTTGCAGACGCGATCATCATGCCGGTCTGCAACTCGATGTTTGACCGCGAATCCGCCGCCGACTGCCATGCCGAGCTGATGGCGCTGCCGCGCGTTGCCAGCGGCCGCTGCAAATTGGTCACCATCGGCATGCGGATTGACGCACGAACCAACGCCGCGCAGACCTTGCGTGAATGGTCTGAAGATCTGGGGCTGCCGTATTTGGGCGCCTTGCGAGAAACCCAACTCTACGTGCGCAGCCTCGAGCGCGGCATGACGATTTTTGACCTTCCCGCACAAACTGCAGCAACTGATTTGCAGCAATGGGAACCGATTCTGGACTGGCTCAAGCCGTTGCTGTACCCACCGAAGGCTGCCAACGATGCGTCTCGGTTCGAGCCAGCGGCAGCCTTCAAGCCCAGCCCAGTTGCATCAGTGAGTAACGCAGCTATCAATCCCGTTAGCCTTGCCGCGATACATCAGACATCACAAAATAGGGTGGGCTCATCCCTGCCTAACAGCCTGATGCCAGCGCAAGAATCGATCATTCACGGTGCGCGTTTGACCGTGCTGGGCGCGGGCCGACCCAGCGCAACGCCAGTGACGGCCAGCGGCAAACCAGCGCTGAGCCGCAATGTCAATTCACCTGACGGGATGCAAATTCCGCAATTTTTAAAGCGCGCTCCGCGCTGAACTTACTCGGTTTCGCGGCGTAACTGCGCCAAGCGCTGGGCTACTCCGTCAATGTCTGGCGCGGTTTCGGCGTTGGCCAAATACTGCTCCAGGTCTGGCACTGCACGCGCCGCCTGGCCCTGCACCGCCCACGCCAAGCCGCGGTCACGGTACTCCACCCAGGCGTCGGGGTGCAGCACGATCAACCGGTCAACCACAGCAATCAGGCGTGGCCAATCTTCTTGCGTTCTATGAATTTCTTTCAGGTTGTGCAGCATGCGGCTGATGATGTCGCGCGGTGGCGCCGATTGCAAATACAGCCCAATCGGAGTTTCGTATTCACTGTCGCCGTCGCTGTCGGCTAGCCGACGTTGGCGATAGGGCTCCAGCCGCTCAGACAGTTCTTCACGGCTCAATGATTGGCCGGTGAACGGGTCAATCACCACCTGGCCCTTGGGCAGATTGACCTTGACCATGAAGTGCCCCGGAAAAGCCACGCCGCGCGCATTCAGGCCCAAACTGCTTGCAAGCTCCAACCAAAGCACGGCCAGGCTGATAGGAATGCCGCGACGGGTTTTAAGCACGGCATTTAGGTAACTGTTATCGGGGTCGTAGTAGTTATTGAGGTTGCCACCGAAACCCAAGTCACGAAAAAAGAACTGATTGAGCAGCCGCAGCTTTTGCAGCGCGGAGGCATCGGCCGGCAAACGACGTTTCAGGCGGGCTTGCAACTGGTCAACGTCGCTAAGCAATTGCTGTACGTCGAGGTCTGGGTATTCGTCCTGCGCCAGACTGATGACGGCCTCCAGCAGCGGAAAATGCGCGTCGCTTTGTACCAGGCTGGCGAAATACTCCAAGGGCGAAGGCGTTTCCAGATTTAATTGCATGGCCCTACTTTCTCACAAATCTGCCTTGAAGTCACTCGGTACCCAACCGCCTGCGAAGGGCGTCGGCTAGCGTCGGATCAGCTTTCGCAATTTCAGCCCCGCCGCCCAAAGCGCTATAAAATACATAGCTGCTCCCGCACATATCACGATAGCCAGCAAGCCAATCCGTTGCAAGTAAGCGGTTTTCAAGCCGATCCAGTTGACGGAGCCAGCCGCCCACATCAAAAACACCGCCAGCAGCGCGCTGGCAGCCACCACCTGTAAGGCAAACACGCCCCAGCCCGGTGCAGGCTTGTAACTGCCACGCTTGATCAGGCTAATAAGTAGCCACAGCGCATTGAT
>JBBRDA010000146.1:0-5952 GCA_038204335.1 Burkholderiales bacterium
CAAAAAACAATACCGGCCGTGGGCTGCTGCACTGGTAAACCCACTGCAAATGGCTGGGGGGGGGGGGGGGGGGGGGTGGGGGCCGGGGGGCCCGCTTTTTTACGGCCAAGCCGCTGGGGCCGCGTGTCAATCAACACCGGCGCATTCAGCGGCGGCCCCCGGCGTTTGAAAATGTTCACTTCCAAATGCCCTGCACGGCTGGCAGGGCTACCCACAGAGCTGGTCGGGCCCTGCAACAGCAGCCGCAGCGGCGCTGGCGACGACTCATGCTGCGCCGCCAGCGGCCTGAACACAAACAACAGCTTGTGATGGGTATGCGCTGCAATCTGCAAACGGCGCAAATGCGCGCTGCGCACACCGGGCAGCCAAGCCATGACGGCCGCCACGTCAGCGCATTGCAGCGCCTCACGTGTGGCCCACAGCAAGGCCGGTGCGTCGTTTTTGACAGCATGAATACTGAGCAGCCGCTGCATATTGAGCTGGCGCGCGCTCAGCGCTGGGCCAAACGGGCAATGGGGTGCGCCTACCAGCGCTACAAAACCGTTGGACTTGGATGTTTGCAGCGCTTTCAATGCAGGCGCAACCAATCCCCATTCGTGCTGACCAGGCTGGCTTTGTAGCACCTCAGTCATCGCCCCACACGGCCAACCGCCATCGGGCAGCACGCGGCTCAAGGCGTCGTAGCCAGTAGGCACAGTTTGCATGCAAGCAGCGCCCAGCTCACCCGCGCGCCAGAGGTGGGCAGTGTCAAAAGGGTCAACGAATCTCAAGGCTGTCATCACACTAAAAACCAAACTTCAATCCATCAAAGTACTGTATTTATGTACAGTATTTTGCCTGATTTTTTAGGTTTGACAAGTGCGTTCGACAACCCGGCTCAAGGCCGCAAACTGACGATGTTCGGCGCTATCTTTTAAAATTAGGGATGCTTTGCGCAAACCACCCGGCTTTCAGCAATTGGTGTTTTTAGGGCTTCGTCCGCCCCAAAATAGAGTTGTCAGTACACAGCATCAATTCAGCAATTTTTTTGTGCTTGATAAACATACCGTTTACAAGTGTTCGCGATGACACCAAATGTTTATTGGTTTGGTGGGTCAATAAACCGTTATGCACAACAGCCATAAGTTTCAACATGTCTTCAAATTCACACTTTTCCTTAAAAATCACCATCAATACTTTTGGCGAAATAGCCAAACTAAACATATAAATCGGATCCTTGATTTGTCCTGCATTGATAACAATCGGTGCGTCACTTGTTAAATAATGATCTTCTCCCAAAGGTAACTTAACAAGCGCCCACTCCATTGAGGAAATACCTTGGACAAACTCATCACTTGCCGTTGCCGAAACAATTTGCTCCAATGCCAAATTTTTAGCTAAAGACTGCTTGTTTAGCGAGACTCCTAAAGCCGAAAAAATGGGCTTATTTAACATTCGCATTCTTTGTGGCCCTAGGTTGCTCAGCGTCTTTTCGATGCACTCAACACTTAGCTTTGTTGCCTCATTAACTCGGGCCGGCGAGCGATAAAGCATTGAGCTGATGAATTTCGACCAATCAATCCGATCTTGTGCAGTCAGCGAGTCCAATCCATAGCAGAGCATCTTTTGATGTACTTTGCTAGCCAAGTTGTCAATGGGCGCAAAAAAATCACTCTCCAATTGTTGTGATTTGGCCGATTGAAAGTTGAGCCCGTCTGGATAGATGGTGTACAAATCGGATTCAAACCCAACAGACTTCGAGGGTCTTGCACGTGCGTACAACTGACCGCGTGAATCGCGACCATAAATCAAGAAGTGATCGCAGCCCGGTAAGTACCACTCCCGCAAATAGAACTGCGGCACAAAGTGATGGCGCTGCGGATTAGACTTACCCGACATGCTGGGACTCGAATCTATTCATTGCGAAATCCACGCCAATCTGTCTTGCCAGTAGCCCGGCTTGCGATGCGTGTTGGCCAACGCAACGATGATGATCTCATCGCCAGCAACAAAGTAAATCACAACATACGGAAATACTTTCAAGCTACATTGCCGGAGTTTTGAGCTAATGGGTTTCCAGCCGTGAGGAAACGAGCTTATGCGGCCAAGTGCTGCGTCAAACTCGTTAACCAGTCGTGTGGCCAACTTAGGGTCGATTGCTTTGTAATAACGAACGGCTTCTAAAGCCTCAACATCGACGGGTGGTAACCGGCGTATTAGCACTGCGCGCGCATTTGCACCATAAGTTCATCGATTGGCGCAGCTGGCAAGTCGCCCCGCTCAAAAGCCGCCAATCGGTCTTGTGCCTCGGCAGCCCATGCGGCTTGAACAACTGGGTCGGGCTGGTCGAGCATATCGAAAAGAGAGTCAATCAGGCTCAACTGCTCATCAGGGGCCAGCTTGCGGGCAGATTCCAGAATTTCGGCTGTTGTCATGCGTTTCGACCTTTCGCAATTAAAACAAGTTGAATTTTGCCATTGAAGCGAAAAAGTCTCCACACCGATAATCACCGCATGAATCCCCTGCTTTCCAAACTACAACCCTACCCCTTCGAGCGGCTACGCGCGCTGCATGCGGGCGTCACGCCCAACCCGGCCTACTCACCCATCAGCCTGGGCATTGGCGAGCCGCGCCACGCCACACCGCAACTGATTAAAGATGCCTTAACAGGCAGCTTGGCTGGCTTGGCCACCTACCCCGGCACGCTCGGTGAGCCGAAGTTGCGCCAAACGATTAGCGACTGGCTGAAACGCCGCTACGACTTGAAGGTAGATGCCGCCACGCAAATATTGCCTGTCAATGGCTCGCGTGAGGCCTTGTTTGCTTTGGCGCAAACGGTGATTGACCCCAGCAAGCCGGGGGCAAATCCTGCCGACAGGCCGCCCTTAGGCGGGATAGCCCCCTTGGGGGGCAGCGATGACACGTCAGTGCAGAGCGTGGGGGCACCGTATGTGATCTGCCCAAATCCGTTTTATCAAATTTATGAGGGCGCGGCGCTTTTGGCAGGGGCAGACGTTCATTTTGTGCCTAGTGACCCAACCCGCAACTTTGCGGTTGATTACTCGGGCGTGCCCGATGCCGTGTGGGCAAAAACGCAGTTGCTGTTTGTCTGCTCGCCGGGCAACCCGGCCGGCGCAGTCATGACATTGGCGGAATGGAAGCTGCTGTTTTCCTTAAGCGACCGCTACGGTTTTGTGATTGCCTCTGACGAGTGTTACAGCGAAATTTACTTTAGAGACGAGCCGCCGCTGGGCGGCTTGCAAGCAGCTAGCCTTTTGGGCAGACATGACTTTAAAAACCTGATCACCATGACCAGCCTGTCCAAACGCAGCAATGTGCCCGGCCTGCGCAGCGGCTTTGTGGCCGGGGATGCCGCAATCATCAAGCCGTTTTTGCTCTACCGCACCTACCACGGCAGCGCCATGAGCCCGATCGTGCAGGCGGCCAGCGCAGCGGCTTGGGCAGACGAGGCGCACGTAGTGGACAACCGCGCCAAATACCGCGCCAAATTTGCCCAGGTCACACCGCTGTTGTCAGCGGTGATGGACGTGGCTTTGCCCGATGCCGGGTTTTACCTTTGGGCGGGCGTGCCGACCGCTTTCAAGGGCGATGACGAAGCCTTTTCGCGTGACTTGCTGGCTGCCTACAATGTGGTGGTTTTACCGGGCAGTTACCTGGCGCGAACAGCATACGGCCACAACCCGGAGAACCCCGAAAATCCGGGTAAGGGCCGAATCCGCATGGCGCTGGTGGCTGAAACCGCTGAATGCGTGGAAGCCGCCCAAAGAATTGTTCAATTTATCCAATCCAAAGATTAACAAGCTCACATGACACAAGACAACACAAAACTCGAAGCCCTGATTAACGCCGCCTGGGAAGACCGTGCCAACCTGGCGGCCAAGTCAGCCCCGCAAGACATTCGGGACGCGGTAGACAACACCATCACCCAACTCAACAACGGCAGCATTCGCGTGGCCAGCCGCCAAGGCGTTGGCCAATGGACAGTGCACCAGTGGATCAAAAAGGCGGTGTTACTCAGCTTCAAGCTGAACGACAACGAGCTGATGCGCGCGGGTGACTTTGGCTTTTTTGACAAGGTCAAAACCAAGTTCAGCCATTTGAGCGAAGCCGAGATGCGTGAAACCGGCATCCGTGTGGTGCCGCCCGCTGTGGCACGGCGCGGCAGCTACATCGCCAAGGGCGCGATTTTGATGCCCAGCTACGTGAACATTGGCGCCTATGTGGACGAAGGCACCATGGTTGACACCTGGGCTGCTGTCGGCTCATGCGCACAAATCGGCAAGAACGTTCACTTGTCAGGCGGCGTCGGCATTGGCGGCGTATTGGAGCCAATGCAGGCCAACCCGACCATCATTGAAGACAACTGTTTTATTGGCGCGCGCTCTGAAGTGGTTGAGGGCGTGATTGTTGAAGAGAATTCAGTGCTGTCGATGGGTGTGTACATCGGCCAAAGCACGCCGATTTATGACCGCGAAACAGACACCGTCAGCTATGGCCGCGTGCCAGCAGGCTCAGTCGTGGTATCTGGCAACATGCCCAAGGCGGGCGGCAAGTATTCACTGTATTGCGCTGTGATTGTGAAGAAAGTCGATGCGAAGACGCGGGCGACAACAAGCCTGAACGACTTGTTGCGTGACTGAACATTTAAATCGACTGAAGGGGTGAAGCAATGAGCACGATGGAAAGAATTTTGCGGCTGATGGCAGACAAAAAAGCGTCAGACGTTTACTTGTCAGCGCACTCTCCTGCCCTGATCAAAATCAACGGTCAAGCGCTGCCCATCAACAGTCAAGTGCTGCCGCCTGATGCACCGCTCAATTTGCTGTCTGAGGTGTTGCCGCCTGCTCGTATCGAAGAGTTAAAGGAACTGGGCGAGCTGAACATGGCTTTGCCGCTTGCCGGAGTTGGCAACTTTCGTATCAGCGGCTTCCGGCAGCGCGGCAGCTATGCCGCTGTGATCCGCTTTGTACCCAGCGAAATCCCGCCGCTTGAAAGCCTGAAAGTACCGCCGATTCTGGCTGACCTGATCATGGAAAAGCGCGGCCTGTTGCTGATGGTCGGTGCGACCGGCGCTGGCAAAAGCACCACTTTGGCAGCCATGATGGACCACCGCAACGCCACCGCGCTGGGTCATATTTTGACGATTGAAGATCCGGTGGAATTTATCTTCACGAACAAAAAATCAGTGGTTAACCAGCGCGAGGTGGGCACCGACACGCAGTCACTGCAAACTGCTTTGAAAAACGCCCTGCGCCAGGCACCTGATGTGATTTTGATTGGTGAAATCCGCGACCGCGAAACCATGTCGGCTGCGATTGCCTATGCCCAGTCGGGCCACCTGTGCCTGGCCACCATGCACGCCAACAACAGCTACCAGGCCCTCAACCGGATTTTGAGTTTTTACCCCGTCGAGGTGCGCAGCACCATGTTGGGTGACTTGGCCGCAGCCATGAAGGCCATCGTGTCGCAGCGGCTGCTACGTACCGTTGAAGGTGGCCGCGCACCGGCCGTCGAGGTGATGCTGAACACCAAACTGATTGCCGAGCTGATTGAAAAAGGTGACTTTTCAGGCGTCAAAGAGGCGATGGAGAAGTCCATGGCTGAAGGCTCACAAACCTTTGAACTCGACATTGCCAAAATGATTGCCGACGGTGTCGTGACCCGCAAGGAAGGCATCTTGCACGCAGACTCGCCCACCAACCTGATGTGGCGACTTGAAAACGACTTCCATGCCGCTGCCAAAGCGGCGGCCGAGCCAGATGAAGATCCGGATGACCAGCCGTCGTTTACCGAGATCACGCTGGACGTGAAGCATTGACCCAAAACTTGACCGTTATAGAGCTGATAGAAGATTGCGCAGCCCAGCTCGAAGCTGCGGGTCTGAGCTTGGCAAACGGCTTTGGCCAAGGCACACTGAACGCCTTTGACGAAGCGGCCTGGCTGGTGCTGTGG
>JBBRDA010000147.1:0-5760 GCA_038204335.1 Burkholderiales bacterium
TTGCGCCGCTGTACCAACGCATAGCGAGTAGTTCTAAGCAGTGCTTCTACATTGGCGTAATCCACCGGCTGCGGTGCGTCGTAGGCCACGACTTTCGCGCCAGTCAATAAAAACTGATAACGCTCGAACTGGCCATTGAAGTTGTTGGGTACGCTGACTTGCTGGCCTTGTACCAATTCAAGGGTTGCTGGTTTAAATTGTCCTATCGGCCCGTTGAATGGTGCGGTGACCCACGCCAGAGCCATCAGAAATGCAAAGCCTGTGGCTGCAGTGATTGGCCGCGTCCACTTAGCTTTGGCGATGCCCAAAATACTCAAACCAAATATCAACGCCAGCAATGCCCAAAAGAACGGCGAGTAGAGGTTGCGGTCATCGGTTGCGCGGACAGCGCCGATGCCGAAGAGCCGCATCGCAAAAGCACCCAGCGCGCAAAACACCAACGTCAAACTGAACCAGATACGGCTCATACGCGTCCAGTAAAGCGCTATCAGCACCGCCACTGCGGGCATGGCCGGGATGAGGTAGCGCGCCGAACGCTGGCTGGGCAGCATGAACACGATAGCCAAAGCCAACAACCAGAGCCAAAGTACCCTTTCAGCATCCGTGATGCTTTCTTGCGTGTGACGCCTTTCGCGGTAGCGGCGCCACGCCGTCCATGCGCAGCCGACCGACAGCGGGAACAACAACCCCGCGTTGACGAAGTAGCCCGTCAGGATGACAAAGATACCGCCCGAGCCGCTGAAAGCCAGCTTGAAATAGCCATCAGACGACTTGAACTTGCCCGCGTTTTCACCGACGACAAACTCGCGCCAGACCTCGCCGGGCAGTGGGTCAACTGCAAACCATAAGCTGAACACCGCCACTGCAATGATGCTGATGGCCCCGACCTTGACGATGTCCACGGCCACACCGGGCCTGACAATCTGCCAAGGCCAACGCCGCGCTTGAAGGGTTTGGTAGCAAAGGGCTAGTCCAAAACTAACCGGTACGACCATCGCAAACGATTTGTAGAGGCAGCCAATACCAATGGCCAGGCCAGCCAGCAGCGGGAACTTCCAGCGCGACGCCAGCAGTGCTGCGGGCGACCATGCCAAAGCCAAAAACACGCCGCAGAGCCAGAAGGTTTCAGGCGCGCTGGTGAGGTAGGGGCGGCCATAGCGGTAGGTGCTAAAGAACGACAAAAAGACGATGGCTGCAATCGCCCCCAAGGTCACGGCATTGGGGGTTTTCTCATCGCCCTCATCGCTGCTGTTGACGTTATGTCGCGCAATCTTCCATGTCAGCAAACCCACCATCGCTGCCGTTGCCCAGAGGTACATCACGCTCGGCAGGCGAAGGTTGAACAGCGTCCAATGGTCGCCCCAGCCACCCGCGACCATGGCTTGCCAAAACAGCAGTGGCGGCTTGGTGTTACGCATAAAGTCGTAGGAACTCACCAGCGGCAACCAGTGGCCGCTCTCGGCGGTCAAGCGTGCGATGTGGGCATAGACCAGTTCATCGCCATTGCGCGGAATGTGGTCGCCGCCAAGCTGAAACAGATAACCCAACGCAACCAGAAAAGCCAACGCGAGCCAGGCCAGCGTACTGCGGGTCAAGCGGGTTTTCAAGGTGCGCCCTTGCCGCCACTTCGGCGAAACGTCAGCCGGTCATTGGCAACGAAATTGAAAACGCTGGACAAGCCAATCGCCACCAGATTCGCCAGGATGTAGTGCAGGTACAGGGACAACGATTTCGTCATCACCGATTGAATTGCAATCGACACCCCTGCCGCTGCAACATACTTGAAAAACAGCACCATCACGCCTGGGCTGGCTTCGTATTGGCGGTCACGCCAGGTCAGACGCCGGTTGAAGTAAAAATTACTGATGGTGGCCAGCGTGATGGCAATGGCAATCGAATAATTCAGCCGCGAATGAAAATCTGCAATCTGAAGCAGCAAAAATTCTTGGCAGGCGTACAACACAGCAATGTTGATGACTGTACCGCTGGCGCCGACAGCACCAAATTTGACGAAACGCCAACGCGCCATGGGTTGCAGGCGAGTCGGCAGGCGACTGACCAGGCCCTCAAAAATGCTGCGCAAGTTAGCCATCAAGCAATGGCCAGTTCGTTGTGCGTCAAAAACTCACGAGATTTTTCCAGCACAGCCTCTGGTGCAATGACTTTCAAACACTGGTTGTCACCATCGCAAAAACTGTTGCGGTGGTTGTAGGCAGTCAAGCACGGCGAGCACGGCCACTGGCTGTAAAACGAGTGGCATTGTGGCGTGAGCGGCGCATACAGAGCCGGAGTTTCGGGCCCGAACAGCATGACCGTCCAAATCGGCGTCAGTGCCGCAAACTGCCCCGGCCCGCCATCGTTTGTCACCAGCAGCTTGGCCACATGAAACAGCGCCAGAAGCTCAGCTATCGAGCGGGTGTAGCCGGTCAGGTCAATCACCGGGCTTGATGGGTCTGCGGTTTTCACGTTCGCCACCAAAAGCTGGGCCAGCGCCTGGTCGTCTTTCAAGCCAATCACCGCCACGGCACAACCATCTTGCACCAGGCCGTTGCACAGCGCCGTGTAAGACTCTAGCGGCCAGGCACGTATCGGCAAAATGCCGCCGCCCGGGTAGACCAGCACCAACGGTTTTCCCGCGATGGCTGGAAAGTCGCCCGCCAAGCGGCTTTCAATCGCTGCCACCCACTGCGCATCAAGCTGCACATGGGGCGGTGCCTGCGTCGGCAGCATGACTTGCAGCTTTGAGGTGGGCACAGCCGTTGAATCAATCGCGCGCGCCAGTGTCAAAAACTGCGCGCTGATATGCTGGTACGGGTTGTAAGGCACAGGCTTGTTGATGTGGGAGCCGCGGTACAAGCCTTCTTGCGTGTGGCGATGAAAGCCGACCCTGACACTGGCCCCACTAAAGTACGACAGCAGACTGCTGATGCGTGAAAACAGCTCGCAATCAATCGCGACATCCACATTGGCGCGCCGCAATTGCATCACCGACCGCCACAAACTTGACAGCAAACCAGTGAGCGATTTGTCGTCTACCGTGTGCACATGCTCGGGTTTGATGACCTGCATCAAGTCTAAAATTTCGCGGTTTTTACCTAACAGTAACGCGTGCAATTGCGCATCAGGGTAACGCGTTTTTAACCTGGCAAACATGTCGTGTGCCAACACCAAGCTGCCCATTTCAGACAGCAAAATAATCACGATCGCACGGGGTTGGGTATTTGCTTTTGCCTTGAATGGCGAGGCCGCAGCGTCGAGCAAAGACACCGCTGCGCACAACGGTATGCCAACCCAGCGGTCTATCCAGCGTTGAAGTTTGATGTTCATAGGCTACACACCGCGCGCTCTGTCAGTATGGAACTGCGTGACAAATTCGACAAAGCGGCCAGCATCCAGCGCGTCACGCACCTCCTGCATCAGGTTCAGGTAGTAGTGCAGATTGTGAATACTGGCCAGCATGGGGCCCAGCATTTCGCCGCAGCGGTCTAGGTGGTGCATGTACGCGCGGCTGAAGTTCTTGCAGGTGTAGCAACTACATGTCATATCGACCGGGGCGTCTTCGGTTTTATAGCGCGCATTGCGAATTTTCAAATCACCAAAGCGGGTGAACATATGGCCGTTGCGCGCATTGCGGGTCGGCATCACGCAGTCGAACATGTCAACGCCTGATGCTACGCCTTCAACCAGATCTTCCGGTGTGCCCACGCCCATCAGATAGCGCGGCTTGTTGGCGGGCAGGCGATGCGGTGTGTGCGCCATGACGCGTTGCATTTCTTCCTTGGGCTCGCCGACGCTGACGCCGCCAATCGCGTAGCCGGGCAGGTCCAGCTCGACCAATGCGTCAAGTGATTCCTGCCGCAGATTTTCAAACATGCCGCCCTGCACAATACCGAACAGAGCATTGGGGTTGCCGAGCTTCTCAAACTCTGCCATGCACCGGCCAGCCCAGCGCCGGCTCAGTTCCATTGACGCACGGGCTTCAGCTTCGGTCGTGATATGCCCTGCGGTGTCATACGGGGTGCATTCGTCAAATTGCATGACGATGTCGCTGTTCAGCACCGTCTGGATGTGCATTGAGATCTCAGGTGTTAAAAACAGCTTGTCACCATTGACGGGCGATGAAAATGCCACGCCTTCTTCAGTGATTTTGCGGCCCTTGCCATCGGTGCCGCCGAGCGACCAGACTTGAAAGCCGCCGCTGTCGGTCAGGATGGGTTTGGACCAAGACTCAAACCGGTGCAGCCCGCCAAACTGCTTGAGAACGTCTAGCCCAGGACGCATCCACAAATGAAAGGTATTGCCCAGAATGATTTGCGCCCCCATCTCATGCAGCGATTGCGGCATCACGCCTTTGACCGTGCCGTAAGTGCCCACCGGCATAAAAATCGGTGTTTGAACCACGCCATGGTTGAGGGTCAGTGTGCCGCGCCGGGCGTGGCTGGTGGGGTCAGTGGTGAGGACTTGAAAGGTGAGCATCAGGAAATAAGGGTTGAGCGATTTTAAGCCGCTTGTTACAGCGCCAAACTTTGCACGCGCGCACTCAGGTCGTTACGATTTTTGCAGCAACATCGAGTCCCCGTAACTGAAAAACCGATACCGCTGCCCAATGGCGTGCTGGTACAGGCTCATGATGTGCTCATAGCCTGCAAAGGCACTGACCAGCATCATTAGCGTACTTTTGGGCAAGTGAAAATTGGTCAGCAGCATGTCAACCACTTCAAACTTAAAACCTGGTGTGATGAAGATATTGGTGTCATTGCAGGCGGGCCCAAATTTGGCTTGCGACTCCAATGCCCGCACCGTTGTTGTCCCCACTGCCACCACGCGGCCACCACGCGCTTTGCAATCGGCAATGGCTTGCAGCGTTGCGGGCGGCACTTCAAAGCGTTCAAAGTGCATCACATGGTCAGCGATGTTTTCAGCTTTAACCGGCTGAAAGGTTCCTGCGCCTACGTGTAGCGTGACACTGGCGCGCTGCACGCCGCGCGCTTCAAGCTCTGCAAGCACAGCCTCATCAAAATGGAGCGCCGCAGTGGGTGCTGCTACTGCGCCGGGGTGTTTGGCGAACACGGTTTGGTAGCGCTGCTCGTCGTCTTCTGAGTCAGTATGGGTGATGTACGGCGGCAGCGGCACATGGCCGAATTGAGCCATCAGCGCGTAGGGGTCGCTGCTCAACTTGAATTTGTACAAAGGCCCATCAGCATTCGGCCAGCGCCCCATCAATGTGGCGGTAAAGCCGCCGTCCATCTGTAACACCGCTCCGGGCAAAGGCTTCTTGCTGACCTTCATATGGGCCGCCACTTCGTGACCCGACTCTGCGTCAGGCGAGAGCACCCGTTCAATCAGCAGTTCTAAAGCGCCGCCACTTAGCTTGTGACCAAACAACCGCGCCTTGACCACCTTGGTGTCATTGAACACCAGCAAATCGCCGGGTAAAAGCAGACTGGGCAAATCGATGAACTGGCGGTCTACCAAGGCTGGTGCACGTGCATCCAGCAAGCGCGAACCGCTGCGCTGTGCAGGCGGGTGCTGGGCAATCAGCTCCGGTGGCAGCGTGAAATCGAAATCATTGAGGGTAAAGGCAGTCTTCATACGGGCACAATTGTCCCATGCCACCTGCTGCAAAAGTTGCTACAGCTCCAGCCAAGACAGCCGCACAAAAGGCGCTGGACAAGCTTGGCCTGCGCCGGGACATTGATCTGGCGTTGCACCTGCCGCTGCGTTATGAAGATGAAACCCGCATCACGATGCTGGCGGATG
>JBBRDA010000148.1:0-5512 GCA_038204335.1 Burkholderiales bacterium
GACAGGCAACTGGCAAGCAGCAAATTTATCGCTTGCAGCCAGTACACGGTGGCAGACATTGCCATCTTCCCGTGGCTGCGCAACTGGGCGAACCACGGCATTGACTGGGCGGATTACCCGCACCTGAAACGCTGGTTTGACGCCCTAGCCGCCCGCCCGGCGGTGGAGCGCGGCGTGAAGGTACTGGCAGACCTGCGCAAACCCATCACCACCGACAAAGCGCGCGACGTGCTGTTTGGCGCGGCGCAATACCAGAAGCGTTGAATACGTCTGTGAAATCGCTATTAAATCAGGAGCTTCTTGCGCCCGGATTTATTGGGCTAAAGGCCTAAAACACCCCCAAAAACAGCCGTTTTAAGGCCTTTGAAACGCTTTCAGGCTACTTTTGGCTGTTTGAATAGAGCTTGAAAGCACCCGAAGTCGCCCGCAGCGTCAACTTGGCCTGTAGCTCCGGTGGTAACTGCTTGACCTGATCTGGGTTGAGCGCCACAAACACTGGGCCCGATTGCAAGCGCTGCGCCAGCTCGGGGTTGCCCGGCACGGCTCTGGCCTTGCCGCGTGAGTAATACGACGCTGAATACGGCAAGTCACCCATAAAAAGCAGGGGCTGGCCAAATGCGCTGGCTTGGTGGGCCAACACCACGGTTTTGGCGGACTTCCAGCTGTCGGCAAGCTCTTCGCGCACGAAGAAAGCGGCGACCAACAGGCTCATCACCAGCACACCTGAGGCCACCACGCCGTTGACCCAGCCGACTCTGGCATCACGGCTGAGCCACCTCGCCGCCAGCAGCCCCATGGCGGGCAAGGCGGGCAGCACATAGGTCCACAAAATGTTGCCCGACATCGTGAAAAACAGGCACGGTGCCACCGACCAAGCCAACAGGTAAATGGTGAAGTGGCGCGAGTAGCTGGCAGATTCAGCAACGGGGGCCACAGGTGTGGGTTTGCGGCCTAGCCACAGCAAAGGCAGCAGTGCCGTCCACGGCATCGCAGCCGCCAGCGCAAACAGCCAAATCGCACCGCGCTGGGTGGCATGTGCCGTGCCGTATTTGTCGCCGGCCCAGCCGGTGACGGTAAAGCGGTTCCAGTGCTCGCCGATGAAAAAATACTCCCAAAAGCCGGGCGTGCGGATTTCCGCCATCACATACCAAGGTGCAGCAATGGCGAAGGTGAGCAAACTGCCTTTGATCCACGGCAGGCGCTGCCACGACGTTTTGATATTGCCGGTGAGCAGCATCCACAAGCCGATCGGCAAGCCAGACAGCACCACAGCGATAGGCCCCTTAGCCAGCAGGCCTAGCCCCAAGCCAATAAACAGCAACCACACTTCTTTGGGGCGGGCAGACTCGCCCTGCTCAAACGCTGCCCAAAAGCCGCGCAGTGCCAGCGTGGTACCCAGCACCAGGCCCAAATCAGTCATGACAGCAGCCGACGCCACAAAGTACAGCAAGGTGCCGCACATCATGGCGGTCGCCAATTGCGCTTGTCGGCTCGATGCACGGCGTACCCAGTCCCACAGCAGCCACGCGATCAGCACTGCCAGCAACAAATACGGCAGCCGTGCAGCAAATTCATTCACACCAAACACATCGATGCTGATAGCTGAGAGCCAAGTCGTCAGGGGCGGTTTGGCCCAAAAGGGTACGCCGTAGTCGTACAGCGGCGTGACCCAATTGCCCAGCTCGGCCATTTTTCGGGCCACTTCACCGTACCTAGCTTCGGTGGTGTCGGTCAGCGGGTACAAGCCCAGCGTTAAGAGCCGGGCCAGTGCGACGACGCCCAGGATGTACCAGAGCCAGCGGCTTGATGTGTTTTGCTTGTTGCTCATGAGCCGACAGATTGATTGAGTTTTTCAGCCGGGGCAGTTGCCGCGACGGCCTGTGGAGCCAGATATTCGTCAATCAAAAACAGCGGCCTGCGCTTGCTTTCCATGAAGAGCCTGCCCAAGTATTCACCAATGATGCCCATGGCCATGAGTTGCAGGCCGCCCAAAATCAGAATCGTCAAGATCAGGGTGGGAAAGCCTTTGACAGAGTCGCCAATCGTGAGCGTTTTAACCAGCAAGAACAGGGCGTAAACAAAAGCTGAAAACGCCGTTAAAAACCCGGCATAGCTGGCCAGACGCAACGGCACAACTGAAAAGCCGGTGATACCTTCAACCGCAAAATTGAGCAGCTTGAGGTAGGGCCATTTGGTTTCGCCCGCAGCGCGCGCGTGGCGCTCGTACTCGACCACGACTTGCTTGTAACCTATCCAGGCAAACAGGCCTTTCATGAAGCGGTTGCGCTCGGGCAACTGGTTCAGCGCATCCACCGCACGGCGGCTGAGCAGACGAAAGTCGCCGACGTTCTCTGGGATGTGCACTTCTGACAGCCAGTTAATGACTTTGTAAAACCAAGCTGCGGAGGCCTTTTTAAACCAGGTTTCACCCTGGCGGCTGCTGCGCTTCATGTTGACGACGTCTGCGCCCTGCCGCCAGACGCGCACCATGTCGCCTATCAACTCAGGCGGGTCTTGCAGATCGGCATCAATCAGAATCACGGCATCGCCGCGGGCCAGCTTGAGGCCAGCGCTCATGGCGGCCTCTTTGCCGAAATTGCGGCTCAGGGCGGCCACGCCAATCGCTGGGTCTGTCATTTGCAGTTCTTTCAAAATACGCAGCGTGGCGTCTTTGCTGCCATCGTTGACATAAACCACTTCCCAGCGGCCTTCTAGCTCTTTGACATTGGCCAGTGCGGTGACCAGGCGAGTGTGAAAAATGGGCAGGACTTCTTCTTCGTTGTAGGCCGGAACAATGACGCTGAGCATGCAGGGGGAGTTTGAATTCATTGAGCGAAAGTCCATAGTCGGTTAAGTCGAAATGTCAGCCCCATGACCAGCACAGTGGCCAGCGCCTGGGCTAAAAGATAATGCCAGCCCAACTGCTGAACGCCCAGCCAAACCAGCAGGCCATTGAGCAATGCCCCCAGCAGTGCAATGGCCATAAAACGCGGCAAGGCTTGACCATGGCCAGCGCTGCTGAAAGCAAAGGTGATGCGCCGATTCAGCAGGTACGACACGGCAGCGCCGCACAGGGTGCCGAAAGCGGCTGAAGGCGCGGCAGGATAGCCCAACAACTCGACCAACGCGATCAGCACAGCGTAATGCACGGCGGTGGCAATGCCTCCTGCGACGGTGTACCAAAAAAACTGCATTGAGCCCCATGTGAGTTAACGCGCGATTTTAACAAGGCGGTTTATGGGATACATTGAGTCATGTTTGAAGTACTGGTCTACGTCTATGAAAACTACTGGCAAGGTGACGCTTGCCCCGAACTGCCGCAACTGGGCCGCAAGTTGACAGCCGCTGGATTTGAACCCGACGAGATTCAAGCCGCGCTGATCTGGCTAGATGGTTTGAATACGGCAGCGCAGAGCACGCAGATTTATGTGCCGCACACCCGTCAAGTCAATGACGACAACCATGATCAAGGCGTGGCCCAAGCACTGCCGCAAGGGCCGAGCAGCATGCGCGCCTACAGTGTTGCCGAACAGGAGCAAATTGGCAGCGCTGCGCTGGGTTTTGTGAGCTTTCTTGAATCATCGGGCGTGTTGCTGCCGCAAATGCGCGAGATCGTGATTGACCGGGCCATGGCAGCACCCGACGGCCCGGTGGAACTCGACGACCTGAAAATCATTGTGCTGATGGTCTACTGGAGTTTTGGGCAGGAGCCCGATGCGCTGGTGCTGGACGAGTTGTGCGATGACACAACTGACCGGGTTGGGCACTGACTAGCCTAAAAGTCTTTCGGGATTCGCTTCCAGCTTGGCCAATGCGTCGCGGGTAGCCCGTACTGTCAACGCCTCTTCTTCGGTGGGCAACAGCAAACCGGCCTGTAGGTAAGCAGCCAGCCGACGCGCCTGAATCAGGAAGTTACGGCCATCGGCTGATGCAAACAGATGCAGCTGCTTGCGGTCGCTGCGCCAGGCAAACTGCACGTGAGTGATGCGGCCGTTGTGGTCTAGGCTGAACCATGCACCCAATTGCAGCTCTGCGGCCCAGGCGCGCATGGCCTCTGTTGGCTGGCTGCCGCCGTCGGTCACCACTTCGATGTCAGAGGCGTCGATGCCAATCATCATCACCAACGCCTCGGTGTCTAGCGGCAAGTCACCCACATCTTCGTCCGACAAATAGTCTTCCAGATTGGTCAGGCGTTTGGCCATGGCTTCAATGCGCTCAGACGAAATCGCGCCGGTCTTCGACATAAATGCGTCGGCCAGCGTATCGCTGATGATTTTGATGTTTTCGTCCTGAACTTTGCTTTCCATGCCGAGCATGCCCATGCCCAGGCGCAGCAACTGCAGCAGCTTGGGCAAGTCAGCAATCACCTTGGCCCGGTCGGCGCGGTTCGGCTTGGCGCTGGCCGCCCAAACCAGGTCGGCAGCGCAACGCTTGAGGGTGATGGTCTGCTCGTGCTGCGGCCCATTGCGCATGGCTGCAATCGCCAGTACCTCTGCCCAAGTTTTGAACAGAAACTCGCGAATCTCGTCACGCACTGGCATGTCGTTGAGCATGTTGCGCATTTCAATCGTGTATTGAATCGCCATGGTCTCTTTTTGCTCGACCTGCTGGGCAATGCTGACCACGCGCGCCGCACTGCCGTTCTCAGACAGGAATTTGGAAAGGAATTTTTGAAACTCGTCGTACACCAGCTGAAACACCCTGCGGCCGGTCTCGGGGTACTGTTCAATGACTTGCACGATGCGTTTGATTTCAATTTCCATCGCGCCGCCAGTGACATCGATGTCAAAGCCCAGCACGCAGGACCCCATCCGGTCAATCAGACGGCGTGCCGGGTGCTGCAGGGAGCCAAAAAATTCAGGCTCTGAAATGGCCACCCGCAGAACCGGCATTTGCAAGCGGGCAAACCAGACCCGAATCGCTGGCGGTATCCGGTCTTCACCCAAAATACTCTGAAACATCAGCGCGACAATTTCAATGGTTGCTTTCTCTGCCGAGGTGCTTGCCGCCTTTTTTAGCGTGCTGGTTCTTTGGCGCAGTTCTGTCGAGGCCTGCTCAACGTGCGCTGCGCCATAACTTTGATGAGATGAATCGCCCACCGGGGTGTGCTGACGGCTGCTGTCGTTGCCAACCATATTGGCCATCGCCTGCGCCAGGTCCGGCGACGCCTGGGCTGCGCGCGTGTTGTCAAAACCCGCCACCTGATTGGTCAAAAGCCGCATCAGGCCACCCATCACGCCCTGGGCACGCATCTTGGCCTTGGCAAGCGGCGTAGTGGCTGTCTGCATGCGGGTTTCTTCGTGTGCGGACATTCCACTGCGGGTATGACCTGCCGAGCCACCGGAAGCGCCAGTGCTGCCGCCAGAACCAGCCGACCCGCCGCCGCCCGAACTGCGGCTCACACCGGATCCACCACCGGATCCACCACCACCACCACCACCACCACCACCACCACCACCACCACCACCACCACCACCACCACCACCACCACCGCCACCACCGGATCCACCAC
>JBBRDA010000149.1:0-5499 GCA_038204335.1 Burkholderiales bacterium
GAACGTTACGAGTACTTCCTTACTGCATACGGAGTCGGGTATTCTGCAGATGGTCGAGTCGTTTCAAAGTATAGATATTTATCGGAGTAGTAGTGCCCAAGCGCCATAACCAGTTGATCGACTCAGACCCACAGCTTCAAAAGGCTGCTGCGCAGCGGTTGCTGTGCGCTGGTCATCGCCAACGTTAGGCCGCAGATTCACCCACGTTCCTACGCCCACTCTTCATCGGAGGTCAACATGACACGAGTCACTGGTATCGGCGGCATCTTCTTCAAAGCCAAGGACGCACCGGCGCTCCATGCTTGGTACAAACGTCACCTCGGCCTCGATGTACAAGAATGGGGCGGCACGGCGTTCACTTGGACTGATTCGGAAGGTAGACCCACTGGCGGCACAACAATCTGGTCAGTTGGAGCCGATGAAGGCGATCACTTCGCTCCAAGCAATGCCAAGTTCATGGTCAACTACCGAGTCGAAGACCTACACGGTCTAGTCAAACTACTCAAGGAAGAAGGCTGCAACGTCCTCGACAAGATCGACGAGTCCGAATACGGTAAGTTCGCCTGGGTCATTGATCCGGAGGGAAACAAGGTTGAGCTGTGGCAGCCACCAGTCGGCCAATGAAGCTCGCACACGCCACTGGCGGCAAGCTGCAGCCTAACCCCTCGCTCAAGCGGAGCGCCAACGTTATACGGCATGACTTCGGGCGCGCGATCTGCTATGAAAACGGTAGCTGCTTGCGCACATTCCACGAGGGCTAAAGGCACTTTTTGCTTGCAAAGTGTGGCGCAAAGGCTTTCGCGGCTTCCGGCATGGCCAAGCGCCGCCGCGAGCGTGGCTGGTGTGCCACCGGGCGTGGAGCAAAATGCGGTCATGTCGCCGTTCTCATTCCAGCATTCCTTGTGCCAGTTGCGCCCAGGCGCTCGGTCGTTGTTGGCTTTGGCCAGCACGGCTTCGCATAACTGGTTCGTCGATTGGACCCACAACGGCGGGTCGCGCTCCAGCCATCTGTCACAACTGAGTGCGCCGTTGCGGTCCACTCACGGCCAACGTTAGCCGACAAGAAGGCGGTCGGTCGTCGATTTGCTGCATACTTCTGGAAATGCGGCGAAAAAAGGAGCGGAAATATGGGAAATGTGAAGTCAATTGAGAATGCTGTGGAATCGCTACCTCCTATGGAGCTAGCTGAATTCCGGCGGTGGTTTGCTGATTTCGATGGTAACGCGTGGGATCGGCAAATCGAGCAAGATGCAGCCTCTGGCAAACTCGACCAGTTGGCAGCCGAGGCGCTTGCGGACTATCGCGCTGGCCCGGCGAGGCAACTCTGAATTTGATGCACACCGCATCGAGACGGTTTTGGCAGTGCCTCGACGCATTGCCCTCTGAAATTCAAACCGTAGCGCATCGGAATTTCGCTCAGCTCAAGGCCGATCCAACTCATCCATCGTTGCATTTCAAGACTGTTGCAAATGGTCGATTTCATAGCGTCCGAGTCGGTCTCTATTACCGTGCACTTGGCACCCCCGTGCTAGGCGGCGTACATTGGTTTTGGATCGGCACGCATGGCGAGTATGACAAGCTCGTCGGCTAACTGGTTGCTCCTCACGGACACGCGGCAGCCAGATGCTGCTTCGCGGCCAACGCTGCGTGCCGGACAGCACCGACGTTAAACCTGATATTCGGACGACGTACCGGACGGCTGCTTTCGCGGTTGTGCAACTTCCGCCTCCGCAGCATTTTTGACACTCGCCGCAAATGAATCTGAACGCGATCACAGCTCGAAAACCCTTGGCCACCGTCTAAATTCAAAAACTCCGGGTTTTTGGCATTTTTAAGGTTAAAAAGTACTCTTTTTAGGTATAAAAAGTGCCCTTAACCCAATAAATACGGGCGTAAGCAGCTACTAAAATTATAGCATCCTCAACACACCAGCTACGCCTTCAAACGCAGCATGTCAGCGCTAACACCCGACCACGCAGCCACAAAGCCATGGGTTGGCTGTTGCGCGGCTGGTGCCAGATTGCCAAGCAGCACACGCAAACCAGCGCTGGCGCTGTCTATCAACGGTACGGGGCAGCCGGCTTGCAGCGCCTGGGCATAGCCTGCCAAGCCCGCGCCGCCCATGATGATGGACTTCACGCCGGTTGCAGCGGCTGCGCTGCAGGCCTGGCCTAGGCATTGCAGGGCCATGGCTGGGTCGGCTTGCAGCTGCGCGCCTGTGGGTTGCACGATTTCGATGTGCTTTAGCAGGGGCGCAAAGCCTAGGCTCAGGGCCAGTCGCTCTAACATCGGCTTCCAGCGCTGGCCGCCGGTAACGATGGCAAATTCGCCGTGTTGGGCGGCTTCAATGAACGACGCCTCAGCCAGGCCAGTCACTGGGCAGGCGCTGGACTCGCGCAGCGCAAACAGGCCCGGGTCGCCAAAGCATCCTATCAGCACACCGTCAATGGGCTGATGCTGCTGGCCCATGTAGCGCGCCCACACATCCAGCACGGCATGGGCGGCCACGGCGTGGCTGGCTTCGCAGGCAATGTAGCTGGCGCCAAAAGCGGCGGTTCGCGCCTCCAAGTCCACATCGCTCGGCAGCATGGGGCCCAGCACCTCCAACAGGCGCTCGGTCGTTGCCACGCTGGTGTTGGGGTTGATCAGCAAATATTGACGTTTTTTCATTTTTAGTCCATTTAGTGCGGCTGTGTGCAAGGTGCTCTCACCTCAAACCCGGCAAATAACGTGTTGTTGGCATACTTTTTGCTGACACGTTTTGTTCGCCTTTTTCGTAAAAGTAGAGCATTTTTCAAGCCTGGACTCAAAGCCCCGGCAACCCATTAACTTCAGGAGATTTCATGAAACGTCGTGACTTTATCGCAGCAAGCGCTGCCGGTGCAGCTATTTTGGGTTCGCCGACTTGGGTGCAAGCCCAGTCCGCCTGGCCGACCCGCGGCCCGGTGCGGCTGGTGTGCCAGTTCCCGCCCGGCGGCTTGGTCGATACGGTGGCGCGCCTGATGGCCCCGCACCTGCAACAAGCGCTGTCGCAAACCGTGATTGTTGAAAACCGTGCCGGCGCTGGCGGCCTAGTGGGCACTGACTACGCGTCTAAACAAGCAGCAGATGGTTACACGCTGCTGGTCAGCCATGCATCGGTACACATTTACGCCGCAGCCACCCGCAAAACCATGCCGTTTGAGCCGGTAGACGACTTTACCCACATGGGTATGCTGGTTGAGGCACCGATGGTGCTGCTGGTTCGCGCCCAGTCGCCTTACCAAACGCTGGCCCAGTACGTGGCTGCCGCCAAAACCAAGCCGGTGCGCTACGGCACATCGGGCATTGGTTCTGCCAACCACCTGTTTGGCGAACTGCTCAAAATTGAAGGCAATGCACCCGAACATGACCATGTGCCTTACCAAGGCAGCGCACCCGCCATGCAAGACTTGCTCGGCGGCCAGATCGACAGCGTGTTTGACCCGGTGACCACCAACGTGACCCAGCTCAAGGCAGGCAGCCTGCGCGCGTTAGCAGTTTCAACCCCAACGCGCTTGGCCGGCTTGCCGAATATCCCGACCTTTGCCGAGCAAGGCTTTGCGTCGTTGACGGGTTCGCAGTGGCTGGGCTTGTCGGCGCCAAAGGGCTTGCCAGCACCGATCGTTCAGCGCCTGACGGCTTTGATCCCTGAAATTCTGGGCAAACCCGACATCGCCGCGCGCCTTGAAGAGCTACAAACATTGCCGCGTAAAACGCCGGTGCTGGGTGACGAGTTTCCGAAGCTGATACGCGCACAAATCAACACCTGGACGCAAGTCGCCAAACGCGCCAAAGTGGAAGTGATCACGTAAGAAATGACGACCATCTGCGCTGCTGCCTGCCATTTGCAGGGCGGCAGCGGCGCAGATGCAGCGGAGCCCCCAGACCTTTAAAAACCGGTTAAATTAGGGGTCAAATTGGGCCTTAGCCCAATAAATACGGGTGCAAGCAGCTACTAAAATAATAGTAGCAGTGTCGCTTACACCGGCACGGCTGTCGTCGCTTTCACACTGTCCAGCACAAAACTGGTTTTGCAGTCCTGCACGCTAGGGTGTTTGAGCAGCGTGTCCATGACAAAGCGGCTGTAGTGCGCCATGTCTTGCACCAACACGCGCAAAAAATAGTCCATCTCGCCGGTCAGCGCGACGCATTCCACCACTTCAGGCCAGCTTTGCACGCTGGCGCGAAAGACGTCCATCGGGTTGCGTTTGTGGCTCTCGCTGTGCTTTTCCAGCCGCACATTGAGGTGCGCCGTCAAACTCAGGCCGACGCTAGTCGGATTGACAAGTGCGACGTAGCGGCTGATCACGCCGGACTCTTCAAGCCGCTTGACCCGCCGAAGCACCGCACTGGGCGACAGGCTGACTTGCTCAGCCAACTGGTCATAGGTGGCGCGGCCATCGGCCTGCAAACTGCGCAAAATGTGCCTGTCTAGCTTGTCTAATGTTTCCATCGCCCATATTTTGCAGGAATACTGCGCTAAGAACAAGATTTACGCCGAGATTCGCATGAAAACTGACCGAGTCAGCCGTTAAAGTCAGACCTCACTGTTTGGAGACTTGCATGAACGCACCCCTGTCATTTGAAAATGGCGCAGCATGGGACAACCCCATGGGCACCGACGGCTTTGAATTCATTGAATACGCCGCGCCCGACCCGGCGGCCATGGCGGCCGTTTTTGAACGCATGGGTTTTAAGGCGATTGCCAAACACCGCCACAAAAACGTGACGCTGTAACGCCAAGGGGGCATCAACTTCATCATCAACGCCGAGCCTGATTCATTCGCCCAGCGCTTTGCGCGCCAGCACGGGCCCAGTGTGTGCGCCATTGCCTTCAGGGTGCAAAACGCCAAAGCTGCGTATGAACGTGCCATATCGCTGGGTGCTTGGGGCTATGCCGACACGGCAGGGCCGGGTGAAATGAATATCCCGGCCATCAAAGGCGTGGGCGATTCGCTGATTTATTTGGTCGATCAGTGGCGCGGGAAAAACGGGGCTGCAGACGGTGCACTAGGCAACATCAGCTTTTTTGATGTCGACTTTTTGCCGCTTTCGGGAGTTGGTCCCACGGACTTAAGCCCTGCCGGGCATGGCCTGACTTATATTGACCACTTGACCCACAACGTACACCGTGGCCGCATGGCCGAATGGGCCAGCTTTTACGAGCGGCTGTTTAACTTTAAGGAAGTGCGCTACTTTGACTTTGAAGGCCAGGCCACCGGCGTGAAAAGCAAAGCCATGACCAGCCCCTGCGGCAAAATTCGCATCCCGATCAATGAAGAGGGCAATGAAAAAGCCGGGCAAATTCAAGAGTACCTTGACCGCTATCACGGGGAAGGTATACAACACATTGCATTGGGCTCGACCAATTTGCTTGACAGCGTCGATGCGCTACAAATGAGCGGTATGAAGCTGCTGAGCACCGGCGAAACTTATTACGAATTGCTGGACAAGCGGATTCCGGGCCACGGCGAAGAC
>JBBRDA010000150.1:0-5477 GCA_038204335.1 Burkholderiales bacterium
GATGGTGAGCAGGTCAATCATGGCGGGAAATGATACTGGTAAATCTACGCGAGGTCTCGGTACTATTCAACATGAGTCGCAGATTTTTTGTTCAATTTTTCAAGCAGCAGGCGGCGCAGCACGGGGCTGGCCACTACAGCGCTGCCAGCGACCAGCAACCCGAAAGCAGCGCAGAAAATCAGCGTCAGAATCAAGCTGAAGTCCCCAAAAAACGGCTTTAAAGATACCAGCCCCACGCAAACGAGAAGCGGTGTCAAACAAGCAGGGTAAGGAAACGCACCTTGGATACTGCGGCGTTCTAGCAGCATCAGCACCACCGCCATGCAGCCAAACACGCCATTGAGCAGCCACATCACCGCTGAGCCTTTCACTCCGCCCCCCAAACCGATCACAAGCAGCGCAGCCAACCCAATGCCAAGCACCCAAACGGCGGTGTGCATACGCCCCTGAGTTGCCATCACGGTTAGCAGCACGGCCATCAGTGCTTGCGGTAAAAGTGACCAAACGCCAATCGTGCTCCACTGTGCAATCACTTGCAAACCTGCTGAGCTCATGCGGCCCCAGCCAAACAGCAGGCTAGCAAGAGGCAACGCGAATGTAGCCACCACCGCGATGGCTGCGCAGGCCAAGGCCCATGCGATTAAAAACGCCAAACTGACCGCCTGCTGCCGTGCCGGCGTCCCCGCCTCGGTGCGAGTGATCGCCGGAAAAGCCAGGCTGGCCACCAATTGCACCGCCAGCACCAGTGGCAATTCAATCAATTTCCACGCGTAGTTAAAGGTAGCCAAAGCACCCTCACCCGCGCCAGACGCCAAGCTGCGCGCCACCAGCGGAAACACCAGCAGCAGCCCAGACGACAAAGCCGCCCACAGCCACACGCTGGCTGCTGGCAAGTGGGCTGCCTCGACAATCGCAGTGGGTTGCGGGCGTGCTGGCAAACGCCAGGCCAGCCAAGCCAGCCGCCCCAGCATGGCAATAACCAGACAAGTGCCCAAAGAACTCAGCACAGAGGTCGAAGATGCCGCACTAGACAAGGCATCTTGACCCACGACAAACAGACCAACCACCAACGCCAAATTGACAATCAGATTACCGGCATACATGCCGACAAAGTCACGTTCATGTTGCAGGCGCGTCACCCACAGCGCGGCCAGCATGGCCAGCGGCAAAACCAGAGAGCTCCAGCCCAGTGCCGCGGCGCTGGCAATTCTTATGTCGCCCGTCAGGCCCGGCGCCAACGCTTGCACCACCGCGCCCCTGAAAAGCCAAACCAGCAAACCGAGCGCCAGCCCGCCCAACCCCAGTGCAAGCGCAACCCGTCTCTGCCCCGCCGCCTGAACGGCAGCGCTTTGCTTTGCCCAAACCGGCAAAAGCACATAAGACAAGGCGCCACTGACTAAAATTCCCACCAGCAGGTCGGGCAGCGTGAACATCACAATCACCGCATCTCCCATGCCCGAACTGCCAAAAGCCGCTGCCTGGGCAGACTCCCGCAGCAAGCCGAGCGCACGGCTCAGCAGCAACAAACCCAGTGAAAAGACCCCAGCGCGCAAGTACATGCCCCGGATTATCAAGGCTTAAATCCCCCTGACCAGCCGCCGCCGGGCCGGGTTCGCCGCTAAAAACTTAAAATCAGCGGTTTATTGCATTTCGGACTGATTCATGACTTCCCAAATAACGCCTTCCCCAACATCAGCCCCAGCCCCCCAAGACGAAAACCAGCTGATGGTCGAGCGGCAGGGCAAGTTGGCAGCCCTACGCGCTTCAGGTATCGCGTTCCCGAACGACATCAAGCCCACGCACCGGGCCGAAGCATTGTTTGCCCAGTACGACAGCAAAACCAAAGAAGAGCTGGAGCCATTGGCCGTGACGGTCAGCGTCGCAGGCCGCATGATGCTCAAGCGCGTGATGGGCAAGGCCAGCTTTGCCACGCTGCAAGATGCGTCGTTCGGGCCATCAGGCGGGCGGATTCAGGTGTACATCAACAACGAAGGTGTGGGCGAAGACATTCACAACGCCTTCAAGCATTGGGATTTGGGCGACATTGTTTGGGCCACCGGCACGCTGTTTAAAACCAAAACCGGCGAGTTGTCGATCCACGCCACGGGCATTCGCCTGGTCACCAAAAGCCTGCGCCCCCTGCCCGACAAGTTTCACGGCATGGCCGACCAGGAGGTCAAATACCGGCAGCGCTATGTAGATTTGATCACCGACGAGTCCGCACGCAAGCGCTTTATGGCGCGCAGCAAGGCCGTCAGCGGTATTCGTGAATTTATGGTCGCGAACGACTTTTTAGAAGTCGAAACGCCCATGTTGCACCCGATACCGGGCGGTGCCAACGCCAAACCGTTTAAAACGCACCACAACGCTCTAGACCAAGAAATGTTTTTGCGCATTGCGCCTGAGCTGTATTTAAAGCGGCTGATTGTGGGCGGCTTTGAGCGCGTGTTTGAGATCAACCGCAGCTACCGCAACGAAGGCATCAGCGTGCGGCACAACCCAGAATTTACGATGATGGAGTTTTACGCCGCGTGGTGGAACTACCAGGACTTGATGACCTTTACCGAGGCGCTGATACGCGACGTGGCGCAAAAAATCTGCGGAAGCTTGCACTTGAGCTACGCCAGCAAACCGGTTGATTTAAGCGCGCCGTTTGAGCGTTTGACGATTCGAGAAGCGATTTTGAAGCACACCGACGCTGACATTGGGGTGGACGACGCCGTGTGGCTGACTGACCAGTTGAAAAAGCTAGGCTTTAACGAACAAAAAGACCGCCTCAGCACCCGGTCATTGGCCAGCCTGCAAGTCATGTACTTTGAGGAGAAAGTCGAAGAAAAGCTCTGGCAACCGACTTTCATCATGGAGCACCCGACTGAAATATCTCCCCTGGCACGCGCCAACGACGCCCGGCCTGAAGTGCCCGAACGCTTTGAGCTGTACATCACCGGCCGCGAATTTGGCAACGGCTTCAGCGAGCTGAACGACGCCCAAGAGCAAGCCGCCCGCTTTAACGCCCAGGTGGCGGCGAAAGACAGCGGCGACGACGAAGCCATGTTCTACGACCACGACTTTGTACGCGCCCTCGAATACGGCATGCCCCCCACAGGCGGCTGCGGTGTGGGTATAGACCGGCTGATGATGCTGCTGACCGACAGCCCGAGCATTCGGGATGTGATCTTGTTCCCGGCGCTGCGGCGCGAGGTTTGACGGGTTTTTAGGCGTTTCCTGCCGAAAAAGGCTGTTTTTAGTCTTTTTTAGGTGTGTTTTAGGCCTCCAGCCCAATAAATACGGGCGCAAGCAGCTATTTTATTCATAGCGATTCGCTTGGAGTTTCGGGCTGGTCATGCGCGATGGCAGGCCGCCAGCCTATTGTTTTCACCTGCAGGTGCAGCGGCTGCCATAAGGGTCCGCCTTAGCCGGACTTGCACCGGCTGTACGCCACGTCAGCGACCAAACAAACCGCGAAGTCTGTTAACCGTATCGACCACCTCATTGATGGGCGCGGCGATAGGCTGGGTTCCAGGGGCAGATGGTGAGGCTGGGTTTGGCGCTGCTGCGGGTTGCGCCGCCTGCGTGGTTGCGGCTTGTGATTGCGGCAGATTGGGGGCGGGAGCTGCGCGCGCAGCCGCGACGTTAGCGGGCACGGCTTGTGCCGCCAGAGCCTGCGATTCCGCGACAGAGGGCAGTGGCATGCCCACCAGGCCCTCCAGACGGGTACGGTCAAGCGCGTCGACCAGAGCTTGGCGTAGCGGAGAGTCAGAACCGCTAATCTCCCAGACAACGTTGTTTACTCTCAGCCCCACACTTTGATTGGGGCTGGCCTGCCCATAAGCCCCAACCAAAACAGGTTCCCCTTTGGGCAGCTGCCTGACATTGATTCGCACCGAGACGATCGTCTTTCGAAAGTTCAGCTCATACGCCCGACTGGCACCCATACTGAAGGCCCCTATCGCGCCTGCGCACAGCTGGCCGAGCGAAGGTTCGCTGTCTTTGTACTGCAACACAGCGCCCACGGGCAAGGGTGGCAGTGCTGCCAGAGCTGCGGCTTGGCCGCGACGAAAAAACTCTAACTCGGCTGGCGTCGGCTTGCGTGTATCCACGCAATCAGCTGCAACCACCAATGGCACGCTCAGCGCCAACATAGCCAAGACAGCAGCCAATCGACGGGACACAAAACATAAAAGGGCACTCATTGCGTTTCCTTTAAAAAGTATTGGCATCAGGCTTGCAACCTTTAACCGCGCAACTCAGAGACATCTCAACCACTGACTCGATCAAATGCGCTAGCGGTTCAACGGGTTTCACTATAGCTGCAAGATTGAAAAAACCGAAGTTTCTGAGGCAGTTGCAAGGACACAAGCCGCATCTATTCCAGGAAACGCGGGAACAGTTGAAAAATTCGTTTCAGTCTTTCTCAGATATATTTTAAGCCTCCAGCCCAATCAATTCGGGTGCAAACAGCTATTTAATTAGTAGCATCTTCCTTCAAGTTGCAGCCTAGCGGAGCAACCGGGCGATGGCCCAGCCGACGAGCGCTCCTAACGGGCCCAGGATGAGCAAGTTCCAGAACGGCATGATCAACAACCCCAACGCAGCGGAGGAGCCGTTGGGCACCATGAACACTTGGTAGTGCATGAAAAGGTCGCCGACGAGTGCGCCCGCAGCAAAACCAACAGCGCTGCCCGCCAATCGCGCAAATCGGCTCATCTTCGCGGCTATGGCGTAGGGCAAGAGAGAGAAAAGGAGCAGACCCAACATAAACCAGCTCCAGCCGCCCTCAGCCTTGAAGCCAAGCGTATAAACGTGGAGCAAGAAAGCAGCAGCTATGGTGATGAAGAGTGAAGCTTGCATTTGTGAATCCTACCTGACCGCACGCATGGGAGCGACTTATGCGCTGGCTGAACCTTCAGGGCGGCTGTTTTACCGCGCGCTAGCTACCCAGATTCAGCCCACCTTCTTTCCCTTTTTGAGGCTGGGAAAGGCTGTTTTCAGTCCTTTTTAACTATGTTTTAGGCCTTTATACCAATAAATACGGGCGCAAGAAGCTATTTTATTAATAGCGTCAACGTTCCGGCTTAGAAGTTGGATCAGCACACTTTGAGCTGCGATAGACACGTCACCTCAATGGGGTGTTTGCGCTAATTTAATCAACAGGAGGATCGCCAATAGGGCCCGTTTTCACCTGCTGGTTCAGCACGGCTTTTGTGTGCGCATCTGCAGCAAACATGTGCTCTACCCTGAGCGATGCCAGCGTGATGTCTTGCGGTGTACCAAAGGTGCTGAACATGCTGAAAAATGACAGCTCGCCATGCACCGTGGCAAAGCGGGTGGTGAGCATGGGCGCCATTTGGCGTGGCCAGCCTGCGTGCAGGTTGCGGGTACCCAGCTTGCCTACCAGCAGCGCGGCAAAGGCTTCAGCCTTGGGGGCCAGCGCGGGTTGAACCGAGGCGTCGTCACGCAAATGCGCAAGCAAGGCG
>JBBRDA010000151.1:0-5453 GCA_038204335.1 Burkholderiales bacterium
CAGGTTTCTGCCGGCCATGATGTTGTCCAGGGCCGACATGCCTTTGAACAGGGCAATGTTTTGAAAGGTGCGAGAGATTCCCATCAGGGCGGCACGCCGGGGCGTCATGGCCTTGAAGTGCTCGCCCTTGTAGGTGATCTCACCGAGCTGCGGCCTGTAAACGCCGTTAATCACATTAAGCATGGAACTTTTGCCAGCACCGTTGGGGCCGATGATGGCCCGCACTTCATGCTTGCGAACGTCGAACGATATTTTGGTCAGTGCCTTGACGCCGCCAAAATTGAGTGAAATGTCCTGCACATTCAGGATGGGCTCGCCAATGGGAAATGCCCGCTTGTGGGGGTGAATCTGGGTCGTCATATCAAGCAGCTTTCTTGAGCTGGGAAGGGGCGAAAGTACGCGCGTTTTGCAGCTTTACGTCGGCAGAAATGTGGCCGACACGGCCATCCTCATAGCGGACCTCGGCATCAACACGCACCGACTCCAATCCGCTGTAAAGGCCATCAACAAGCACCTTGTAGCGGTCACCAATAAAGCCGCGCCGCACTTTGCGGGTACGGGTGAGTTCGCCGTCGTCGGCATCAAGCTCTTTGTGAAGAATCAAAAAGCGATGGACCTGGGAATTAGCCAAGGTTGGCTCCAAAGCCAGATCAGCATTGGCTTTTTCGATGCACTCACGGATCAGCTGGTACACCTCAGGCCGGCTTGCCAAGTCGATGTGGCCGGTATAGGACATGTTGTTTTTATCGGCCCAGTTGCCTACTGCTTCCATGTCAATATTTATGAAAACGCAAACCTGTGATGTGCCCTGACCAAAAGCTACGGCCTCCTTGATGTAGGGGAAGAATTTGAGCTTGTTTTCAATGTACTTTGGCGCAAACAGCGTGCCGTCGAGCAAAGACCCGACGTCCTTGACGCGGTCGATGATGCGCAGATGACCGTCGTCACCCAGATAACCAGCATCACCGGTGTGGAACCAGCCCTCTGCGTCTTTGGCCTCGCTGGTGGCTTGCGGGTTTTTGTAATATTCGAGAAAAAGACCGGGCGAACGGATCAGCAATTCACGCTCTGGCGTGAATTTCAACTCAACGCCCTTAACCGCTGGCCCCACGGTGTCGGGCTTGACCTGGCCGTCCGGCTGAACACATACAAAAACGCTGGTCTCAGTTGAGCCGTAAAGTTGTTTGACATTCAGACCGATTGACCTGAAAAACATCAGCAAGTCAGGGCCAATCGCCTCACCCGCTGTATAAGCAACCCGCAGTTTGCCCATGCCCAGTACATCGCGCAGAGGGCCGTACACCAGTTTGTCGGCCAGCTTGTAAGCCATCCTGTCAGTGGTAGAAACGGGTTTCCCATCAATCACGGCGGGCCCTATGCGGCGCGCCAAATCAATGCATTGGGTGTAAATCGATTTTTTGAGCTTGCTGGCGTCTTCCATCCGGATAGTGACCTGCGTGAGCAGCGCTTCAAGAACACGGGGCGGGGCAAAAAAGTAAGTCGGCCCGATTTCGCGCATGTCGGACATCATGGTTTCTGACGACTCTGGGCAGCAAATGCAATAACCGACAACCATCGGCTGGGCATAAGAAAAGATATTTTGACCAATCCACGCTGGCGGTAGGTAGGCAATCGCAACGTCCTGGTCTGTCAGGCCTTCGAGCTCGGAGGCAGCACTCGCGCGATCGATCATCGCGCCATGGGTGAGCACGACACCTTTTGGCGTACCCGTCGTGCCCGATGTAAAAAACATCGAAGCCGGGTCATGTGCGTTGCCTTGCGATGACTTCAGAGCCATTGCACTCGGGTTAGCAGCTACCAACGCTTGGCCTTTTTGCAGCAGTACTTTGTAATCCTCAAGCTGCGGTTGGTCGTAGTGGCGCATGCCACGGTCATTGTCAAAATAAATACGCTCAACGCTCGGGCACTCAGGAAGAATTTCGAGCAGCTTGTCGACCTGCTCTTGGTTTTCAGCAAAGATGTGCGAAACGCTGGCGTTTTGAATCGGGAAAGTAATTTCAGTGGCCGCGGCGTCTTGATACAGTGGTACCGCAATCGCGCCAAGCCACTGAGTAGCAGCCATAGCGACATAAAGCCGGGGGCGGTTGTCGCCCAACATGGCGACGTGGTCTCCGCTTTTGATGCCTTCAGCAGCAAGCCCAGCGGCTACCGCTGTTACCTCGTCGCCAAACTGTTGCCAGGTCAGGGTTTTCCAGATGCCGTGCTTTTTTTCTCGAATGGCTGGGGATCCGCCTCGCACCTTCATGTGGTGCATCAACAGCTTGGGAAATGTATCCATGTCCTTGTCTATATCCAACTTCATTTTTGTTCTTTGCTGTCGTCAAAAGTCATTGAGAGATCAACCATCTGAGCGGTTGGCAAGTAATACCAATACGCTGGTCCCGGTGAGCCGCGTATCTGGAAGTAAGCAGTCTAGGGATGTGTCATGATTTGAATTGTCTGAATTCAGACAGTCCCTTACTCATTTGATCGGTGCTTTCCCTGATGTCCCTGCTTGAACAATTTTTAATCGACACCCCTTGGGTCAAGCAGCTTAAAGTCGGCCACCGAACTCGCTTGCTAACCGAAACGCGAGAGCGCTCAGTTCAGCGCGGCGCCATGGTGTGCCAGACCGGTGAACCAGTGGAATACTGGAAGGGAGTCATTGAGGGGCTTGTGAAGGTCAGCGTTGTGTCGGCCGAAGGACGCACATCAACTCTCACTGGTTTAGCCAACGGCGCATGGTTTGGTGAAGGCCCGGTCTTGCGTGCCAACACCTGGGACTTTGATGGTGTCGCCATGCGGCAGACGCATATTGCGCTGGTGCCTCGGACTACCTTCGAATGGTTGCTGGAGGTTAGCCCCGAGTTCAATCGTTTTCTGATTGTTCAACTCAATGAACGGCTCGCGCAATACGTTTCCATCATCGAGGCAGAGCGTCTGGAAGTGCCTGAAACACGGGTAGCGCGGTGTCTGGCGTGGCTTTTTAATCCTGTGCTGTACCCTAAGGTCGGCTCACGGCTGGAGTTGTCGCAACAAGAGATTGGCTATCTAGCGGGCGTACCAAGGCAGCGTGTAAATCAGGCGCTAAAGCTGATGTCTGAGGCTGGTCTAATTTGTGTGGGCTACGGGGCTATTGAGGTTCTCAACTTACCTGCACTTGAAAGATTCAAGGCTAGTTTGGCCCACCCCATCTTGAAAACAGGCAGTTGAAAGAATACTAGCGATATGTTCAAACTGATTCACTATGCTTTTAGTAGCTGCTTGCGCCCGTGTTTATTGGTCTAGAGGCCGATTTAATACCTAAAAACAGCTATTTAAAGCCTTTTTTGCGGTTTTGGTGGCCTAACTCAGTAGCCAAGTCCTACCGCAACGGACGCCGCAATGACTTAAGCTGCTCGCATGCCGCTGCCATCGACCGAGACCCCGACAAAGCCGCGACAAGCCCTGCGTTTTGTGCGAGCGCGCCTGTCGCCTGACGGTTACCTCGGCCTGCACCTGACACTTGGCATGGTTGCAGTGCTGCTGGGCGTGTTGGCGTTTGGGAACATTGCCGAGGACGTGCTGGAGCCCGGCAGCCTGCTGCTGATGCTGGACGAGCAAATGATGCACTGGGTGCAAGCCCATGCGACTGCGGGGCGCACAGCGTTCTTTTTGTTCGTCACCCATTGGCACAACACGCTGGGGATGATGGTCATGACGTTATTGCTGGTGCTGTGGCTCGCTTACCAGCGCCCACGCGACTGGCGATTATGGGTACTGCGGGTACTGCTGTCGGTGCCGCTGGGCATGCTGCTCAATGTGATGCTGAAAAGCATCTTTCAACGTCAGCGGCCGGTTTTTGACCATCCGCTAATAACGCTGCTAACTTACAGCTTTCCAAGTGGGCACACCGCAGCCGCGACGCTGTTTTACGGGGTACTGGCTGCCTGCTTGCTGAGTTTGCTACAGCGCAAGTGGCATGCGCCGGTTGTGTTGCTGGCAGGCCTGATGGTGGCGACGGTCGCCCTGAGCCGGGTTTACCTCGGTGCGCACTACCCGAGCGACGTGTTGGCTGCCATGGCATCGAGCAGCGCCTGGCTGGCTATTGTGCTGACCGGCGTCAGCACGGCAACGCGGTTTCGCCAGCTTCAAACCAAAATATCAGCCGCTAGCCCTGAGACACCCGACTCGCACGCATAAGTGAAGATTTCCGCGGCATGTTCTAGCGTGGGCATATCTGCCGGGGTGTACTGCATGCGCAGGTAGGCTTTGCCGCGCAAGATCATCAACATGAAGGGGACCTGGTCATTGGGTGCGGGCTCTGGCCAGTTCATCAGCAAGTCCGCCAGGTGCGGGTCGATCCAGGCCAGCGCTTGTTCGCGCCTTTCAGCCAAAACGGAATAGCGTTTCCAGAATTCGTCTGGCAAGCTGTGCCAGTTCACTTCAGGGTACATCGCAAGCCAACGCATTTCTTCAGGCAGGCTGGGGTCGGCCGTGGTTTGCAGCGAGTCGGTGTACATCTCGTAAGCGCGTTTCTCGAGCGCTTCTTTCAGCGGGCGGTTCATGATGAGCACCGACACGTCATCGTTGAGTTTGAGCTCTGCCCGGGCACGCAGCTCTTCACCCCGAATGTAGTCGCGTGATGCTTTGCCGCGCTCCAGCTTCCAGGGCTTGTTGCCGATCTTGCCTGTCAGGGCAAAACCCTTACCGCCACCATCGACGCCCGTAAACGCAAAGCCTTTGGTGCCGGCCCACTCTGAAACGGCATCATCCGCAGCCAATTTGCCAGGGGCGGCATCTGCTTGAGCAAAAGCTTTTTTTAAGCGTTCAAACATGGTGGGGGGTTTTCTCTTAAAGTGCGGAGTCAATAGTAGCAAAGGATGGTGAAAATGATCAAGGTTTACTCATGGCCCACGCCGAATGGGCACAAAGTGCACATCATGCTTGAAGAATGTGGCTTCCGCCTGGGTCGGGACTGGGAGGCGATTGCGGTTGACATTGGTGCAGGCGACCAGTTCAAACCCGAGTTTTTGGCCATGAGCCCGAATAATAAAATCCCGGCCCTGCTGGACCCGCATGGCCCCGATGGCAAGCCGATGGCGCTTTTTGAGTCGGGCGCGATTTTGTTGTACTTGGCAGCCAAAACAGGCAAATTCTTGCCCAAAACAGATCGCCTGAAGTTTCAGACCTTGCAGTGGCTGATGTTTCAGATGGGTGGGGTTGGGCCAATGATTGGGCAAACTCATCACTTCAGGCAGTACGCGCCTGAAAAAATTGACTACGCGATTAACCGATACAGCAATGAAACCCAGCGCCTGTACGGCGTGATGGACAGGCAACTGGCAAGCAGCAAATTTATCGCTTGCAGCCAGTACACGGTGGCAGACATTGCCATCTTCCCGTGGCTGCGCAACTGGGCGAACCACGGCATTGACTGGGCGGATTACCCGCACCTGAAACGCTGGTTTGAC
>JBBRDA010000152.1:0-5233 GCA_038204335.1 Burkholderiales bacterium
CCTATGTGGCCATTGAGCGCAGCATGGCCAGCTTGGCCCAGCAAAAGTTGAGCAACGGCGGCGTCAAGGGCAAGAGCGTGAAGGTGCGCTTTATGGACGAGGTTTAAAGATGACGAGCGATACGCCTACCAAGGGATTGGCTTTGGTCATAGGTGCAGGCGGCGGTATCGGTGCTGCCATGCTCGTACAGCTAGAAAGTGATGCCAACTATGTTCAAGCCCTTGGCTTGGGCCGCAGCACAGAAGTTAGTGTTAACTATCTTGACGAGTCCAGCATAGCCAAAGCCGCGCAATCGGTCGCCAGTCTGTGCGCCGCATCGAACCTACAACTGCGATTGCTGGTTGTGGCAACAGGCTTTTTGCATGGTGAGCAAGGCCAGCCGGAGCGCAGCTTTACCAACTTGGACGCCGCGTACCTGGACCATGTCTTCAAAATCAACACCCTCGGCCCAGCGCTGGTGATGAAGCATTTCTTGCCCCTATTGCCAAAAACCGGGCGCTGTGTGGCGGGGTTTATATCCGCCAAAGTGGGCAGCATTGGCGACAACGCTTTGGGCGGCTGGTATGGCTACCGCGCGTCCAAAGCGGCGTTGAACCAGCTGGTTAAAACGGCGGCCATTGAGCTGACCCGGCGCAACAAAGACAGCATTTGCGTCAGCCTGCACCCGGGCACAGTGGCCACGGGCCTGAGTGAGCCTTTTGCCAAGACCGGACTGAATGTGCGGCCAGCCAGTACTGCGGCAGGCGAGTTGCTGGCCGTGCTGGCGGGGCTGAAACCTACCGATACAGGCTGTTTGGTCGACTATCAGGGTCATCAACTGCCTTTTTGAGTCTTTTTGACCGATTTTTAGGTATTTAATTGGCCTTTAGCCCAGTAAATACGGGCGCAAGCAGCTCCTGAATTCATAGTAAATGTATGATGCATATTCAGCGTTGGCGTCACGCAAGACCTGTCCCAGAATTCGTTCCAAAGGCCTGTAACAATCTCCAATTAAGATAACCACCAGAGCGCAGGCGTTTTGCTGAGCGTCACGATCCATACGGCCGTCAAACGCCACCAGACGCGCCATGCACCGCACCATTTTCGACACCCCGATTGTCAACACGCTTCTACGTGGCTTATCTATTGCCTTCCTTCGCCTGACGGGCTGGCGAGTTGTTGGCCAGTTGCCACCCAAGGCCGCCAAAAGCGTGCTGATTGCAGCACCGCATACCAGCAACTGGGACTTGCCTTACACACTGATGGTGGCGTTTGCATTGCGGCTGAATGTGTATTGGATGGGCAAATCGTCACTTTTTAACCAACCATTTCGCGGTGTCATGATGTGGCTGGGCGGCATACCGGTGGATCGTGCGCAAAGCAACAACCTGGTGGCTGCGTCCAGTGACGCCATCATGCGGGCTACCGGCCCTCTACAACTCATCGTGCCGCCTGAGGGCACACGCAGCGGCACCCGCTACTGGAAAACCGGGTTCTATTACATCGCAGCAGGCGCCAGCGTGCCGATTGTGCTGGCCTATCTGGACTATGAGAAAAAGATCGGTGGCCTCGGGCCAGTTTTACAAACCACAGGTAATGTGGATGCCGATATGCTGACCATCAAGGCGTTTTACGCCGGTATCAAGGGTAAAAACGCAAATCAGTTTCGCGCTGATTGAAGACGATTGGCAATGGCTATTGTTGCCGTCAAGCGTGACGAGATATCTCAATAGCCAACAGGACCAAACCCGCAATCCAAAGGGTAGTCGCAAACATCAGCGCTATCGGACGCCAGCCCATGCGGACCAAGCCTTTGAATGAGGTTTTCATGCCAAGCGCAGTGGCGCCTACGATCAGGCATGCGGTTGAAGTGCCTGTCAGTGCTGACTGGATCGCGGGTTCTAGCAGCCCGGAGGAGTTTGCCGCCACCATTGCCATAAACAGCATGAGAAAGCCTGGAATCGGAAATGTCGGCTTGCTAACTCTGGGTGATTCACCCGGCAATTCAACGCGATGACGACAGATTAGAGTAATCGTGACGACCACGATGACCAGCATGCTCACGCGCAGCAACTTGACCATGGTGGCTGTGTCGCCGACCACCGGTCCAAGTGAATACCCGGCAACAATGACCTGCGCCACATCGTGAATCGAAGCGCCAATAAAAATGCCTGCTAAGGTCGGTGGTAGCTGTAGAGCATGCGTTAGCAAGGGGTACAGCAGCATCGCTGCGGTTGAGCACACGGTCGCAAGAACCACGACCGCCAGGGTGTCGCGTTCCTTGTTTTGGTAAGCGGGTAAAGCAGCAGCGACGGCCAATGCAGCCGCAGCGCCGCAGATGGCAGTCGCACAGCCAGCCAGCAAACCCATGCTCCACGACAAGCCCAGCCACTTGGCCATTAGCGCACCACAAGCCACTGTACTGACAAGCGCTACTAGGGTAATGCCCGCGGTTGTCCAGCCAAGCTCTCCCATCTGACCGGTCGTGATGCGCGCGCCAAGCAAACCTATACCCAGCCTGAGTACAACGCGCATCGCTGCGTCGACGCCTGGCTGAGTTCGTGCGTCGTGGCTCTGAAAATGAAACGCGGTGCCGAACATAAGCGCATACAGCATGGGTGGACCCCCAAGGGTGCCTGCGACAAAAGCGCCGGCCAAGCCGACGACGATGCACAGCAACAGGCCCGGCCACGCCGACCGAAGGAGTCCGCCGCGCGCCAACCAATAGTCGCGGTGGCCAAGTCGCAACAGCATCGCACGCATCGCAGTCACGTTATTTTTCCACGAAGGCGCGCTCAATCACATACTGACCCGGCGTACTCATGTTGCCCTCGCTCAAGCCCATCCGGTCAAAGAGAGCCCGCGTATCGCGCAGCATCTCGGGGCTGCCGCACAGCATGAAGCGATCATTGGCAGCACTTAGCGCTGGAAGGCCCAGGTCGTGAGTCAACCGGTCTGTCTCCATCAAGGTCGGTATTCGGCCCTGGTGGCGAAACGCCTCACGGGTCACTGTCGGGTAATACAGCAGTTTGCTGGATACCGCTTCGCCGAAGAACTCATCTTGGGGAAGCTCAAGTTCAATGAGGTGGCTATATGCCAGCTCCTGCACCTGCCTGCAGCCATGTACCAGCACCACCTTTTCAAACTGCTCATAGACATCCGGATCGCGGATGACGCTCATAAAGGGTGCCAGCCCGGTGCCAGTGGACAACAGGTACAAATGCCTGCCCGGCGTGAGGTTTTGCGTCAGCAAGGTTCCCGACGCTTTGCGGCCAACCAGGACGGTGTCGCCCACTTTAATATGCTGCAGACGCGATGTCAGTGGGCCGTCCGGTACTTTGATGCTAAGGAACTCCAGCGTCTCCTGATAATGCGGGCTGACCATGCTGTAGGCGCGCAGCAGCGGCCGCCCGTCGACATTCAGACCGATCATGGTGAACTGGCCGCTCTGGTAGCGAAACGATGGGTCGCGTGTGGTCGTGAAAGAAAAGAGCCGCTCCGTCCAGTGGTGGACACTGAGTACCTTGGCGTCAAACAGATTGCTCATGTCTTGCTTCCGGGTGTTGAGCCATCGACAGCTCATGCAGGTAGGGCCAAGGATAAATACCGCGGTCGTGGCCATCGTCAAATATGAGTTGGAGCCCCATCTCGCCAACGGGAAGAATGGACGTCAGACGGACGCTGACGGAAACGCCCAAGGCGTCAGTGCTACGCCGTCTTTGTACGCAAGTCGCGCAGCGGCAAGCACGCCTGAGGTCCGTTGATGTGAGGCGAGTCAGCAAGCCGTCGCTCCAAAGGATCTCAAGCTGCCCGGAGGTTTGGTGATGCATCACGTCAAGCGGATGCGCCAAAACCTGGTTCATCAAACCACCCCACCCATGCCACTTGGGCCCACTTCTGTGCTGAGACCCACCAAGCCACCATCGTGCAATTCCCCACCCATGGCAGCGAGGCTCTCCTCGCGTATAAGCCCTTTGATGGTGTGAACCAAGTCGGTAAACTCTGGTGTTGACGTCATGGCTGCTGTGCGCGGCCTGGGTAAGGGCACCACGATTTCAGACTTGATACGTCCCGGACGAGCCGTCATTACATAGATGCGGTCTGACAGAAAAATAGCTTCGTCGATATCGTGCGTGATAAAAAGCACCGAGATGCGCAGGCGCTGCCACATGTTGGTCAGGATCTCTTGCATCACGACGCGCGTTTGGGAGTCGAGCGCGCCAAATGGCTCATCCATCAGCAGTACCTGCGGACTCACCGACAGAGCCCTGACAATTCCAACCCGCTGCTTCATGCCGCCCGACAACTGTTCCGGGTAATGATTTTCAAAATGCAGAAGTCCAGCCAGACCGAGCAAAGTGCGCGCCTTGGTCTCGCGTTCACTGGCTGACACACCCTGTATTTTCAGGCCGAACTCGACATTTTTGCGAACCGTCATCCAGGGAAACAGCGAGTATTGCTGAAATACGACGCCGCGGTCGGCTCCCGGCCGTTCAATGCGTACGCCGTCAAGCAAGGCGTCCCCCGCACTGGGCTTAACAAATCCAGCCGCGATATTGAGCAGCGTGGACTTGCCGCACCCTGATGGTCCGATCAATGAAACGAACTCTCCGGGCTTAACATTGATCGACACGCTTGAGACGGCGTCAACAGCAGTGCCCTTGACTTTGAATTGCATGCCGATGTCAATCATTTCAACATGGCCGCGAACCGCGGTGCTCTCACTGAACGCTGAGCGCGCGTTCATGGTTGTGCTCCGCCAGGAGACCGTTCGATCCAAGGCATGGTGAGACGTGCTGCGAAGCGAATGGCTCCGCTGCAGATCAGACCCAAGATGCCGATGGTGATCATCCCTAATGCGATCTCAGAATACGAAATCAGTGAGTAGGCCTCCCAAGTGAAGTACCCGATACCGAACTGGCCGGAGATCATCTCGGCAGCGATCAGCGAAACCCATGCCACACCCATACCTACGGCCAGCCCTGTGAAGATATGCGGTAGCGCGGCTGGCATGATGACTTCAAACAACAACGTGCGCTCGCGTGCCCCTAAGGAGCGTGCTGCGCGCAGCAAGACCGGATCGACGGCCTCAACGCCGTGAATGGTGTTGAGCAAGATGGGGAAGAAGGCACCCAGAAAGGTAATGAAAACAATGCTGACCTCGTTACTGGGCCACAGCATGATCGACATCGGTACCCAGGCGATGGCGGGAATAGGGCGGAAAACTTCCAGTGCCGGCATGCTGGACAGGCGG
>JBBRDA010000153.1:0-5153 GCA_038204335.1 Burkholderiales bacterium
GGCCAGTCGCGCGCAACTGGCGGTGCAACGCGGTGACAAAACCGCCGCGCTTAACGACATGAAGCGCCTGTGCGAGCTGGATGCAGACTCGGCACACGCTTGGTACAACTACGGCTACTTGCTCCATGAATGTGGCCACACTGGCCAGGCAGAGACCATGTTCAAAAAAGCGCTTGACCTGGCCCCTAAATTGGACTTGGCCTGGTATGGCCTGTCCCTGGTTCACATCCACCAAAAACGCCTGGATGAAGCCGTTACAACGCTCAAGAAAAACACCGAATTGCAACCCATGAGTCCTTACGGCTGGTACCACCTTGCCAGGGTGCACGTGGATCGCAAAGATCCCGATGAAGCGCGCAAGGTGATTGCGCACTTACGCGGATTCGAACCCAAAGTCGCGGACCAGCTGGTCCGCGAAACGGGTTTGGTGGCCTAGAGTTTCAACAACAAAGGAGATAGAAGATGAAAATTACTGAAAATCACCGGCGATATTGGAGCAAAACGCTCAATATCACCGCCATTTTGCTGGCTATCTGGTTTGTATCCACCTTCGTGGTGGCTTACTTTGCCCGTGACCTCAGCTTTAATTTCTTTGGCTGGCCGTTCAGTTTCTGGATGGGCTCGCAAGGCTCGCTCGTTATTTATGTCTTGATCATCGGCTTTTATGCCCGATACATGAACAAGCTTGACATCGAACACGGCGTTGCCGAGACGGAGGAATAACCATGGCTGGACTATCACCCTCAACCACCGCCTCAGGCGGCTCGCAATCAGGCTCAGACTTTAAAAAGCAACTCAACAAAGTTTACACCTGGTACACGGGCGGCTTTTTGGCATTTGTCGTTGTGCTGGCCATTGCCGAGCAAATGGGCTTGCCGCGCAACTGGATAGGCTTTATCTTCCTGCTGGCAACCGTCGGCTTGTACGCCGGAATCGGCATCATGAGCCGTACAACAGATGCTGATGAATATTACGTGGCCGGTCGGCGCGTACCGGCCATCTACAACGGCATGGCAACCGGTGCAGACTGGATGTCGGCGGCATCGTTTATCGGTATGGCCGGAACGCTCTACCTGACTGGCTACAGCGGTTTGGCTTTCATCATGGGCTGGACCGGCGGTTACTGCCTGGTGGCCCTGTTTTTGGCACCCTACATGCGCAAATTCGGGCAATTCACGGTGCCTGACTTTCTGGGCGAACGTTACGGCGGTAACTTGGTGCGCGGTTTGGGCGTTTTTGCTGCTATTTTGTGCTCTTTCGTCTACGTTGTAGCGCAGATCTACGGCGTTGGCCTGATCACTGCCCGTTTGACCGGTTTTGACTTCGTTGTCGGAATCTTCGTGGGCTTGGGCGGTATTTTGGTCTGCTCTTTCCTGGGCGGCATGCGTGCCGTGACCTGGACCCAAGTGGCGCAGTACATTATTTTGATTGTTGCCTACATGATTCCGGTCGTGTGGCTTTCAATCAAACAAACCAGTGTCCCCATCCCACAGGCCATTTATGGCTATCAGCTTGAAAAGGTGACAGCCCGTGAAGCCGTGCTGCTCAAAGACCCGAAAGAGCTTGAAGTCATTGAGGTGTTCAAAAAGCGCGTGGCTGACCTCGACGTGAAACTCAAAGACGTGCCTGCCGCAATGGCTGCTGATATGGCTGACGCGACCAAAAAAGTGGCTGACCTGAAAGCCGCCAATGCGGGCGCTGCGGATGTTGCTGCTGCTGAAAAGGCGTTGGCAAGCCTGCCAAAAGATCCTGCTGCCGCAACCAAGGCTTACACCGCAGCACGTGCTGCTGCGCAAGCCCGAACGGCGCCGCTGAGTGGCATGCCGCGTCACGCACAGCAATTTGCTGGCGACCCGAATGGCGATGCCAAAGCAGTGGCGGCCTACGACACCTCGCGTCGCAATTTCTTGGCGTTGATCTTCTGCCTGATGGTTGGCACCGCCGCCTTGCCGCACATCTTGATGCGCTACTACACAACGCCTAGCGTGAAGCAGGCGCGTGAATCGGTGACATGGTCGTTGTTCTTCATTTTCCTGCTGTACTTCACAGCACCCGCCTTGGCGGTACTGGTGAAATATGAGGTATTTAACGTACTTGTTGGTACCGAGTTCACCAAACTACCTGCATGGATTGCGCAGTGGGCCAAGGTCGATCCGGGTTTGCTCAGTGTTGTGGACATCAACAAAGACGGTATTTTGCAACTGGGTGAAATGCGTATCGGCGGCGACATCATCGTGCTGGCCACACCCGAAATCGGTGGCCTGCCTTACGTGATTTCTGGCTTGGTGGCTGCTGGCGGCCTGGCCGCTGCGCTGTCTACGGCAGACGGCCTGCTGCTGACGATTGCCAATGCGCTGTCGCACGACGTGTACTACAAAATGATCGACCCCAATGCGCCTACATCGCGTCGGGTGACCATCTCTAAAGTTTTGTTGCTGGTCGTGGCATTGGCGGCAGCCTATGTGGCGGCGCAAAAACCGGCGGACATTTTGTTCCTGGTGTCTGCAGCGTTCTCGTTCGCGGCGGCGTCGTTCTTCCCGGTACTGGTGCTTGGCATCTTCTGGAAGCGCGCCTCCAAGTGGGGAGCAGCAGTAGGCATGATCGGTGGACTGGGCATCACCATTTATTACATGGTGAGCAACCAGGTTTGGCTGCGCGGCGTGTTCGGCGTTACCAGCCCAATCGATTTGTGGTTCGGCATTGCGCCAATTTCAGCGGGTGTGTTTGGCGTGCCTCTGGGCTTCGCGCTGATTATTCTGGTCAGCTTGGTCACCCCAGGGCCTGACAAGAAGACGCAGGAACTCATTGAGTATGTGCGTTACCCGGATCTGAAGGCCGCTTAACTCGGCAGACCTTTGACTTGCGGGAAAGCCGCAAGTTGAGTAAAAGCCCACCGCAATTGCGGTGGGCTTTTTTACTTTCTGGCTGCGTTTACCGCGGAACACCGGCGCCGCAAGGGCGACCCGGCGATAATGTTTGCATGGCCGATATTCTCGAAAAAATCATCAGCGTTAAGCAGGGCGAAGTCGCTGCTTTGAAGCAACAAAAACCCTTGTCGGTCATGCGCGCCGATGCTGAATCCCGTGTGTTAACGCGTGACTTTGTGGCGGTATTGCGAACCAAGATTGGCGCCGGCAAGCCCGCAGTAATTGCTGAAGTCAAAAAAGCCAGCCCGTCCAAAGGCGTGCTCCGGTCCGACTTTATACCCGCTGACATTGCACAAAGCTACGCCGAATTTGGGGCGGCGTGTTTGTCAGTGCTTACTGACAAACAGTTTTTTCAGGGCAGCACGGATTATTTCAAGCAGGCTCGTGCCTCTTGCAGCCTGCCCGCATTGCGCAAAGACTTCATGATTGATGCTTATCAAATTTACGAGTCGCGCGTCATGGGTGCGGACTGTATTTTGCTGATTGCGGCGGTGTTGGACGACGCCCAAATGAAGGACATGGAAGCGCTGGCGATGTCGCTCGACATGGCGGTGCTGGTGGAGGTTCATGACGGCGCAGAACTGGCGCGTGCATTAAAGCTGAAAACGCCACTCATTGGCATCAACAACCGCAACTTGAAAACCTTTGACGTATCGCTGGATACGACGCTTGGACTGTTGGGCCAAGTGCCGACCGAGCGGATTGTGGTCACTGAGTCGGGCATTTCGACGCTTGCAGATGTCAAAAGAATGCGCGACGCCAATGTCCATGCGTTTTTGGTCGGTGAGGCCTTCATGCGGGCGGACGACCCTGGTGTTGCTCTCGGTGAGCTCTTCGGTCACTAAGCATCGGCCAACGATGGACGGGCTATGGCCTGACGAAGCGAAGCGGCTGACATCTGCCGACCCGACTTTGTGGGTTGTTGCCGCTGGCTGGCAAAGTCTGACAGACCAATTTTTTGCAAGCGACGAAGGTGAAGCTCTGCTTGCATTTCTAAACCAACGCCTGCTTGACAAGGCGGTGATTTTCCCGCCTCAGCCGCTTCGTGCGTTGGCGCTGACGCCGCCCGAAACGGTGCGCGTGGTGATCTTGGGCCAAGACCCCTACCACGGCCACGGCCAGGCTGAGGGTTTGGCGTTTTCAGTGGCTCCTGGCGTTGCGCTGCCGCCATCATTGCGTAATATCTTCAAGGAAATCCAGCGTGATCTGGGCTCGCTACCGCCTCCCTTCCCGGTTCCTGGCGGAAGCTTGGTCCGTTGGGCCGAAAATGGCGTGCTGCTGCTCAATACCTGCTTCACGGTCGAGGAGGGGCAGCCTGCCAGCCACGCCAAACGCGGATGGGAGCAGCTGACGGACGCGGTGATTCTCCATATCGCAAGAGGTGAACAACCTGTTGTTTTTATGCTTTGGGGTGCTCACGCGCAAAGTAAAAGAGCGTTGATCGATGCGAATCGGCACACCGTTCTGCAGGCAAATCACCCCTCCCCGCTGTCAGCCTTGCGCGAGCCAACGCCGTTTATCGGCTGCGGTCATTTCTCGCTTGCCAGAGCATGGCTAAAAGCGCGTCCTGGCAGTGGCCGTACGGTGTGGTGACTAGCCACGGGTCATAAAAACATGGCATAATCCGTGGTTCTCTTGAATGGATGGGTGTCCGAGTGGCTAAAGGAGGCAGACTGTAAATCTGCTCGCTAACGCGTACGCTGGTTCGAATCCAGCCTCATCCACCAGTATTGTTTCAATTGATGATTCAGAGCTGCGCGAAGCACGTCTGAGGTTTATGGAGTTGCGCGGGAGTAGTTCAATGGTAGAACCCTAGCCTTCCAAGCTAATGACGCGGGTTCGATTCCCGTCTCCCGCTCCATGTTGGCGTGGTTTGCAAAAGTGACGTGAAGAGTGGTTGTGATCACTGAGGTGTAAGAAGAATTCAGCCCATTTGGCTCAGTGGCAGAGCACTCCCTTGGTAAGGGAGAGGTCCCGGGTCCGATTCCCGGAATGGGCACCAGTTTTAGTGCGACGCCATGTGGCGTTAATTTGATTTGATGTTATTTGGTGTTTATTTCTCTATAAATTTTCTGGAGTTTGGATAATGGCAAAAGGCAAATTTGAGCGGACCAAACCGCACGTCAACGTCGGCACGATCGGCCACGTCGACCACGGCAAGACCACCTTGACCGCAGCAATCACCACCGTGTTGGCAGCCAAGTTCGGCGGCGAAGCCAAAGGCTA
>JBBRDA010000154.1:0-5062 GCA_038204335.1 Burkholderiales bacterium
AGAAATCGAGCTCAAAGACAAGTTGCAAAATATGGGCGCACAGATGGTCAAGGAAGTTGCTTCCAAGACGTCTGACATCGCTGGTGACGGCACCACGACCGCTACCGTGCTGGCGCAAGCTATCGTCCGCGAAGGCATGAAATATGTCGCCGCTGGCATGAACCCGATGGACCTGAAGCGCGGCATCGACAAAGCTGTGTCGGCTTTGGTTGAAGAGCTGAAAAAGGCATCAAAAGCCACCACCACTTCAAAAGAGATCGCACAGGTCGGTTCGATCTCTGCCAACTCTGACGAAACCATCGGCAAGATCATTGCTGATGCCATGGACAAAGTCGGCAAGGAAGGCGTCATCACCGTTGAAGACGGCAAATCACTCGAGTCCGAGCTTGACGTCGTTGAAGGCATGCAGTTTGACCGCGGCTACCTGTCGCCTTATTTCATCAACAACCCGGAAAAGCAATCTGCGATTCTGGAGAACCCGTTTGTTCTGCTGTATGACAAAAAAATCAGCAACATCCGTGACCTGCTCCCTACGCTGGAACAAGTCGCCAAAGCTGGCCGTCCATTGCTGATCATCGCTGAAGAAGTTGATGGCGAAGCCTTGGCTACGCTGGTGGTCAACACTCTGCGCGGCATTTTGAAAGTGGTGGCTGTCAAGGCGCCAGGCTTCGGCGATCGCCGCAAAGCCATGCTGGAAGACATCGCCTGCCTGACCGGCGGCAAGGTCATTGCTGAAGAAGTGGGCATGTCGCTTGAAAAAGCCACGCTGGCTGACCTCGGCCAGGCCAAGCGCATTGAAGTGGGCAAAGAAAACACCATCATCATCGACGGTGCCGGTGCAGCTGCTGACATCGAAGCACGTGTCAAACAAGTGCGCGTTCAAATCGAAGAAGCGACCAGCGACTACGACCGCGAAAAGCTGCAAGAGCGCGTGGCCAAGCTGGCCGGCGGTGTTGCCGTGATCAAGGTTGGCGCTGCCACCGAAGTCGAAATGAAAGAGAAAAAAGCCCGCGTTGAAGACGCCTTGCACGCAACCCGCGCTGCTGTGGAAGAAGGCATTGTGGCTGGCGGCGGCGTGGCATTCTTGCGTGCCAAGCAGGCAGTTGGCACCCTGAAGGGCGACAACGCTGACCAGGACGCCGGTATCAAACTGGTGATGAAGGCGATCGAAGCGCCATTGCGCGAAATCGTCTTCAACGGCGGCGGCGAAGCCTCTGTGGTTGTGGCCGCTGTGATGGCTGGCAAAGGCAACTACGGCTACAACGAAGCCAACGAAACCTACGGCGACATGATTGAAATGGGCATCCTGGACCCAACCAAAGTGACCCGCACTGCACTGCAAAACGCAGCCTCTGTTGCCAGCCTGATGCTGACCACAGAAGCCATGATTGCAGAAGCACCAAAAGACGACGCCCCAGCGGGCGGCGGCATGGGTGGTGGTATGGGCGGCATGGGTGGCATGGGCGGCATGGACATGTAATGCAGCTTTGATTCAGCTTATTGCTGATTCAAAATCAAAAGGCCGCAGCGTGCAAACGCTGCGGCCTTTTTGCTATGGCCTAATTTTTAAACCACCCATTTCAGCTCGTCGCCACCTCATAGCTGTTGCTACCCTCAGCCGTCGGCTGCACCCACCAGTAAATCAGCACCAGCAGACCTATGCCTGTCAGCATAAGCAGCTGCCACCAGCCGCTTTTGCCGATGTCGTGCAGGCGGCGGGTACCGACTGCGAGTCCAGGCAACAACAAGCCCAGTGCCACCAGGCCGCTGACGACGTCGCCCAGCATGCTGCCGGCAATGGATATCAAGATCTGAAACAGAAAAAACCACCAGAACTCAGAGCGAGATGCCCGGCCTGTGAAGGTGGCGTAGTTGGATAGGCAAACAGAGATAGCTTGGCCGAAATTCATGGCGTCCTCCTCAGGATGTTGGCGGGTTAATTCTCGCGCCATGATAGACCTGATAGTGCGGCTTGACTACCTTGGCGCTGTTCGCATGCGCTGCAGCAGGCCTGCCGTCGAGCCATCCAGCCCGGCCACATTGCCACCGCCCAAGCGCGGCTCGATGTCCTGGGCCAGCACCTTACCGAGCTCAACGCCCCATTGGTCAAAGCTGTTGATACCCCATATCGAGCCGCTGACAAACACCCGGTGCTCCTGCAACGCCAGCAACGCTCCCAGACTGGCGGGTGTGAGTTCGTCTAACAACAAAAAGGTGCTGGGCCGGTTGCCAGGGAAGTGTTTGTGACCGCCATCATCGGGCTTACCCATCATCAAAGCTTGGGCTTGGGCGAGCACGTTGGCCAGCAATTTTTGATGGTGGCCCGGCAGGCTTTTGGCTGCCTTCTTGACGGCAATGAACTCGACTGGCACCACAGATGTGCCCTGATGCAGCAACTGAAAGTAAGCGTGCTGGCCATTGGTGCCGGGTTCGCCCCACAACACAGGCGCAGTGTCAAACGGCAAAGCCTGACCCTGCGCATCAACCCGCTTGCCATTACTTTCCATTTCAAGCTGCTGAAAATAGGCGGGTAAGCGGCGCAGCGGCTGGCTGTACGGCGCAATGCTGCGGCTGGTAAAACCGTGAAAGTTGCGGTACCAGACATCAAGTAAGCCCAAACGCACGGGCAGGTTTTGCTCAAGCGGCGCATCTCGAAAATGTTCATCCATGGCGTGCGCACCCGCCAAGAACTCCCGAAAACCTTTTTCACCAATGGCTATAGCTATCGGCAAACCGATCGCTGACCAAAGTGAATACCGGCCACCCACCCAATCCCAAAAACCGAAGGTGGTGGTGATGCCGAAAGCTTTGGCTGCTGGTACGTTGGTAGTCAGCGCAGCGAAATGGGCACCCATGTCATGCCCTCCCTGCCTGTCGTGAGCTAAAAACCAAGCTTTGGCAGACTGGGCATTGAGCATGGTCTCAGCGGTCGTGAAAGTCTTGGAAGCGATCAAAAACAAGGTGTTGTCGGGTTTGCACTGCGCCAAAACACTGGCCAGTTCTTGCCCGTCAACGTTAGACACAAAATGCAAGCGCTTGGTTTTGTCAACAAACTCGTCCAGCGCCAGAACCGCCATTTGTGGGCCGAGGTCTGAGCCACCAATGCCGATGTTGACGATATTCGTGATCTGCTGGTTGGCGCGGGTTTGCTGGGCAAAGGCCAGCATGGCGTTTAGCGTGGTTTCAACTTCGGCTTGCTTATCTGCTACTTTATCAATAGCTGCTTGCGCCGGTATATATTGGGCTGAAGGCGGATTTCTAAGTAAAAAATGCAGCACGGCACGGTTTTCCGTGCTGTTGATGGCCTGACCGGCAAACATGGCGTCGCGGTGCTGCTCTATGCCGCACTGGCGAGCCAAGTCAAACAACAGAGTCTGCGTCTGTGCATCGATCAAATTTTTAGACAGATCGGCAAACACATATGGCGCGTCCTGGCTGAAGCTGGCGAATCGCTGCACGTCAGTGGCAAAAGCATGGCGCAGATCAAAGCCCTTACCTGCTGACTCAAAATGCGATTGCAGCAAGGGCCAGGCGGCCGTGCGGTCACAGCGTACACGTGCCATGTTGGGCATCAGATCGCCAGCATCAGCTGTTCAAGCTTGATGGCGTCCGTCACAAAACCGCGTATGCCTTCGGCCAGTTTTTCGGTGGCCATGGCGTCCTGGTTCAGCGCAAACCTGAAGCCGGCCTCATCAAAATTGACAGCCGGCAAATCAAGCGATCTTGCCGCGTTGGCGTTTAGCGCTTGGGGCAACGGAGCATCGGTTGCCGCCAGCTGGGCAAGCAGCTCTGGGCTAATGGTGAGCAAATCACAACCAGCCAATGCGGTGATCTGGCCCACATTGCGAAAGCTCGCGCCCATAATTTCAGTGGCCACTCCAAAATGTTTAAAGTGCTTGTAAATATCAGTAACTGACTGCACGCCGGGATCGTTCGCGCCCAGGTTGTCAGCTTCGACCCACGCCGCGCCGCAAGCCTTTTTATGCCAGTCATATATGCGCCCGACAAAAGGCGATATGAGTTGCACCTTGGCCTGCCCGCACGCCACCGCCTGGCAAAACGCAAACAGCAGCGTCAGGTTGGTATGAATGCCGCGCTGCTCCAGCTTTTCAGCAGCTTGTATGCCCTCCCAGGTGGCAGCGACCTTGATCAACACTCGGTCGATGTGAATGCCTTCGGCTTGGTACAGCTCAATGATGCGTTCACCCCGCGTGAAGGTGGCGTTGGCATCAAAGCTCAGGCGTGCGTCAATTTCGGTCGATACGCGGCCGGGTACCGTCTGCAAAATCTCGCAACCAAAGCGCACCAGCAACCGGTCCATCACTTCGTCGAGCGCCCGGCCTTTGAAATTGTTAACCACGCCAACCATCAGCGGCTGATAGTCAGGCTTTTGCACGGCCTTCAATATCAGCGACGGGTTGGTGGTCGCGTCTTGCGGCTTGAACTGCGCGAGCTGCTTGAAGTCGCCCGTGTCGGCCACGACGGTGGTGAATTGCTTGAGCGCTTCGAGTTGGTTCATACGTTGAATGATCGATTTTACGAGTTACCATTATGCCAATACAATGTGAAACTTAATTACATGATGGCGACTGTGCAACATGAGTTTTGACCTGATTTTGTTTGGCGGGACGGGTGATTTGGTCTGGCGAAAGCTCATGCCCGCATTGTTTCAGGCATTTCGCCATGGGTCGCTGCCGGCGGGTGGTCGCATCGTGGGCGTAGCGCGCGATGCTATGTCAGACGATGATTACCGCACACTCATCAAGTCGCGGTTTGACCAGGTCGAGTTGGCCAAACGCCCCACCGACGAAGAGTTTGCGCGTTTTGCTGACCTGCTTTTTTACCTGCGCATGGATTTGTCGAACCCGGCAGACTACCCACGGCTGGCTAGCAAACTGCAAGAGCACGTTGCTGACACGGTGGTCATGTACCTGGCAACCGCACCAGGACTTTTTACGATCTTTTGTGAGCAACTCGCCACTGCCGGATTGGTGCGCCCGAACATGCGGGTAGTGCTTGAAAAACCGCTGGGTCACAGCCTTGACTCCAACCGCGCCATCAA
>JBBRDA010000155.1:0-5006 GCA_038204335.1 Burkholderiales bacterium
ACTACACCGACCTGAACGACATGTACAAAAAGTCGCGCTCCGACGGTTTTGGCGACGAAGCCACGCGCCGCATCATGATCGGCACCTATGTGTTGTCGCACGGCTATTACGACGCCTACTATTTAAAAGCCCAAAAAATCCGCCGCCTGATCGCGCAAGACTTTCAAAAAGCCTTTACCCAATGCGACATCATTGCGGGGCCGGTGTCGCCCACCGTGGCGTGGAAGATTGGCGAGAACAAAGCCGACCCGGTGGCCAACTACTTGGCCGACATTTACACGCTGTCATCCAGCTTGGCCGGCTTGCCCGGCATGAGCCTGCCTGCAGGCTTCGGCGAGGGCAGCATGCCGGTGGGCTTGCAGTTGATTGGCAATTACTTTAAAGAGGCGCAATTGCTGGGCGCTGCCCATGCGTTTCAGATGGCGACAGATTGGCATATGCGTCAGCCAGGAGATTCGGTATGAGCGCCACAAAATCGTTGCTGGTTCAAGGCTACGAAGTCGTTATCGGCTTTGAAACGCACACCCAGCTCACCACGCAGTCCAAAATTTTCAGCCGCGCGTCGACCTCATTTGGCGCGGAGCCGAACACCAACGCGTCAGCGGTTGACTTTGCATTGCCGGGGGCGTTGCCGGTGATGAACAAAGGCGCCGTGCAACGCGCGATTGAGTTTGGTTTGGCGGTGAACGGGCACATCGCCGAGAGCAGTGTGTTCGCGCGCAAAAACTACTTTTACCCGGACTTGCCCAAGGGTTACCAGATCAGCCAGTTTGAGATTCCGGTGGTGCAGGGCGGCGCGGTTGAGTTCTTCCTTGACGGTGAAAAGAGAACCGTTCGGCTGGTGCGCGCGCACCTCGAAGAAGACGCCGGCAAGTCGCTGCACGAGGACTTTGTGGGCATGAGCGGTATTGATTTAAACCGCGCAGGCACACCACTGCTAGAGATAGTGACCGAACCTGACATGCGCAGCAGAGCTGAGGCCGTGGCTTATGCCAAAGAGCTGCACAAGATCGTCACTTGGATAGGCATTTGCGACGGCAACATGCAAGAGGGCAGCTTCAGGTGTGACGCGAACGTGTCGGTACGCAAGCCTGGTGCAGAGCTGGGTACGCGCCGGGAGATCAAAAACCTGAACAGCTTCAAGTTCATGCAGCAGGCAATGGACTATGAAATTCGTTGGCAAATTGAGCAGATTGAGGACGGCCACGCGATTCAGCAAGCCACAGTGCTGTTTGACCCGGAGACAGGTGAAACGCGCAGCATGCGGACCAAAGAAGATGCGGCAGATTACCGCTACTTTCCAGACCCGGATTTGCCACCTTTGATGATTGGGCGAGATTGGGTTGAGAGGACCCGGGCGGAAATGAGCGAGTTGCCGCGTGTGATGGCTGATCGTTTCGTTGCTCAGTACGGACTGCCTGAATACGACGCCGGCCAGCTAACGCAAAGCAAAGCCACAGCAGCCTACTTCGAGGCCGTTGCAACAGCCAGCAAGCAGCCCAAGCTGGCAAGCAACTGGGTGATGGGGGAGTTGTCGCGCCGACTGAACGCGCAAAACATAAGCATCGACCAAGCGCCGGTGACCGCTACAGCTCTTGCCGCGCTAATAACTCGAATTGAGGACGGCTCCATCTCAAGCAATGCTGCTAAGCAAGTGTTTGACCACCTTTGGGACCCGAAAGATAGCGAGTGGGTGTTTGGATCCGAGCCTGGTGAAGTGGATGCTGGGCTCAGCGCGCTTCGTGAGCTCAAGCGCGTAGATGACATCATCGAAGCCAAAGGCCTCAAACAAATAAGCGACTCCAGCGAGCTCGAAAAGATCATCGACGAGGTCTTAGCCGCTAACGCTAAAAACGTCGAAGAAATCAAGGCGGGTAACACCAAGGCCATGAACGCTTTGGTCGGCCAGGCCATGAAAGCCACCAAAGGCAAAGCCAATCCGGCGCAGGTCAATGCGCTTTTGAAGCAGAAAATCGGCTAACTGACGACGTCACAGGCGCTACACTATTAGTAGCTGCTTGCGCCCGTATTTATTGGATTTCAGGCCATTTTTATACCTGAAAAGCCCTAAAATCTGCTGTTTTATGGCTTTTTAGCGCTAGGCGCAGGCCCGGCGGCAGCAGACGTGTCGGCCGCGCCCCATCCGGGTTTGAGTTTGGCAAGCTCTGCATCAAAACGCTCGGTCAGGCGCTTTTTCTCGGCTTCCTGCTCAGCTATCAATGCCTTTTGCGCTGCCATGTTGGCATCGGTCTCATCAAGCCGGCGTTTGATGGCGGGCGGCAATTTGCCTGGTGAATTTTTATAAAAATCCAGCTCCGTGCCAATAGCCTTGCGCTGTTCGGTCAACTCTTGCGCCCGCTTGGTGGCCCCTTCGATGGCGAAGTTGACCCGATCAATCGCCGCTGCGCGATCTTTGTCGTGACTGGCGCGGTTGGGGTAACGGGTCTTCAGGGCGCGTTCTTGGCGCTTTTCTTCTACCAGGCGCATCCGTGCTTCAACCTCGGCTTTTTCCTCGGCGTCCTGCTCTGCACGTGATTTGGGTGGGGGCGGTGGGGTCAGCACGCGCCGCACGGTGCCAGACGGGTTGAGCTCTTTCTGGGCGCGGTCCATGCACTCGGCGATCGGGCGGTCAGAGGTGAGCTTGCGGCCCTTCTCGTCCACACAGGTGTAAATGCCCTGCGCCGCTGCACTGGCCACGTAGCCGCACAGCAGCGCGCCAAAACCACTGTGCGCCGCAAGTCGTCCTTTAGAAATCATGCGCTACTCTCCATCTACGCCGTAACGATCCCTGTAAGCCAATACGGCATCGTAAGCCGTTTCAAGGTCTGCCTGCTCACCCAAACGGTCTTTTTGCAGTGACAAGTAATCCAGCAAGTCCGTCAAGCGAGCAATCGATGTGACGTGCAAGCCCAGTTCAGTCTTAACGTATTGCACTGCGCTGTAGGGGACATCCTGACCATTTTCAGTCGCTTTTTCCTGCCGGTCGAGCGCAATAGCCACAGCGTGCGGCGTGGCGCCTGCGGCCCGAATAATGGCAATCGATTCGCGCACAGCGGTACCCGCTGACATCACGTCGTCCACGATGAGCACTTTCCCTTTAACGGGCGCGCCGACCAAGGTGCCGCCTTCGCCGTGGTCTTTGGCCTCTTTGCGGTTATAGGCAAAGGGCAGGTTGCGTCCCAGCCGTGCCAGTTCAATGGCAACTGCCGCAGCCAGAGGTATGCCCTTGTAGGCAGGGCCAAAAATCATGTCGAAGTGCAGGCCGGTTTTGGCTTCCTCTGCCAGCAGCTGCCGGGCATAAAATTGCGCTAACCTGCCGAGCTTGACGCCATCGTCAAACAGGCCGGCATTGAAAAAGTAAGGGCTTATGCGCCCTGCTTTGGTTTTGAATTGCCCAAACTTGAGCACGCCAGATTCAACGGCAAACGGCAAGAATTCTTGCGCCAGCGTGCTGATGTGACTGTCTTGTTTAATCTCTTGCCCCGCCATAGGAGTTGATTCCATTGTTTAAATTAACCAGCCTCAACCTGAACGGTATCCGGTCTGCAAGCAGCAAGGGTCTGGAGGCCTGGCTGGCAAGCTACAAGCCGGATTGTATTTGCGTACAGGAAATCAAAGCCCAGGCACCTGACGTACAGGGCAAGTTCGAAGAACTGGCCGGGTTGAAAGGCTATTTTCAGTTTGCCGAGAAAAAAGGCTACTCCGGTGTGGGCGTGTACAGCCGTTACGAACCAAGCGACGTGATCATCGGCTATGGTTCCAAAGAGTTTGATGCAGAAGGCCGCTACGTTGAGCTGCGCTTTGATCGGCCAGGCCGCAAAAACCTGCCCAAGCTGTCCATCATCAGCAGCTATTTTCCCAGTGGCTCGTCCGGGCCAGAGCGGCAAGAGGCCAAGTTTCGATTCTTGGCTGAGTTTTACCCGCACCTGCTGGCCTTAAAGCAGGACCGCGACTACGTGCTGTGCGGCGACATCAACATTGCCCACCAAGAAATTGATTTGAAAAACTACAAGGGCAACAAGAAAAACAGCGGCTTTTTGCCAGAAGAACGCGCCTGGATGACGCGGCTCCTCAGCGAGGCAGGCAAAGTAGACGTGTACAGGCAGTTGCAGCCATCCACCACAGACGCCGCCTACACCTGGTGGAGCAACCGCGGCCAAGCTTACGCCAACAACGTGGGCTGGCGGCTTGACTACCACTTGGCGACACCGGCCGTAGCCGCACTGGCGCGGACTGAGCACATCTACAAAGAGCAGCGCTTTTCAGACCACGCACCGATGACGGTGGACTACGAGCTGACGCTTTAAGCTAAAAGTTCAGGCCTTTAGGAATTCTGCCTTGGTGCCCAGCCAACGCATCACATGCTGCCGCGCCAGATCTGGATGCTGGTCCAGCATGACGGGCGCCAATGCTCTGGCCCAAGCCAGCCAGTCGGCATCTAACGCCAAATCCGCAAACCGCAGCAAAGGCGCACCCGACTGGCGCGCGCCCAAAAATTCGCCTGGCCCACGTATCTCCAGATCACGGCGCGCTATTTCAAAACCGTCATTCGTCTCAGCCATCGCTTTCAGCCGCGCCTTGGCTGTATCCCCGAGCCTGGCTGCATCGCCCGTGGAATACAGCAGCACGCAGGCTGATGCCGCCGCACCACGCCCGACCCGGCCGCGCAACTGGTGCAACTGGCTCAAGCCGAATCTTTCTGCGTGTTCAATCACCATCAGTGATGCGTTCGGCACGTCCACGCCAACCTCGATCACCGTGGTGCTGACCAATACCGCCATCACGCCATCGTTGAACAGGCTCATCACCGCCTTCTTCTCGGCTACTGGCATGCGCGAATGCAACAAGCCGACCAGCACGCCCGGCAGAGATGCACTTAAAGCCTCATGGGTCTCGGTGGCGTTGGTGAGGTCGAGCACTTCGCTTTCTTCAATCAGCGGGCATACCCAATAAACTTGCCGGCCTTCGGCAATCTGGCTGCGGATGCGTTCAATCACTTCATCACG
>JBBRDA010000156.1:0-4729 GCA_038204335.1 Burkholderiales bacterium
AGTCGGTTCTGCCAGTCTTCGAAGAACTCAACAGCATACTGTTCTACCCTGTTCAGTATGAAGGCGAAGAATCTTCGCGCAACGAGTTCTACACCGGTGCAGCGCCGAACCAGCAGGCCATTCCTGCGGTGGACTACCTGATGAGCAAAGAAGGCGGCGGCGCCAAGCGCTGGGTGTTGCTGGGTACCGACTATGTTTACCCACGCACCACCAACAAGATTCTGCGCGCCTACCTCAAGAGCAAGGGCGTGGCCGACAAAGACATCGACGAAAAGTACACACCGTTTGGTCACTCTGACTATCAAACCATCGTGGCTGACGTCAAGAAGTTTGCAACCGGCGGCAAAACTGCGGTGGTGTCCACCATCAACGGTGACTCCAATGTGCCGTTCTACAAAGAGCTGGGCAATGCTGGCCTCAAAGCCAAAGACGTGCCGGTTGTCGCCTTCTCGGTCGGCGAAGAAGAGTTGCGCGGCGTAGACACCAAGCCTTTGGTGGGTCACCTGGCTGCATGGAACTACTTCCAGTCCATCAAGAACCCAGCCAATGACGAGTTCATCAAAAAGTGGAGCGCTTACGCCAAAGCCAAGGGCATTGCAGGCCACAAAGACAAGCCTTTGACCAACGACCCGATGGAAGCGACTTACATCGGCATCAACATGTGGAAGCAGGCCGTCGAAAAAGCCAAGTCCACCGACACCGACAAAGTCATCGCCGCCATGGCCGGCCAGACCTTCAAGGCACCGTCCGGCATCACCAGCAAGATGGACGAGAAAAACCACCATTTGCACAAATCTGTATTCATCGGCGAAATCAAAGCCGACGGCCAGTTCAATGTGGTGTGGAAAACACCTGGCCCCGTCAAGGCCAAGCCATGGTCACCGTACATCGAAGGCAACGACAAGAAGCCTGACGAGCCCGTCAAGAAAAAAGCCTGATCGCCCCAGCTTTCATCGGGTGGCGTGTTGGTACATGAAGGCAGCTTTGGCTGCCTTCATGTTTTCAGGCTTTATAGGCGGTTCATGATTCAAAAAATAACTTGTGCTGTCGGGCTGTGCTTCGGACTGCTTCTTGCTCTGCCTGCGTTCGCGCTGACGCAGCAAGAAGCCCTGGCCATGGCGGTGGGCGATTCTGACGCGCGGATTGCCGCGCTGAACAAGGCAATCATTGTTGCAGACGATAAAACGGCTGCATTTATTCAGGCCTTGACTGACGACGCGGTCAAAACCGCTGGCGATAAGGTTTTTATTGTTCGTGATGGCAATGCCACCGACCCAGTGACTGGCCAAGCCGTCAAGTTGCCCGATGCGGCTGAAGACGTGATCAGCAACAACCGCATGCGCGGCGAGCTCGACAGCGCACAAGCTGTGCTCAAACTTTTTTCAAAAGACGACAAGCTGCGCAAGCAAGCTATTGCGTCTTTGCTCAAAGACCCGGACGAGTCAAAACTTGCCCTGCTCGACAAAGCGTTGGCCGCAGAAACCAATGCCGATTTGAAAGCCATGCTCGGCCTGGCACGCGCCGCCGCACTTTTGGGAAGCAGCGACAAAGCCAAACGCCTAGAGGCGGCCAAAGCACTGGCCGAGAGCAAAGACCCGGCGACGCAGTTGCTGCTCAATGACCGTGTCAAGCTGGAGTCAGACCCAGAAGTCAAAGCCCAACTGCAAGCCTCGCTCGCCAAAATCAAATCGTCGTTGGGGCTGGGTGAAACACTGGGCGTTGTGTTTACCGGCATCAGCCTGGGCTCCATCTTGTTGCTGGCTGCTTTGGGTTTGGCCATCACCTATGGGCTGATGGGCGTTATCAACATGGCGCACGGCGAGCTGATCATGATTGGCGCGTACGCCACCTATGTGGTGCAAACCCTGTTTCGCCAATACTTACCCGGCGCATTTGACTGGTATTTGATCGCTGCAATTCCAGTGGCCTTTATGGCCTCGGCGCTGGTGGGCGCTGCCATGGAGCGCAGTGTGATCCGGTTCTTGTATGGCCGCCCGCTTGAAACCCTGCTGGCGACCTGGGGCATCAGCTTGATTTTGATGCAATCGGTACGAACAATTTTTGGCGCGCAAAACGTCGGGGTTGAAAACCCGTCCTGGATGAGTGGCAGCTTTGCCTTTTTGCCCAATTTGTCGTTGCCTTACAACCGCTTGATGATTGTGGTGTTTGCAGCGCTGGTGTTGGTGGGTGTGGCGCTGGTGATCAGCAAAACCCGGCTCGGCCTTTTTGTGCGCGGCGTGACGCAAAACCGCCCGATTGCGGCCTGCATGGGCGTCAATACCGCGCGGATTGACACCTATGCGTTTTCGCTCGGCTCTGGCATTGCAGGGCTGGCGGGTTGCGCTTTGAGTCAGGTCGGTAACGTCGGGCCCGACCTGGGGCAAAACTACATTGTGGATTCGTTCATGGTGGTGGTGCTTGGCGGCGTCGGGCAACTGGCAGGCACTGTGTACGCGGCGCTGGGCTTGGGCGTGCTGAATAAATTTCTCGAAGGCTGGCAAGGCGCAGTACTTGCCAAAATTGCGGTGCTGGTGTTCATCATTGTGTTCATTCAAAAACGTCCGCAAGGTATTTTTGCCCTCAAGGGCCGGAGCGCCGAAGCATGAAAAGCACTCCCCCCCAAAGCACCTGCGGTGCCTCCCCCTCGAGGGGGCGCCACCTGTGGCCCGGCAAAGCCGGTTCCACGGCGGCCGCTTACGAAGGCACAACATCATGAACCTGCCGGTCAACTTGCCCAAACCTGAACCGCTCATGTCCAAGCGCGGTTGGGGCGCATTTTTAGTCGCTCTGATCGTTGTTTGCATGCTCGCGCCTCTGCTCAACTTGGTGGTGCCAGAGGGCAATGTCTTTCACATGAGCGATTTCGCGATCAGCCTGATCGGCAAGATCATGTGCTACGCCATTTGCGCGCTGGCGATGGACTTGATCTGGGGCTACACCGGTATTTTGAGCCTCGGCCACGGCCTGTTTTTTGCGCTCGGCGGATACGCGATGGGCATGTACCTGATGCGCCAGATCGGGCTTGACGGCAACTACAAAAGCGCGTTGCCTGACTTCATGGTGTTCCTCGACTGGAAAACCCTGCCGTGGCATTGGCTGGGTAGCGCGTCTTTTGCCTTTCAAATGGCGATGGTGGTGCTGGTGCCGGGTTTGCTGGCGCTGGTGTTTGGCTTTTTTGCCTTTCGCTCGCGTATCAAGGGGGTGTACTTTTCCATCATCACGCAGGCACTGACCTTTGCCGCCATGCTGCTGTTTTTTAGAAATGAAACCGGCTTTGGCGGCAACAACGGTTTTACCGACTTCAAACGAATTTTGGACATTCCCATCGCCCAGCCGAGCACGCGCATGGTGCTGTTTGTACTCACCGGGCTGACGTTGCTTGGGTTTTATTTGTTCTCGCGCTGGCTGGTGCAAAGCAAGTTTGGCCGCGTGCTGCAGGCCATACGTGATGCTGAAAGCCGCGTCATGTTCTCAGGCTACAACCCGGTGGCTTACAAGCTCACCATTTGGGTCATTTCCGCCGTCATGTGCGGCATTGCCGGGGCGCTGTATGTGCCGCAAGTCGGCATCATCAACCCGGGTGAAATGAGCCCGGCCAACTCGATTGAAATGGCTATTTGGGCCGCTGTGGGTGGCCGCGCCACGCTGATCGGGCCGATTGTGGGGGCGTTTGCCGTCAATGGTGCCAAGAGCTGGTTCACGGCGGCTTTCCCCGAGTATTGGCTGTACTTTTTGGGCGCTATATTTATTGCCGTCACGCTGTACTTACCCCAAGGCATTGTTGGCCTGGTGCGCACCATCATGGGCAAGCTGTCTGCCAACAAGTCAGGCAACCAGAACGGGGCAAAGCATGACGCCTGACTTGATGGAGCAGGGCGCCAAGCGCCTGCAAACCTTGACTGCCCCTGCCACCGCGGGCTCAACCGAGTCGGGTGGCCGCCAAGCAGGCTTTTCGCGCATTGCTCAAGCTGGCGAGGTAGACACCACCCACGGGCGCATTTTGTACCTGGAAGACGTCAGCGTGAGCTTTGACGGCTTTAAAGCCATCAATAACTTGTCGCTCGACATCGCCCCCGGTGAGCTGCGCTGCATCATTGGGCCCAACGGTGCGGGCAAAACCACCATGATGGACATCATCACCGGCAAAACCCGGCCCAACAGCGGCACGGTGTTTTTCGGCTCAACCATTGACCTGCTGCGCTACAACGAGTTTGAAATCGCGCAAATGGGCATCGGCCGCAAATTTCAAAAGCCCACGGTGTTTGAGCAGCTCAGCGTGTTTGAAAATCTTGAACTGGCGCTAAAAACCAACAAAGCCGTCAAAAGCGCGATGTTCTTCAAGCTTGACTCGGCACAGAGCGACCGCTTGGCTCAGGTGCTGCACACCATTCATCTCGAAGGCAGCGTACAGCGCATGGCAGGAAACCTGAGCCATGGCCAAAAGCAGTGGCTAGAGATTGGCATGCTGCTCATGCAAGACCCCAAACTGCTGCTGCTGGACGAGCCCGTGGCGGGCATGACCGACGAAGAAACCGTGCGCACAGCAGAGCTGTTTATCTCGCTCAAAAAGCACCACAGCCTGATTGTTGTGGAGCATGACATGAGCTTTATTGAGCGCATTTCAGAGAAAGTCACGGTGCTGCATGAAGGCTCGGTACTGGCCGAAGGCACCCTGGCGCAAGTGCAAAACAATGAAAAAGTGATCGAGGTCTACTTAGGCCGCTAAAGC
>JBBRDA010000157.1:0-4674 GCA_038204335.1 Burkholderiales bacterium
CAGCCTGTACCCCTTCAGCGACTGGCGCAATCAGGGCATTTCGCCGTTGGTTTTTTTAATGGCGCCGTTGCCCAAATACTGGACCGGCTTTGATCTGGCGACCAATGTGCTGGGCTACGCGCCGTTGGGTTTTTTGCTGACCCTGGCAGGTCTGCGCAGCGGGCACATGAAGTGGGCGATGGTGCTGGCGGTAAGTGCTGCGTTGCTGCTGTCACTAGGTATGGAAACGCTGCAGAGCTACCTGCCTTCGCGCATTCCTTCGAATGTTGATTTGGTGCTCAACACCTTGGGCGCGCTGGCCGGTGCCTACGCCGCCTGGGCGCTTGAAAAATTGGGCGCTCTGGGCCGCTGGAGCCGCTTTCGCGAACGCTGGCTGGCACCTGATGCGCGTGGCGCGATGGCGCTGCTGGTGCTGTGGCCGGTCGCGCTGTTGTTTCCCGCAGCGGTGCCGATGGGGCTGGGCCAAGTCTTTGAGCGGTTAGAGATCGCCTTGGCCGAGGCGCTTGAGGGCACGCCGTTTTTGGTCTGGCTGCCCGTGCGCGAGATTGAACTGCAGCCACTGGTGCCGCTGGCCGAGCTGGTCTGTGTGGCCCTTGGTGCGTTGATACCGCTGCTGTTGGGCTACGGCGTGGTGCGCACCCTGTGGCGGCGGGCGGTGTTTGCGCTGGTCATGCTGGCTGCGGGTATTGTTGTTTCGGCGCTGTCGGCGGCGCTTAGTTATGGCCCTCAACATGCTTGGGCCTGGCTGGATTTGCCGGTACGTGCTGGCTTGATGCTGGCGGCCGCCCTGGCGCTGGTACTGCTGCCGCTGGGCCGCCGGGGCGCTGCGGCGTTTGCGCTGCTGGCACTCGCCATTCAACTCAGCTTGCTGAACCAGGCGCCAGCCAGCGCATATTTTGCGCAAACCCTGCAAACCTGGGAGCAGGGGCGATTCATCCGCTTTCACGGCCTGGTGCAGTGGCTGGGCTGGCTGTGGCCGTATGCTGCTTTGCTTTACCTGCTGGACAGGTTGTCAGGGCGCGCCGATCGCACTCGAACGTAAAATCAAACCATGACCTTGCCAGACACCACCCTCAATACCAGCTCCCCTGCTGCTGAACACTATTACGAGCGCCACATCTTCTTTTGCCTGAACGAGCGCGAAGCTGGCAAAGACGCCTGCGCCAACAACCGCGCCCAGGAGGGCTTTGACCGCTGCAAATCGCAGGTCAAGGCGGCCGGGTTGGCAGCGCCAGGCAAAGTGCGCGTGAACAAGGCCGGCTGTATGAACCGCTGTGCGGCAGGGCCGGTAGCTGTGGTTTACCCCGAGGCGGTCTGGTACACCTATGTGGACGCGGACGACATCGACGAGATTGTGGAGTCGCACCTGAAAAATGGCAAAGTGGTTGAGCGGCTGCTGACGCCGGTGGGTTTGGGCCTCTAGACGCTAAAAAGCGTTCAAAAACACCTGAAAATACTCATTTTTATGTATGTTTTTGGCCTGTAGACCAATAAATACGGGCGCAGGCAGCTTCTGAATTAATAGCAAGAAAAGTTCTTACGCAAGACCACCCGTGAACGTTCAAACCCAAAAATCAACACTTCAAGGTGCCCTGGGCGCGATTGAAGTGGCCATCGATGCGCCTGCAGCCGAAGCACCCTTCAAAGGCTTTGCCGTGATCGCCCACCCGCACCCGTTGTTTGGCGGCACGCTGGACAACAAAGTCGTGCAAACGCTGGCGCGCGCCTTTACCCAATGCGGCTGGACGGCCGTGCGGTTTAATTTTCGTGGGGTCGGTAGAACTGAAGGCTTGCATGACGAAGGCCGGGGCGAGCTGGACGATATGCTGGCAGTGGTCGCTGAACTGGCCCCGACAGGCGCACTGTGCCTGGCCGGGTTTTCATTCGGCGCATTTGTCACCACCCATGCGTTTGACAAGCTGCACACCACAAGGCAGATTGAAAAGCTCGTACTGGTCGGCACCAGCGTCAGCCGCAGCGCAGCTGCGCCTGTCGCTGCTGCCGAGCACTTCAAGGCCATCGTCATACATGGCGAGGCAGACGACACGGTGGAATTAAGCGCGGTGATGGACTGGGCCAGGCCGCAATCACTTCCGGTTACGGTTGTGCCCGGCGGCGGGCACTTCTTTCACGGACAATTACCGCTTCTTAAAAGCCTGGTGGTTCGCCACCTGTCTTCTATCGCTTTTTAACGTTTTCAGTCACCGGATTTGTTCATGTTCAGTTTCCCCAAAGCAGCCTTGGGTTTGCTCGTTGTCATTTCAAGCACTGTTTTTGCTCAAGCGCCTCAGCCTCCGGAACTGGCCGCCCGCTCGTACATGCTGGTCGACGTGACAGCTAACCAGATCCTGGCTGCCAAAGACATTGACACACCGATCGAGCCCGCATCATTGACCAAGCTGATGACCGAATACCTGGTGTTTGATGCGCTCAGGGCCAAAAAAATTGACCTCAAGCAAACCTTGCCGGTCAGTGAACGCGCCTGGAAGATGCCGGGCTCACGCATGTTTATTGACCCAAAAATGCAGGTGCCCGTTGAAGACCTGATCAAAGGCATGATCGTGCAGTCAGGCAATGACGCCACCATGGCGCTGGCCGAAGGCGTAGGTGGCACGGCTGAAAGGTTTGTGCAAATGATGAACGACCAGGCCAAGGCACTGGGGATGAAAAACACCAGCTACAAAAACCCGGAAGGCCTGACCGAAACGGGCCACACCACCACCGCCCGTGACCTGAGTATTTTGTCAACCCGTTTGATGAAAGACTTCCCTGAATACGTCGGCTTCTCGGCAATTAAAAAATACCGCTACCCAGGTACCCCCGCCGCCAACGACACCAACCGCAATACGCTGCTTTTCAGAGACCCCAGCGTCGACGGCCTGAAAACCGGCCATACCGATGCCGCAGGCTACTGCATGATTGCCACGGCCAAGCGCGACTTCCCCAATCTGGGCGCATCCGGTGCGCCAGGCCCACGCCGCCTGTTGGCCATCGTGTTAGGTACGGCAAGTGACAGCGCTAGGGCGAATGAATCGCAAAAGCTCCTCAACTGGGGCTACACCGCGTTTGAGGCGGTCAAGCTGTTCGACGCCGGCCAGGTCGTGGCCAGCCCGAACGTGTGGAAGGGCAAAGGGCCCGTCGTGAAATTAGGCCAAACCACCGCCATCGTTGTGGCGGTGCCCGCAGGCAGCGCCGCCAAACTCAAAACCACAGTCGCCCGCCCCGAGCCATTGGTCGCCCCCTTCAGCAAAGGCCAGGCCATCGGCAGCTTGAGAATCACCTCGGGGGACAACCCAGCAATCGTGGCAGAAGCACCTCTTTTTGCGCTCGAAGCTGTGGAGGAGGCCGGTATCTTGGGCCGTGCGTGGGACGCGATTCGGCTCTGGATCAAGTAACTTAAGGTATGACCGCATACGGGTAGCCTTGGCGACTGTTGGTGTCTTTCCTGATGCAAATGACGGCGTCTGCGTTTAGGATGAATTTTTAAGACATCAAAAGGAGACAAACCATGAACATCGTCAAAACTGCAGCCGGTAAATTGCAGCGCCGCCAACTCATCGCGGCCAGTGGCTTGGCCGCAGGTGCGTTGGTTTTACCGTCAGCCATGCAGGGTGTCATGGCGCAAACCGCGCCTTGGCCCAACAAGCCCATTCGTATCATCGTGGCGTTTGCGCCCGGAGGACTCACGGATTCTTATGCCCGCCTTTACGCCGAGCAGCTCACGGCGAAATTCGGCATTCAGGCGATTGTGGAAAACAGGCCGGGCGCAGGTGCCATCATTGCGATTGATGCCGTCTCCAAATCGCCCGCAGATGGCTACACCTTGCTCATGACCACATCGGGCACGGTCTGGCAAAACCGCGTGTTGTACAGCAAACTGCCTTACAACCTAGACAAAGACGTCGTGCCAGTAGCTTTCTTTCCATCCGGCCCGCTGGTCGTGGGTGTGCCCGAAAAAATTGGCGTGAACACGATGCGCGAGCTGATTGAATACGCCAAGAAGAACCCCGTCAATATGGGCAGTTATGCACCAGGCTCATACCCACAGATGGTGGCTGATCAGACCAACCGCAACGAAGGCACAAAAATTGTCACCATCAACTACCGCGGCGAGTCCCCGATGTGGGTGGACGTGGCGGGCGGACAATTGCAGGTTGCGATTGGCAGCTACCAGTCGTTTGCCACGGTCCAGCCGCGCGGCGTTAAAGCTATCGGCGTGACGGGCTCCTACCGGTCCCCCAAGCTACCCAATGTGCCTACGCTGACACAGCAAGGCATCGAAGGAAGGCTGGTCACTCTGGAAGGCGGCTTGCCGTTGATGGCGCCTGCCGGCACGCCCGAGGCTGTGCTGCGCGCGCTGTCCCAAGTAGCGGTGGACGGAGCAAACACACCGAAAGCGGCGCAATTGCGCGAGACCTTTGCCATCCCTAACAAGCCGAAAAACCTGAAAGAAACACGTGAAGACTGGGCGCGGGATGTGCCTGTCTGGATCAAGCTTGCCGTGGATTTGGGGATCAAACTCGACTGATTTGCCATTAAAAGCGGGAACTGATACACTCAAAGGCTTTTCTGGAATTCCAGAGAAGGAATCGTTTTCGCGGCCAATCCGACAATTGGCCATCACGTTTTCTGTTATCTATCAAGCGTTTAGGGACGTTTTTAAATGCCAACCAT
>JBBRDA010000158.1:0-4661 GCA_038204335.1 Burkholderiales bacterium
TACGCTTGCTCACTTATTAAATTGCACACAATTTAATTGTGATGTACAATAAACGCATGCAATCCAAGTCAAACCCCATGCTCATGCTGGACAACCAGCTCTGCTTTGCCTTGTACAGCACCTCGCTGGCCATGACCAAGATGTACAAGCCGCTGCTCGACGAGATGGGTTTGACTTACCCGCAATACTTGGCCATGCTGGTGCTGTGGGAGCGTGATGGTCTGATGGTGTCCGAGCTGGGGGAAAGACTCTTTTTGGATTCCGGCACGCTGACGCCGCTGCTCAAGCGGCTCGAAACCTCAGGCTACATCAAGCGCCTGCGTGACGTTAACGATGAGCGACGTGTTCACATCACGCTGACATCTTCAGGCCGCAAACTTAAGACCCGCGCCGCCAAAGTGCCGGGCTGCATTTTGAGCGCCAGCCAATGCGCCTTGCCCGAGTTGACGGCACTGACCAGCCAAGTGCAGGCTTTGCGGCAGCGCCTGACAGCACAAAAAATTTAGAGATTCAACGCTTTTCAACCCGCCCCAATTTCGGGGTATTTTCCCTAAGGATGCATCATGACCACCCAACTCGAAAAAGTTCTTTACACCGCCAAGGCTCACACCACAGGCGGACGCGACGGCCATTCAAAAACAGATGATGGCCGCCTGGAAGTTACTTTGAGCTCGCCCGGCACGTCCGGCACCGGCACCAATCCTGAGCAGCTCTTTGCCGCTGGTTACTCAGCCTGCTTCATCGGCGCCATCAAGGCCGTTGCGGGTATGCAAAAGATCACCCTGCCAGACGGCTTGGCGATTGATGCAGCCGTTGATCTTGGCAAAATCCCAGCAGGCTACGGCATTGCCGCCCGCCTGGACGTCACGCTGCCGGGCATGGACCGCGCAGCTGCGCAGGCACTGATTGACGCTGCTCACCAGGTTTGCCCGTATTCAAACGCCACCCGCGGCAATATTGATGTCACCATCACTTTGAAGTAAACGCTTTCAGGTTGGATGTCCCCAAAGCGGCTTGACTGTATTGAAGAGTCAAGCCGCTTGGTTTATGGTTCACGACATGACCCATCCTACTGAAGCGACAGACACCCAAACCAACTTTCAGGTTTTTAAAACCGACCTGCACCAAACCCGTTTGACAAGCAACGAACTTGCTGCGCTCAAAGACGGTGAAGTGCGACTCGCCGTTCAGCGCTTTGCCTTGACGGCCAACAACATCACCTACGCAGCCTTTGGCGATGCAATGAATTACTGGAAGTTCTTCCCTACAGCCGACAACGCTTGGGGCTCTATTCCGGTGTGGGGCTTTGCCGACGTGACAGAGTCGCGCTGTGATGGCGTTACAGCGGGCCAGCGCTTTTACGGCTACTACCCGATGGCCAGCCATGTCACGCTGCACCCCGCACGCGTCACAGGCCACGGGTTTTACGATGCCGCCCCACACCGCGCCGAGCTGCACCCGGTTTACAACCAGTATGTGTTGACCAGCACCGACCCGCTGTACAGCGCCACCACTGAAAACATTCAGGCGCTGCTGCGGCCACTGTTCATCACCTCGTTTTTGATTGACGACTTTCTGGCAGACAACGATTTCTTCGGCGCTTGCGAAGGCGGCAAGACCGGTGTGATGCTGCTGTCCAGCGCGTCCAGTAAAACGGCTTACGGCACGGCGTTTCAACTGGCAAAGCAAAGAGAGCAAGGTCGCGGTATTGATGTCATCGGTTTAACGTCTGCAGCCAATGTGGCGTTTTGCGAAGGCCTGGGCTGCTATGACCGGGTGTTGACATATGACCAGCTTGACCAGGTCACTGCGGATGCGCCCTGTATTTACATCGACTTTGCTGGCAATGCCGATCTGCGGCGACGCATTCACAGCCAGTTTGCAAACCTCACCTACAGCTGCTCGATAGGAGGTACGCACGTTGATCAGCTGGGTGCCAAGGGAGCGGGCAAAGACCTGCCCGGCGTTCGCGCCACGCTGTTTTTTGCACCAGCGCAGATCAAAAAACGCAGCAAAGACTGGGGCCCGGCAGGTTTGCAGGCTAGGTTGGTTGCGGCCTGGCAAGCCTTTACTGAGCGTGCCACTCACCCGGATGCGGCTTGGTTACAGGCCGAGCAGCATCCGGGTATAGCCACGTTCGACGCGGTTTACCAAGAAGTACTCAAAGGCAGTAACAACCCACAGACAGGTCATATTTTGGTACTGTGACGCCTGTTTCGCGAAGTTTTATCCCTCTTTTAGGTGTGTTTTAGACCTCTAGGCCAATAAATACGGGCGCAAGCAGCTCCTAAATTTATAGTGCTTTGTTAGCCTCAGCTCAGACCGCGACAATCGGTGCATGACCTCAAGCAACGCACCCCAGCCACCCCTTCACGCCTACGAGGCCCTGACGCCCGACCTGGTGCTGGATGCGATGGCCAGTGTGGGGCTGACGGGCGACGGGCGGTTGATGGCCTTGTCGAGTTATGAGAACCGGGTGTATCAGATTCATCTTGAGAACAGTGTGGGCAGAGCCAGCGCTGCGGGTGACGTGGTGGTGGCCAAGTTTTACCGCCCGGATCGCTGGACGGAGGCGCAGATCATTGAGGAACACGCGTTTGCGAACGAACTCATGGCCGCAGAAGTACCGGTCGTCGGCGCGCTGCAGTTGCACAGCCACACACTGCACCAATACAAGGGCTTTGCGTTCAGCGTGTCGCCCAGTCGCGGCGGCAGGCGGCCTGAACTTGAAAATTTTGAGGTTCTCGAATGGATAGGCCGCTTTCTGGCGCGCATCCATACCGTTGGCAGCGCCAAACCATTTGTGCACCGCCCAGCGCTTGATTTGCAAACCTTTGGCTACGCATCACGCGATGTGTTGCTGAGCCAAAAGTACCTGCCTCTGGACATGGAATCGCGCTGGCTGAAGGCTTTCGATGTTGCCATGCAAACCGCCAGCGCCGTCTTTGAAAGCGTAGGCGAGATTAAAAACATTCGCCTGCACGGTGACTGCCACCCCGGCAATATTTTGTGGACGCCCGAAGGCTTGCCGGGTGCGGGCCCGCACTTTGTGGATCTGGACGACGCACGCACTGGCCCTGCGGTGCAAGACCTGTGGATGTTGCTGGCGGGGAACCGCCCCCAGTGCCTGCAACAACTGGGCGCGCTGGTCGATGGCTATGAAGAGTTTCGCGCCTTTGATCGCCGCGAGCTGGCTTTGATTGAGCCACTGCGCACGCTGCGGCTGATTCACTACAGCGCTTGGCTGGCCCAGCGCTGGGCTGATCCCATCTTTCCGATCAACTTCCCTTGGTTTGGGTCCAGCGATTACTGGAAAGGTCAGGTCGACATGCTGGAAGAGCAAACCGAGGCCATGCAGGCCGCGCCGCTGGTCGCTTAATGGCACTTCCCTAAATTCATTCTTCGGGCGAATTGCTGCGTTGCGCGGTGCTCGGAATCCTCATGCACACAAGTGCACTCCGGTGTCCTGCGCTCCGGGCGCCTTGCACTTCATCCCGACAACGCAGTTGCAGTGCAGACTAACTTGTACCCAAGTTATGTCGTAACTAAAATCTGAATTTCTGAAAATGCCATGTGTAAATTAGCTCAGCGCACTGGGTTTTCTAAAGCGCCAAGCCCGTCGATCTCGATCCGCACCACGTCGCCCGCCACCAAGTATTTGGGCGGCTTGAAACCGACGCCCACACCCACTGGTGTGCCGGTGGCGATCACATCACCTGGGTAGAGCGTGATACCTGCTGACAGCGTTTCGATAAGTCTGGGGATGTCAAAAATCAGGTCAGTGGTCGACGCGTCTTGGCGCAACTCTCCGTTCACATAGCAACGCACCCTAGTTTTGGTGCCGTCGCATTCATCAGCGCTCACCAAATACGGGCCCATCGGGCAAAACGTATCAAACGACTTGCCCATGTGCCACTGCTGGTGGCGGCTTTGCCAGTCACGTGCGGTCACGTCGTTGACGATGGTGTAGCCCCAGACGTGCGCCATCGCGTCTTTAGCGGCGATGCCCTTGCCACCTTTGCCAATGATGACGGCCAATTCAGCCTCGTAATCAATGGCGGTCGAGACGTGGGCTGGCGGCATGTCGATCGCTACGCCGGGACCGACGACCGACTCGGGCACCTTGGTAAAGATGATCGGGTCTGCGGGAATGTCACCGCCTGATTTGGCGCTGCTGTCAAAGCCGCTGCCCGCAAACTCTTTGGCGTGCGCAAAGTAGTTTTTTCCAACGCAAAAGATATTCCGGCGTGGCTTGGGTAGTGGAGCAATAACCTGCACTTGGTCAATCGCAACAGCATTCATCAGGGCGGGTAAGGCGTCACCGCGCGACAACATTTCAATAATCGGCAGTCCACCCAGCTCGCACTGAGTCACTGGCAGGTCAAACGGATGTATCAACTGCAGGTCTTCAGAAACCAGGCCGACGCCAGGCTGGCCTTTGAGATGGTAAGCAACAATTTTCATGGGCGATGTCTCGATAGAGTCGAATTAGGGATTGCACGAATGCTCGAAATGGGCATAAATGTTAGCATGCAAACAAGATAAACCCACTTGAAAGTGGGCGCCAGTATCGGTAAAAGCGCACAGCTACGGAGACAAAAATGAAACACCCATCACGCCCTCAATTTATCAGGCTCTTCAGCCTGTCCCTGCTTGCTCTA
>JBBRDA010000159.1:0-4621 GCA_038204335.1 Burkholderiales bacterium
ATCTGCACTTTTTGGCTCGCAGAACCGCTTATTTGGCAGTAAATTTCTAGCTTTCCTCTAAGCAACGCAGCCACCCTGCCTCACTCAACCAAAACAATAGGCTCCAAAGCCTCCCCCTGCGCCAAAATCCGCCCAATCACGCAGGTCCGCGCATAGCCCAACTCACGCAAAGCCGCCACACAAGCCTCAGCCCGATCCGCTGGCACGCTGGCCAACAAACCACCTGCAGTTTGCGGGTCAAAAATCAATGGGTAGCGCGGGTTGTTGACCCATGCTTCTTGGTTGCGCAAAGCGCGGCGCAGGCGCACGTTGGCTGGTTGCAGCGAGCTGACGATACCCGCTGCCACGGTGTCTAGTGCGCCGTCTAGCAGCGGCAAGGCAGAGAGGCTGATTTCTGCATCTACACCCGACGGTTTGGTCATTTCAACCAAGTGGCCTAGCAAACCAAAGCCCGTCAAGTCAGTACAAGCGGTAGCGCCATGCGCCCGCATGCATTGCGCGCCCAGCCGATTGGACAGTACCATCGAGTCCAACGCCGCATGTATCCACCGGCCGCGCGCTTTCATTTGGGCGTGGGCGGCAAACAGCGTGCCGGTACCAATGGGCTTGGTCAGAATCAGCACGTCACCGGGCTGCATGCCGCCCTTGCGCATCAGCTGGTCTAGGTTGTCGTCAATCAGGCCGTTGATGGCAAAGCCCAGCGCCAGTTCTTGCCCCTCGCCCGTGTGGCCGCCGACCAGCGCGCAACCGGCCTCGTTCAGCACTTCAACCGCACCCGTCATCATTTGGAACAACAGGTCTTCAACTTTGGCTTCTAAGCCCGGCGGTACGGTGGCAATCGCGGTGGCCGACTGCGCCTGCGCCCCCATGGCAAAAATGTCGCCCAGCGCATGGTTGGCGGCGATTTTGCCGAAGATATACGGGTCGTCTACGAACGATCTGAAAAAGTCAACCGAATGCACCATCGCCTTGCCCGGCGGTACGCGCACCACGGCGGCGTCGTCGGGAGAATGCAGGCCAATGACCACATCGTCGCGCTCAATGACTTGCAACTGGCCAAGCGCGCGGCTCAGCACGCTGGCGCCCACCTTAGCCCCACAGCCGCCGCAGCGCATGGCAATAGCTGAAATGGCTTGCAAAGACTCTTCTTGGCTTAACGCGAGTTGTGACGCAGCCGGGCCGCTAGCAGGGGCTGCGTTCGGGTCCATCGCCTCAAATTCTGAAAACTTGCGCATGAAGCGCTGGTCGATCCAGTCCTTCCAGCGCCACACCCATTGCCCGGCAAAGCCAATTGCACCACGGGACGCCACGGCGTACTTGTCACCCGTGCTGATGAGTGCCAACCAGCTGCTTTGTGGGTGATAGGCTCGTAGCGGCTTGGCCTGCACACTCAAGCGCAGGTTGTCGGCCAATGGTTGGCCCTGGCGCACAGCAAACACGCCCGCTTTAGGCAACGGGTAGTTTTGCATGGTGGCAATGTCGCCAGCCGCAAAAACTAAGGGGTCGGTGATGCTTTGCAGGCAGTCGTTGACGATTAAAAACCCATTGGCATCTAACGCCAGCCCAGTGCCTTGCAGCCACGGCGCGCCGCCAGCTTGCGTGACCCACATGATCTCGTCCGCCTCTACCACCTGGCCGTTGGCGCACAGCAAGCGGTTAGCCTGAACCTGGGTGACTTGGCTGCCCATGTGCAGCGCCACGCCCCGCTCGACCAGCACCCGCGTAAAGCGCTGGCGCACGCCTGCGTTGTGGGTCGGCAAAATGTCTGGCTCACCGCCCAGCAGATGAAATTGCAGCAAGCTCGGGTCGCGCCCCAGCGCTTTAAATTCGCGCTGCAAGCGGTACTGCATGGCCAACAACAACTCGACGCCGCCCGCACCAGCGCCCACGACGGCGACACGCAAAACACCCTGCGTGTGCTGCTGTACCCTGCCCAGCAAGGCCAGCCAGCGCTGGTTGAACTGGTGAATCGGTTTGACTGGCACCACATGCCCCGCCGCGCCCGGTACACCAGCCAATTGCGGGGTAGAGCCGATGTTGATAGAAAGCCTGTCATACGGCACTGGCGGGCGGTTGCGGCACAGTACTTTGCCGTTCGCGCGGTCTAGCCCGATGACTTCATCACGATACAGCCTTGCACCAGCAAACACCGCCAGGCGGCTCAGGTCAATGTGTACGGCGTCGTAGTCGTAGTGCCCGGCCACATAACCCGGCAACATGCCTGAATAGGGGGTGTGCACGTCGGTGCAGATCAGCGTCAGGCGCAGGCCGGGTTCTGGCTGCATGGCAAAGCGCTTGAGCACCACCACATGGCTGTGACCGCCGCCGACTAAAACAATGTCGCGGGCGACGGTTTGGGTAGTTGCTTTCATGGTGTGATTGTCGGGGCAGAAGTCAGCGGGCCTGCGGCAGGCACCCGCCACGGATCAGTCAACCGTAGGTCGTCTACCAGTGCCCAGGTTTTCATGCCGGTTGCTGCCTCAATCGCCGCGCGGTAAGGCGGCATGTTGGTGCATTCCAGCACCACACACTGCAAGCTGGGGGCGCGGTTTTTTAAGGCTACAGCCGCTGCCAGCACGTCAGCACCCGCTTGTTCAATATCCATCGTTGGCCGATTGCCCAAAATGGCGGTGGCAAATTCGCTATTGGCATCAACGCCTTGCACCACCACGTCGGCCAGGCGCTCGCGCGGCACACCCGCTGCGCGCAAATGTTCAACGCCCAGCTTGCTTGAGCTGATCGTCAGCACGCCCACCTTGTCATGCAGCGCCAGCAAGGCAGGCAATTGCAACAAACTGGACGTGATGACTGGAATCTTCACCTGCGCCTGCATTTCCTTTTGCAGCAGCACCAAAAACCCGCAACTGGTGGTGATGGCTTTTGCGCCGTCGTGCTCCAGCCGGCGAACCAGTTGCAGAATGGGCGTAACCACCCGGCCGTTGCGCAAACCCGCGCCTGACTGCACGATTTTGTCAGGCCAAGCACCGGTGATCACGCAGCGCCGAGTGGGTACGCCGAAGGCTGAGGGGTGACCGATGTCGCCCTCTGGCCTGGGGAACTGCGTGTCCAGCATCACCACGCCCAGAAAGCCGTTGGGAAAGGTCTCGCTGATCGGTTCGGGTGCGGTTAAAGTCATTGACAGATTGTCTGATTTTTTAACATGACCCACTTGCTGCCCATACTTGCCATTTGTTTAGGTGCCTCTGTGGGGGCGCTTGCCCGCTGGGGCCTGGGCTTGTGGCTCACGCCCGGTGGACTGATCCCCTGGGGCACGCTGGCGGCTAACCTGATAGGCGGGTATTTGATCGGTATCTGCATCGCCATCTTTCAGGCACTGCCGCAACTCGACCCGGTGTGGCGGCTGCTGCTGATCACCGGTTTTTTGGGCGGGTTGACCACGTTTTCAACGTTTTCAGCCGAGGTGGTTGGGTTTTTGATGGCTGAACGCTATGCCCTGGCACTGGCCACAGCCACAGGCCACGTTGCGGGTTCGCTGCTGATGACGGTTTTGGGGATCAAAACCGCTACTATTTTAATAGCTGCTTGCGCCCGTATTGATTGGGCTAAAGGCTGATTTAACGGGTAAAACGGGTCGCATTGACGCCACAAACCAGGTCATTGGCATCGTTTTCAGGCACAGCGCGCTCGTTCTTGGCTTGCGCCACCTCCATGTCGCGCGGCAACACCACGCCGTTTTTAACTGCCAATACCTCGGCCATCACACTTACGGCAATTTCTGGCGGCGTTTTGCTGCCAATGTAAATGCCTATCGGGCCGCGCAGCTTGATGAGCGCCTGCTGACTGACGCTGAAATGTTCCGCCATGCGTTGGTGGCGCGCCTCGTTGTTGCGGCGTGAGCCAATGGCACCGACGTAAAAGGCATCGGTGTTCAGAGCCTCTAACAGCGCCAAATCGTCGAGCTTGGGGTCATGCGTCAGGGCAATCACGCAGCTGCGGCGGTCAGCCTTGAAGGCAATCACCACGTCGTCGGGCATGTCGCTGACGACGGCTACGCCAGGCACCGACCAGGCGCTGCGATATTCTTCGCGCGGGTCGCAGACAGTGACGGCAAAACCACTGAACTGGGCCATGGTGGCCAGGTATTCAGTCAGTTGCCCGGCACCAATGAGCAGCATGCGGTATTCAGGGCCAAAGGTGTTGATCAGCTCGGTTTTCGTCAAACTGAGTTCGGCAGGTGCGGCACTGGTGCTTAAAGTCACAGCGCCGTCCTTTAAATTCACACAACGCTGGGTGAGCTGACCGGCTTCTAGCGCGGTAACCAGCTCGCTCAACGCGGCAGCGTTTGGGTCGTACTCCAGCAGCAGCTCCAGCGTACCGCCGCACGGCAAGCCAAAGCGGTGCGCTTCGTCAGCCGTGATGCCGTATTTGATAAAACCGGGTGGGCCTGATGGAATCGCTTTGGCGCTGTCAGCGCCTGAATTGGCTTGCGAATAGGCCTGTGTGTGCTGGTAAATCAAATCGTCTTCAATACAGCCGCCCGACACAGAGCCGACAACAGCACCGGTTTCACACAGCGCCATGATGGAGCCCACCGGGCGCGGCGACGAACCCCAAGTGCGGACCACGGTGGCCAGCAGCGCGCGCTTACCGGCGACCCGCC
>JBBRDA010000160.1:0-4406 GCA_038204335.1 Burkholderiales bacterium
CGATAGCCAATGCATCGATGCTCGATGAAGCCACCGCAGCCGCTGAGGCCATGACGCTTGCCAAGCGCAGTGTTAAAAGTAAATCAAACACCTTCGTTGTCGCTGGCGACTGCCACCCGCAAACGATTGAAGTGATTCAAACCCGCGCCAAGCCGCTGGGCATCACGGTGTTGCTGGCTAACTCTGCACCTGAATGGCATGCCGCCTTGCAAGGCGACTACTTTGCCGTGCTGGCGCAGTACCCGTCAACCAGCGGGCGGATTGACGACTTGCGCGCAGACGTAGCGCTGGTACACACCAAGCAAGCCGCCTTCATCGCCGCCGCTGACCCGCTGGCACTAACGCTGTTGGTACCGCCCGGTGAATGGGGCGCCGACATCGTGGTGGGCACCACGCAGCGCTTTGGCATGCCGATGGGTGCGGGCGGCCCGCACGCAGCGTACTTGGCTTGCCGTGACGAGTTCAAACGAAGCATGCCGGGCCGCTTGGTTGGCGTGTCGATTGACGTACATGGCAACCCAACCTATCGGCTGGCACTGCAAACCCGCGAGCAACACATTCGCCGCGAAAAAGCCACGTCCAATATTTGTACCGCACAAGTGTTGCCCGCCGTGGTGGCCAGCATGTACGCGGTGTACCACGGCCCGCAGGGCTTAAAGCGCATTGCCCAGCGTGTGGCCAGCTACACCGCCATTTTGGCGCGCGGCCTGGCCGAGATGGGTTGCCCGGTGCGCAGTGACAGTGCGTTTGATACCCTCAGCTTAAAAACCGACGCCGCTACTGAATCAATAGCTGCTCGCGCCCGTGAAATGGGCCTAAACCTGCGAATTTACTTCAAAGACTACCTGTGTATTGCACTCGACGAGACCACGACACGTTCAGATATTGAACTGCTATGGTCCGTGTTTGCCAAGCCAGGCCAAGCCTTGCCCAAAGTCGCAGATTTTGAAAAAGGCATAGAGCCGCTGATCCCCGCCGAGCTGCGCCGCACGAGCGACTTTTTAACCCACCCGGTCTTTAACACCCACCACAGTGAAACCGCCATGCTTCGCTATATCCGCAGCTTGAGCGACAAAGATTTAGCGCTAGACCGCAGCATGATCCCGCTGGGCAGTTGCACCATGAAGCTGAACGCTACCAGCGAGATGATCCCCATCACCTGGCCTGAGTTTGCCAACATGCACCCCTTTGCGCCTGCTGACCAACAACAGGGTTATGCCGAGTTAGACCAGCAGTTGCGCGACTGGCTGTGCCAGGCCACCGGCTATGCGGGCATCAGCCTGCAGCCCAACGCGGGCTCCCAGGGCGAGTACGCAGGCTTGCTGGTCATCAAGGCTTTTCATGACGCGCAAGGCCAAGGCCACCGCAACATTTGCCTGATACCCGCGTCGGCACACGGCACCAACCCGGCCAGCGCCCAAATGGTGGGCATGACGGTAGTGGTGACCGCCTGCGACGCCAAAGGCAACGTCGATATGGCCGACCTGAAGGCCAAGTGCGAACAACACAGCGCCAACTTGGCGGCGGTCATGATCACCTACCCTTCTACCCACGGCGTGTTTGAAGCCAATGTCAAAGAGCTGTGCGCGCTGGTACATAGCCACGGCGGGCGCGTGTATGTCGATGGCGCGAATATGAACGCGCTGGTCGGTACGGCAGCACCGGGCGAGTTTGGCGGCGACGTGAGCCACCTCAATTTGCACAAGACCTTTTGCATTCCCCACGGCGGCGGCGGGCCAGGCGTTGGCCCGGTGTGCGTGGTGGCCGACTTGGTGCCCTATTTGCCGGGCCATGTGGCGGGCGGTATCCCCGTAAACGGCGTCGGTGCCATATCAGCTGCGCCACTGGGCAATGCAGCCGTTTTGCCCATCAGCTGGATGTACTGCCGCATGATGGGCCCAGAGGGCTTGAAGCAGGCAACTGAAATCTCCATCTTGTCAGCCAACTACATCAGTACTCGACTTAAAGACCACTTCCCTACCCTGTACGCCAGCGAGGCAGGCTACGTGGCCCACGAATGCATTTTGGACTTGCGCCCCCTGAAAGAAACCAGCGGCGTTAGCGCAGAGGACGTGGCCAAGCGCCTGATGGACTACGGCTTTCACGCACCCACATTGAGCTTTCCTGTCGCAGGCACGCTGATGGTCGAGCCGACAGAAAGTGAAGACCTGAAAGAAATCGACCGCTTTATCAACGCCATGATTTCGATCAGAAAAGAAATAGCGCAAATTGAAAACGGCGCTTGGCCGCAAGACAACAACCCGCTGAAGCACGCGCCGCATACATCCGCCAGCGTCATTGCAGCCGAGTGGGACAGGCCGTATTCACGCGAGGTAGCGGCCTTCCCCGTAGCGGCGCTTAAAACATCTAAGTACTGGCCCACCACAGGCCGAGTAGACAACGTGTACGGCGACCGCAATCTGATGTGCAGCTGTGTGCCAGTTAGTGACTATGCTTGAAAGTCAGCAAGCGTAAAGGTTGCCCGAAAAAGTTGTACCGCCGAAGGGTGAAGACCTCGGCGCTGCCTTGCGGTCCAAGTAGATTGAATACCTATGAATCAAACATCTGACAAGCCCAAAAAGCAACCGCTGCTGGCGCGAATTCTGGCGTTGCTGATCACGCTGGTTTTTTCTGGCGTTGGCGCTCTGAGCTTCTTCTCGTTGTATGCGCCCGCTCGCTCGACCAGATTCGGGTATGCCGGTCCGCTGTTCGGGCAGGTTGCGCAAGACTTCGGCTTGGCGATCTTTGTGATTGGCCTCCTGCCTCTGGCGATTTTCGCCCGAAGCAGCAAGCAGGCTGGCTGGTTTTTGGCGGTGATACTGGTGTTGTTTTGGGTGGCGGTATTCCTGCCACTCTTCAATCGATGAGCGTGGAAGATTATTCAGGGAATAATTCGGGCGCACCCTAATTCTTTTTTAGACACATCAACTCAACCAATAGCATGTGTTGTGTTGGACGATTGAATTTAACGCCCGCTAAGCGGTACTTTCAGGGCTTTTTCGCCATCTCTGACAGCCAGACAAAAATACCTAGATAGGCTACTTCACGCTGCCTTTAACCAACGCATAGACGAACAACAAAACAATCGCGCCAACCACCGACGCCACAAAGCCTGCCACCTGACCAGCTTGGTAAAAGCCCAGCGCCTTGCCGGCGTAGTTTGCCAAAAACGAGCCGCCCACGCCCAACAACGAGGTCATGATCCAGCCGAGCTTGTCATCGCCAGGTTTGACGGCACGGGCAATGAAGCCGACGATCAAGCCAATGAACAGGGTTCCTAAAATGGACATCATGCGGCAGTTCCTTTAAAAATAACTCGGGATGCCCAGAAATGTACCCGAGTCTTGCGCGCCGATCAGGCTCAAAAGCAGCGCCACTGTCTAAAATGAATTTCGGAACATCTTTGACCTATAACCCCAGTGACTGATCAAAAACCTGCCTTCACCATCATGTCCGGGACCCTTGTTTTGATTGCCCTTGGTATCGCCATTGCCGCCGCGCTGTTTTGGCTGTGGACACCCGACAAAGACCGCGCCGCACTTGAAACCAACTACCTGAACGCGCCCAGCGACATGATCGACGTGGCTGGCACGCGCCTGCATGTCCGCGACAGCGGTGACAAAACTGCCCCCGCTGTCCTCTTTTTGCACGGCTTTGGCGCCAGCCTGCACACCTGGGAGCCGTGGGCGCAAGTGCTGGCCAAAGACCTGCGGGTGATTCGCATCGACCTGCCCGGCTCTGGCCTGAGCCTGCCCGACCCCACCGGCGACTATTCAGACCAGCGCAGCCTTCAAATTTTGGTCGCGCTGATGGACAAACTGGGCTTGGCCAAAGCCAGCCTGGTTGGCAACTCCATCGGCGGGCGCATAGCCTGGACATTTGCCGGCACGCACCCCGAGCGCATGAACAAACTGGTGCTGGTGTCCCCCGACGGCTTTGCCAGCCCCGGTTTCGAATACGGCAAAACACCTGTAGTACCCGCCATGGCCAAGCTGATGCGCTACAGCCTGCCCAAACCACTGCTGACCATGAGCTTAAAACCCGCCTACGCCAACCCCGCCACCCTGACCGACGCGCTGGCCACCCGCTACCACGACCTGATGCTGGCCCCCGGCAGCCGCGACGCCCTGCTGGCCCGCATGGCGCAAACCGTGTTGGTGGACCCGATACCGATTTTGAAAAAAATCACCGCGCCAACTTTGCTGGTGTGGGGCGAGCAAGACGGCATGATTCCGTTTGACAATTCGAACGATTATTTGAGGGCGATTGCCAGATCAAAGCTGGTGTCGTTCAAAGGCGTGGGGCATTTGCCGCACGAGGAAGCGCCTGGGGAGTCGATTGGGGAGGTTAGGGAGTTTTTATTGGGGCCCGGGGCGCTGCGCAATCAAGAGTAGCGTTGTCAATAG
>JBBRDA010000161.1:0-4400 GCA_038204335.1 Burkholderiales bacterium
AACTGGGTCGGGCCGAGATTTCTGTTCGGCCGATAAAAATATGCCCCCACGGTTGTTCACTGCGTGTAACGCCCTGCCCCCCGAGGGGGCCGCTGCGCCTGCGGTCTGGCAAAGCCAGTCCCGCGGCCCCTGCTTGGTGGAAGAGCCCCCACGGTTGCTCGCTGCGCGTAGCGCCCTGCCCCCCGAGGGGGCCGCTGCGCCTGCGGCCCGGCAAAGCCGGTTCCGCGGCCCCTGCTTGAAAAAATCGGGAAAGCGGTCACTCCCCCTCTCCAAACTTGTCGTTAATGAGCGCTAACAAAGCATCCATCGCCACTTGCTCATCTGCACCATTGGTTTCCACCACCACCGTGCTACCAATGCCAGCTGCCAGCATCATCACACCCATGATGCTTTTGGCGTTCACGCGACGTTCGCCCTTGCTCATCCAAACTTCGCAGGCAAAACTGCCTGCTAATTTTGTGAGCTTGGCTGATGCCCTGGCGTGCAAGCCAAGCTTATTGCTGATGGTCGTGGTCGTTTGGATCATGTTTTCTTCTGGCCTGATTTTGCGGTGCAGTAATGGCGACTTGCATCACGCCTTGGGTGCCCCCCGCCAGTGCGCGCATCACCAGCGCATCAAGGGGCTCGTGGCGATACGACACGGTGCGCAGCAGCATTGGCAGGTTGATGCCTGCAATGAGTTTTGAATTGACGCCATCGACCAGCTTTTGGGCCACATTGCAAGGCGTCGCTCCAAACACATCGACCAGCACCAGCGCGTGGGAGGTTCCCATTTGCCTGAACAAAATACGTGCTTGCGCCAGGGTTTCCTCGGGCGGCACATTGGGCTGCACATCAAGCGCGACGATGCCCGCCGGGTTGTCGGGAAAGACATGGAGAACACATTGGCGCAGAGCAGAGGCCAGCGGGACGTGGGCGATGATGAAAATACCGTTCATTGGCTTGAATTATCTTTCACACTCAAAAAATAGATATATGCCACCACACAGCAGGCTAAAAAAACGCTGAAAGCGGCCTGAAAGCTGGCCACTTGCGCCAGACCCAGTGCGGCAAATGCATCCACCAGCAGGCCAATGCCCCACTGCACCGTGAACACGCCCGTAAAAATAACCAAGTTAAAGCCTGACAGCGCCCGGCCAGCCAGTGCGGGCTTGAAAGCCATACCCACCGCTGGTTGCGACAGACTGATCACGGTGGACGCCACGCAAAACAACGCCCAACCCAACCAACCGGTAGACGTACCACCCACAATGTTGGCACCCAGCGCCAACAGGCTCAGGGGTACGCCCCAAGTCAGCAATCTGTCTGTGTGCCAGCCAGCCTTGGCAAGGTAAGGGTTGACCAGTCCCCAGCTCCAGAACGTCAAGAGCATCACCGCGTTGATATAAAACAGGCCTGTGGCGGCCTCAAGCGGCGTGTAGCCAGAGACCTTGACCATCCACGGGCCCGCCCAAAGCGTTTGCACAGCCACCAAACCGCCGTAATTAAAAAACGCCAGCGGCGACAGTTTTTGTAAGTAGCGGTTCTTCCAGACTTCAGCGTAGCCAGTGGGTGTCTCGGCTTGATTGGCATCCTGCGAGGGCCATGCGGGCACGACAAAGATAATCACAACGATTGCCAGAAACACCAATCCAGCCAAAACCCAGAACAGCGCCCGCCAGCCCATCAGCGGCAGCAACCATTGCACCGGTAAGGTGGACGCCAGCATGCCGAGCGAGCCACTCATCAGCATCCAAGAATTGGCGCGCAGCAAACTGGGCGCGTCTAGCCAGCGCCGAAAGCCGCTGAGCGGCGCCATCAGGCAGGCGCTGACGCCCATGCCAATCAGCACCCGCCCAGCCAGCAGCCCGGCAAAACTGCTGGCTACCGAGAACGCCAGACAACCCACCACCGCAACGGCCAGAAAACACACAATGACGCGCTTCGGGCCAAATTTGTCCAGCCAGGTGCCCAGCGGCAACTGGGTGGCCGCAAAACCCAAAAAATATCCGCCCGCGAGCAGCCCCAAATCGCGCGACTGCAAAGAGAACTCCTGACCGAGCACCGGCGAGAGAGTAGCAATGATGGCGCGCACCAGCGCTGACACACTGTAGGCTGCGGCAAACGTCGAAAAAACAATGATTGCTGTTTTTTTGTCAAGCAAGCCCTGCGAGTGAGCGGGCAGCTTATTCAAACTTCAGGCCAGAAAAAAAGGTTTCGGCGACTTCAGGCGAGATTTTGTCGGCATACATCACGGCCTGAAACACTTGCGACCCCTGCACAAAGTAGGCAGCCTGGCTGCTGACAACTTGACCATCACCACGCCGGCCTGTGGCCTTGACGAGAACACCCGTGCTAGCCAAGCCTGGCAGCTTGAACGCCACGCCCAATGTATCCGGCGCTGCCTTCATGTTTGCCAGCGTTGCGCTCTGCCACTGGGCCAGAGCGCGAGGTACATCAGGAAGGCTTTTAACGTCCGCCACGGCAACTGCAAAAGTCACGCCCCCAGTATCACAACTGAGCAAATTCAACGCCGTTGGCTGGCCAGCCATAGGAACCATCTTTTGGGCAGCATCGGGCTTGCAAGGCATTAAAAGTGCCAGCTGCGTGCCATCGGGCCGAACATCTCGCCAATTAAAGGTCGGGTTGCAAGCCATCAGGCAAGCCAGAACAACAAGCGCAGAAATTGAAAATCGCATCGGTCTGGTCATTGATAAGTGAACATGGCACTTTACAGGCAATTGTCAGACGAATTCAGGCTGAACGGAAGGCACGCACCATTTAAGCGCCCAAATTTTCAGGCCCGGTATACCCGCGCACCAATCTGGACAACGTTATTTGCTATCCTCATCGCCAACAAGATACACATCGTATGGCTCACACCCTGCCAATGCAAAATTCCCCTGTGCCGGACTACCTGCCTTTACCAGGCCAGGCGATATGGCGCGACCGGCTGTCGCAATTGCTCGAGTCCACTGGTGAGGGTATTTTCGGCATTGACATGCATGGGCTGTGTACCTTTATCAACCGGGCAGGGGCAGAGCAACTGGGCTGGCAGAGTAGCGAGGTGATGGGGCGCAACATGCATGATCTGGCGCATCACACCCACGGCGACGGCGCTCAGTGCGGCCAGCACTACCCCGAACACCTGTGCCCGATCTTTAACGCCTTTCGCAAAGGCCTGCCCTGCCGCATTGACACAGAGTATTTTTGGCGCCACAACGGCACGTCATTTGCGGTGGAGTACTCGTCCTACCCCATCATGAAGGGTGACGTGGTGCAGGGTGCGGTGGTCACGTTTGTGGATATTTCAGCCCGCCGCCAGGCTGAAGACGCGCTCAGGCAAGCGCATGCGGTGCTGGAGCAGCGCGTCAGTGAGCGCACCCATGAACTGCAGGAGGCGCTGACGCAGCTGCGTGAACTGTCGGCCTACACCCACAGCGTGCGAGAGGACGAACGTACCCGGATCGCGCGCGAGGTGCATGACGAGCTGGGCAGCCTGCTGGTAGCCCTGAAAATGGACGTTGGCTGGCTTGACAAAAGACTCGGCGAGCAACCGCAGCGGGGTGCTGATGCTGCGCAAACCATGCGCGACACGATGCGTGGCAAGTGCCAAAGCATGAGCCGGCAAATTGAAACCGCCGTTGACAACGTAGGCCGCATCATCACCGACCTGCGGCCCAGCATTCTTGACCACCAGGGCCTGTGGGCCGCGCTCGACTGGCAGGCGCATGAGTTTGTGCAGTCGGCCGAGCTACAACTGGATTGGCGCATGGATGTGGCGCAGGCAGCACCGGTTAACGAGCAAGCGGCGATTGGCATCTTTCGTATCTTTCAGGAAATGCTGAGCAACGTCGGACGCCATGCCCAGGCCAGCCGCGTTGCCATCACGATTCAGGCCAACCCTGAGGCCATCAACATCACGGTGCAAGACAACGGCTGCGGCGCTGACCCAGCCGCCTTCGAAGCAGCCAATGCCTACGGCGTGATGGGCATGCGCGAACGCGCCAGGCACCTTGGCGGCAGCATCCTGATTTCAAGTCAAAAAAGCCTGGGATCAGTATTTAAAATGCATATAACGCTACTAAAATAATAGCAAATAAATACCCCATGGTGGCAACATTAAAAATCCTGATTGGCGACGACCACCGTATCGTACGAGAGGGTATCAAACAGCTTCTGGCTGATGCGCCAGATATTGAAGTGGTGGCCGAGGCAGACACCGGCCCAGGCATTTTGAGCAAAGTCGAGCTGCTGCAAGGCCAAAACGGGTTGGACGGCTCGCCTGGCTTGCACGCCGTACTGCTGGACATTGCCCTGCCGGGCCGTGACGGCATGGACGTCTTGCAAGCCCTGAAAAAAAGCTGGCCGCATTTACCCGTATTGATGCTGAGCACCTACCCCGAAAAGCAATACGCGGT
>JBBRDA010000162.1:0-4258 GCA_038204335.1 Burkholderiales bacterium
AGCACCGTAAAGCCTGCATCTTTGAGGGATTGCTCCATCAAGCGGGCGTCATTGACGGGGTTGGTCAGGGGTGATGATTTATACGTGGCATTGCCAATCACCAGGGCCAGGCGGTTTTCATTGGCGACTTGCGCAAAGGCGCAGCCAAAAGCAGCAAACAGTACAAAAGCGGAAGCAATCGCACGGGCGCGCGTTGCACTGCTGTTAAACAGTCGCCAGAAAAAGTCTGAGCTTTGCGTTTGCATGAGGTGGAGCGGATGTTTTACAGATTATTCAATACAGCGATTAAATTGGCAACAAAACCCGTCGTTTACTCCACCTCAACCCGCAGTTCGCGCTCAGCCACACGCTGCTTTTCGTCCTGTACCTGCAAGATCAGTCGGTGCTTACCCACCGGGATTTGCGCCTTGTCGAACGAAAAACCTGTGGGCGTGACTTTGACAAACTTGGTGATACGGCTGGTGATGTCAAACTTCATCGCACCATACATGACCTTGAATGTTGCTGGGTCGATCGCGGCGTCGCTTTGGCCTTTAAAGAGCACCGAGATTGCAAACGGCGCCTTAACCTTGAGGTCGCTGACAGGATCCGGCTTGAGGATGTCGATCTGCGGTATCAGCGCACGGGCACGCAGCGGTGCGGGCTCATTAAAACCGGCCTCGCCCTGATACGACACAGCTTCAGCGGGACTGACGAGCCAATCAGATTGTGCGTAAGCCGCGTAAGGCGCAACCACAATAGCCCAAAGAACGACGATTTTTTTCATTTGGTTTCCTCAACCGCCACCATGGTGGCGCCAAAGGCATCAGAGCACAGGGGGTTGTTTCTGCGGGTGGCTGGCGTCTGGCAGGCCTGACTGGTCACCAGCCGCGAGGTGCTCATGAGTGCGCCAAGTTTGGCGCGGCCCTCGGCATCATTGAGCGACGTCACGAACGGCCCAGCTTTAGAGGTCAGCAAAGACACATCACGCGGGCCATCGGCCACCATGATCAAGAGGTTGTTGATGCCAGCAGGGCCGCCTGCCCTGACGCGCCAGTTGGCACGTGGCAATTGCAAGGCTTGCCCGGCTTCAATCTTGTTGTCCAGATCCAGATCATTTGGGAACAGCATGTAGACCGACTTGTTGTCTGAGCCAGCCATTGCGACGTACACATAGCCCGATTTGTTCGATTGAATCGACATGTCCAGGGTGTCTTGACCAATTTTGAGTTGATTTTTCGGCAGCACGACCCGAACACTGCGCTTGGCGTCGCGCTGTTCAAACATCTGACGCAGGGCTTGTTCGCCCGTGAGCTGGGCAACTGCTACGGGCGCAACAGGTGCGGCAGCAACCACAGCCGGGGCTGGCACTGGAATTTGTACGGGTGCAGGAACAGCCGCTACAACTTGCGGCGGCTGGACCGGCACGGGTACAGGAGCAGCAGCTACAACCTGTGGCGGCTTGGCCGGTAATGGTGCAGGTGCTGGTGCCGGTACAGGAGCAGCCGCTACAACCTGCGGCGGCTTGGCCGGTACTGGCTGAACGACTGGCGCCACCACGGGTGCGGTCACTGGAGCAACCGCTACTGTGGCCGGTGGCGGCCTGACTGGCGCTGTCACGGCGGCAGTGACTATTTGCGTCTGGCTGAACCAAGCGGGCACAAAGCCGATGTTGCCGGACAGCATCAAGTTATGCGCCTTGTAGTTGGCATCGTTTTGCATCCGCTGGTTGATTTTGGTCTGCGCACACTGGCGGATTTCGTCCATGCTGATGGCGCCGGACTTGTCCAGATCCACCGCATCACGAATCATGCAGTCACGCACAAACTGCGTCGCCAGTCCGCCTTTTTGTTCGTCGTCAAAACTGATTTCATTGTCACGCGACGCCGAAATGTGAATCACGTCTTGCGGCAGCGCGCCCTTGTCGTTCATCTCCACCATCAAATTGCGGGTTTTGACATTGACGGGGCGACCGCACTCTTCTGAGATCGATGCAAACTTGGGCCGCAGCAGGCCTTCATCATTCGGGTTGACCAGTCCGCGTGTACGCACTGCCGGCGGAATGTTGACCAGCCCGCCTGAATGGCAGGCGTCGTACATCACAAACAGTTTGTCGGTTTTGTTGGTGATGGTTTGCAGCAAGCTGGTCATTTCACGGTTGGTGATGTTGCCTGATTGCCCGCCCTCGTAGGCAAGAAGAGCCTCGACACAACCGCCGCTTGCCGGGTCGTTGTAACGCGTGCCATGACCTGAATAGTGAATGAAAACGCGATCGCCGTCCTGCACCTTTTCGCCCAGCTCTTTAAGTGCCTTGCGGATATTTGCGCCCGTGGCCTGCTCGTCTTGCAAATAAGCAATGTTGCTGGCCGGCACTTGCATGGCACCAGCCATTTGGGTGGCAGAAGCGCGGTCAACACGTGCGCCTGGCAGTGGCGGCGTGCCTGGGTCGAGGTAGCGGCTAACGCCGATGATCAGCGCGTGCCGGTTCACTCGGGCTGGCAGGCTGCGCACACCCAAAGTGAGCACGGAATTTCCACCCGCTTGGCGGCCGCTGGCCAGTCCCGATGCTGCTGACACGCCGGATGAAAGATTTACGCTGCTGGCCCGAACCCAGCCTTGTATCGACTCGTGCATCACCTGCACCCAACCTCCCTCAACGGCGATGACATCAAGCGCCGCCCCCTGCGGTAAGGCCTTGAGCACTGCAGCGCTTGCCAGCTTGTCGGCCCGTAATTCGGTGGCGCGCAGCGCGGTAGTGCTTTGCGCTTGCACGCCACACGCCGCTAGCGCTGCGCAAAATGTAAGGGCCAGGGTGTGAAGTTGTTTTCTCATAAGTGCTCCAGAATATCTAAAACCAGTGTCTGTGGTGCGTTGTAGTGCTTGGCTTGTCTGTTCCATGCGTATTGGGTGTGCGGTTTGTCACGTTTGCAAGTCAGCCCATGATGCCAGACTGGCCTGCACAAGGCGCGTGCGACTGGCCTGTGCGGGCAGTTCTGTCAGCTCGCCCGAGCGCAACAAAAACTCGCGCAGGTTCGTTTCAATCACGGCTTTTGCAGCCAACAGCTCCGCGCGCGGGCCAACCAGGGACACCTGGCAAGCGTGTTCTGGCCAGCGCATTTTGCCAGGCCAAGCGACACCGATATCCGGCAAGATCATGCGTACAGATGGCGCATGCTGCTCCAGCGTATCCAGCAGCCGGTCGAGTTGCGCACCCCCCCAAGCTGCTTGGCTCTTGATGGACCAGAGCGCCATCGCCGCGTTGCTCTCCATGTTCGGTGGTGAGCGCCAGTACTGTTGCCTGCAACCATCCCAAAAGCGGAGCAAGGCCAAAAATAGCAGCGCCAGCCCCGCCGCCAAATGCATATCCAGAAAAACTGGCGCACCATTCAAGCTGACGTAACCCAGGCCCATCAGCGCAGTCGGCAAAACAAACAGGGCGGGTGCCAGCGCACCAATGCTTTTAATCTGCGCAAAAATGGCGATGCTGACGCACAGCGCAATGGCCAGCGCGGCCTGTAGCCATCGCGGTAATTCGTGGATCACACGCTGGTTAATGGCGTTGTCTATCGCTGTTGCCAATGATTCCACGCCCGGCTGCAACGGAGACAGCGGTGTCGGGTGAATGTCGTGCAGGCTGGGCGCGGTAGCACCTATCAGCACAACCTTGCCCGCAAAGCTTGGCACAGCAGCCAGCGGATTGCTACCGTCCGCCTGGGCAAAGACATCGGCAAAAGCAATGCGCGGATAAGCATTGGGTGCTTTGCGCCAAGCGATCAGCGCGTCAGGGCCACTAGGCTTGCTTTGATGCGCAGGGTTCAAACGTGCCGCCACAGACGCCGCCATCGATTGAATCTGGCTGCCGTCGGCAAGTGTTTCATGCTGACGGTAGCGGCGCAGCACACCATCGCTGTCAGGGTAGCCGTTGTTAAACCCCAATCGTGCTGCGGCGACAGCAGGCAGCACAGGTGCAATCAGCGCGACGGTACTGGCTGGCAATGCCCCAGTCGCAGAACTTGACCACAAACCTGGCAGCTCTTTGCGGGTCAACTGGCTCACCGCATCATTGGCGGGTGGCAGGCGGACCACAGAAAAGTGGCTGTGCGTGCTGCGTGCTGCAGCTGCATTGAATGCAGCGTCACCGCCAGGACTCAAACGGTCAACATCCGAGAAAACAATGTCCCAAACAATCGCAGCCGGCTGCTGCTTTTCAACATGGTCAAGTACAGCGGCCAACGTGTCGCGCGGCCACGGCCAGCGGCCAAACTCTTTGCCCATGCGC
>JBBRDA010000163.1:0-4003 GCA_038204335.1 Burkholderiales bacterium
GTTAAAACCAGCTGCTAGACCTTCAACGGGGTTGTGGAGCTCCAATCATGCCACCAATTCGCAAAATCCAGAAAGCAAAATCCATGTCAGCCGATTGTGGACCCTCACACAACAACAGCAGCGCCACAAGCGCCAACGACCCGCGCTACCGCAAAATTTTGTGGGTCGCACTCATTGTTAATCTAGCAATGTTTGCGATTGAAATTGGCGCGGGTTTTAAATCCGGTTCAACCTCACTGCTAGCCGACGCGATTGATTTTTTTGGTGATGCTGCCAACTACGGCGTGTCGCTGGCGGTTTTATCTGCAGGTGCCGTATTGCGGGCCCGCGCTGCGCTGCTCAAAGGCGCTTGCATGATCGGCTTCGGGGTGTTTGTGTTGGCGCGGGCGGCATGGATGTACAGCCAAGGCGGCACGCCTGAAGCGCTCACAATGGGCACGATTGGCCTGCTGGCCCTGATCGCCAACCTGGCGGTTGCCGCCATGCTGTACGCCTACCGAGAAGGCGACGCCAACATGCGCAGCGTGTGGCTGTGCTCACGCAACGACGCGATTGGCAACATCGCTGTGATGCTAGCGGCGCTAGGCGTACTGGGCACCGGCAGCGCATGGCCTGACTTGCTGGTGGCTGGCGGTATGGCGATGCTGGCTTTGGTCGGCGGCTGGTCTGTTGTCAAGCAGGCCACGGGCGAGATAAAACACGCCGAAGTTGCTCAGTGAAACCCCGTTTGCCCTCAAAAAACGTCGGGTCTTTGATCATTGACTGCTGACACTGGTAAAGTGCCACCTGTGAAAAAAATAGTATGTTGTTTGTTGATTGTGTGGACGACGTTGGTGTCTGTTAGCGCAAACGCGCACGCCACCCGCGATGCCGCGCATGAGACTTTTTACACGCATGACCACGCAGCGCATGACACGCACACCCATGCGGCAACCCCTGCTGAGGCGAAGGCGTTTGACGCCAGCCATGCCGACACCTGCAACCAAAGCCACTGCGGACACAGCCATACAGCGGTCATTCTGACGGGGCCTCGAAGCAGTGTGAACACCGATACGCCAGCCATCTTCCCCGCAAATCCCACACATTGGGCCAGCAGCCCCACTACCAACAATATTGAACGCCCCAAATGGTTAGTCACCACGCCCGCCGTGGTGAGCCTTTTGAGCTAGCGCGCTAACACCTGATTGCTGCGCCAGTCGCAAAGGTTCACCGAAGTTTGATCGACTTCGGAGAACTTCATTGTTTACTTTTTCTTTTCTCCTTCCGTCTCGCCGCAAGGCCTACCGGCTCGGCAGCTCGACTGCCGTACTGGGCAGTCTTGCAGTGCTAGTAGCTAGCGCAGCCGCACAAACAGCTAGTCAGCCACCCAGCCTCAAGCAGGCACTTGATGCCGCTTGGCAGCTCAGCATTTCATCGAGGGCTGAGAGCAACCGCCGAAGCGAGCTGGCCGCTAAAGACAAGGCCGCTAACAGCTGGATATCCGGCGAGCCAGTAGTAGGTGTTGCCTACCGCACAGACCGTTTGAACAAAAACGAAGGCTTTCGTGAGTACGAAGCTGAAGTTGAACTGCCCCTGTGGAACCCCGGTGTACGCGCAGCGGCTCAAGCCGACGTGATTGCCCAGCGACTTGGTTTTGATGGTCAATTTGCTTTGGCCAAACTCAAACTGGCAGGCGAGTTGCGCGCAATAGCGGCAAACGCCGCCACCGCCCAAGTAGAACTCGATTTAAACAAACGCAAACTGCTGGACGCAAAGCAACTGGCGCAAGACCTAATCCGCCGCGTTAAAGCGGGCGAAAACGCAAGAGTTGATGGCCTGCTAGCCCAAGTGCAGGAGCAACAAGCGCAAGCGGCCATTGCCCAAGCCGAAAGCCAATTGACGCGCCTGCAAAACCAGTGGCGCGGCTTGACTGGCTTAGCAGCGGTTGCGTCGCTGGACGCAGCGCCGTCAAACACAAACAGTGGCGAAGCTTCAGCGTACGCGGTGCCGCCAGATCACCCTGCACTGCGCCAAGCCCAAGCCCAGCTTAACAGCGCGCAAGCCAAACTGGCGCTGGCAAATGCCGACAAGCGCGACCCGATGTCAGTTGGCATTGGCGCGAGCCGCGAGCGCGGCCGCTTTGGAGCAGCCAATGAAACCAAGCTGCGCATCGCGCTGCGTGTGCCGCTGGGTGGCGACAACCGTAACGCGCCGCGCCAAGCCGCCGCGCGGGCCGAGCTCGACACCGCGCAGGCTGAGGTCGACGCGGTGGAGCGGCAATTACCTTACGAGATCACCGCAGCAATCGCTGATTTACGCGCCGCACGCGTAGCACAAGCTGCCGCCAGTGAGCGGGTGCGCCTGAGCACCGAGGTGCAAACCCTGATTGCCAAGTCATGGCGGCTGGGCGACAGCGACTTACCCGCACGCCTGCGCGCCGACAACGATCAATTTGAAGCCAGCCTAGCTCTGGCCAAAACCAACATTGATGTGCAGCGCGCCATCGCCAACCTGAATCAAGCTTACGGAATACTGCCATGAACGCCAAAAACGCCATTTTTTCCTCATTTTTACCATTAAATTGGCCTAAAGCCCAATCAATACGGGCGCAAGCAGCTACTGTTTTAATAGCTTTATTTTTGGCTCTATCAGCCCCGGTTCTACCCGCCTGGGCTGGCCCGGGCCACGACCACGGCGACGCACCCGTGGTGGCAAATGGCCTAGCCTCGCCCCGCGTCAGCACCCACTCAGACTTGTTTGAGCTGGTCGGATTGGTGGAGGGCAATGAACTGAAAATTTACCTAGACCGCTACGACACCAACGAACCGGTTCTAGGTGCAAAAATTGAAGTAGAAATTGATGGCTCGGCAGGTAAGATCAAAGCGATCGCTACGGCGCAAGCAGACGGCAGCTACAGCGTGAAAAATGATGTATTCACCAAGCCAGCCGACTTGGCTGTGAGCTTTACAGTGTTGGCTGGCAATGATGCCGACCTTTTAGCAGGCGACTTGAAAATCGGCAACGCTGCCGACGACCACGCACACGATGACCACGCCAAGCCGTGGCTGCGCTGGGCTGCGTATGCAGGCGGGGCGCTGTTGTTGGCACTGGTCGCATGGGTCGTGGTGCGTAAACGAGGTCGAGCACGCAACTCAAGCTTAGCCTCAAACGCTGCATTCTTAATAGCTTTTTGCACCCTAATAACCGGCGCTACAGCCTCTTTTGATGCCAAGGCGGGGCCTGGCCATGACCATGGCGATGCAGCACCTGCTGCCAGCGGCAACGCGCCCAAACGGCAGGCCGACGGCAGTGTGTTTTTGCCCAAAGTTTCCCAGCGGCAATTGGGCATACGCACGGTTGCAGTGGTCGAGGCCAGTCTGCCCAAAGCGATTGAACTCACAGGCCGCGTGGTGGCGGACGCCAATTCAGGCGGCAAAGTGCAGCCTACCCAAGCCGGGCGTGTTGAAGCAGGCCCACGCGGCTTGCCGACACTGGGCCAAGCGGTGCGCAAAGGCGAAGTGTTGGCAGTGGTACGCGCATCCAGCAGCGCGATTGAGCGTGCCAACCAACAGTCGCAAAGCACAGAGCTAAAAAGCAACTTAGATTTAGCAATAAAGCGCCTAGCTAGGCTGGAGCAACTTGAAGGCACAGTACCCGCCAAAGACATTGAAGCCGCCAAACTAGACGTGACCAGTTTGCAGCAACGCTCAAACGCCATCAGCGCCAGCGTGGTCGCACTCGAAGCATTAGTAGCACCAGTCTCAGGCGTGATTGCCAGCGCCAATGTGGTGGCTGGCCAAGTGGTGGATGCCCGCGAAGTGCTGTTTGAAATCATTGACCCAGCCCGACTGAACGTTGAAGCCAGCGCATTTGATGCTGCCCTGCTGGGCAATATTGCCTCTGCCAGCGCCAGCCCCAGTTCAGGCGTGAGCGTTGCGCTGGTTTTTGTTGGTGCAGGCCGCGCCTTGCGGGAAGGAGCGATTCCGATCTTGTTCAAAACTACCGCGGCTAAAGAAGGTGGGCA
>JBBRDA010000164.1:0-3930 GCA_038204335.1 Burkholderiales bacterium
GCTCGCGGCGCTGAAGTCGCGCGACTTCAAAACCGCTCAAGTCTATGCCGACAGGCTTCGCGCGGCGGTGTCCGGTCAAGCGGCTGATTATCAGGTTGGTAAAACCGTGGCGCTTCTTGAACTTGAAATGGCGCGTGAGGCCGGTACCGTGCCGGCAGGTGCAGCGCATATAGACATCAGCAAAACCCGCTCGCGCGCCGCGCTTTTGCTGCAATCGCGGGCCTTGCTGGCATCTGGCCAACCCAAAGACGTAGCCAGCCGCCTCAGCACCTGGGTGGCTGATCGCCCCAAAGACTCAGCCGCCTGGCGTTTGCTGGCAGTAGCTTATGGCAATCAAAACCTGACCGCCAGAGCGATTCGTGCTGACGCGGAAGCTCAAGTAGCCCAGCTCGATTACCCGGCAGCGCTTGACAGGCTGCGCGCCGCACAGGCTATGCTGCGCAGCAACCCGGCCAGCGGCGACTTTATGGATGCGTCCATCATCGATACCCGGGCGCGCCAAGTTGAAGCACTTGTCAAAGAGCAAGCGGCGCAGGACAAAAGCGACCGCAAGTAGCCGTCACAACTGATACCAGCGCGTCGGCCTCAAAGGCCTTCAGTCAAAACCCACCAGTAACCCTGCTCCGGCAAACGCTGCTGCATACCCCGTGGCCCGGTTGTTTTCCTGCTTTTGGGTCGGCGTGACCGGCTGCAAATCCTGCCCCAGCTTAGGCCGCCGCGCGTCCAGCACATGCCGCGCGCTGTACTGCTGCGTCAGCTCATTCGTCAGGTCACACAGGCTTTGCCTTGGCGGTGCAATTTGCGTGATGACCGTGTCCAGCGGCCTGGCCTGGCTTTGTAACTCCGGTTTGATGCGTGCAAACACCTTGTCAGCCCAACTGTCACGCCAGCCGGCGCGAGCACTCTGCGTGACAAACCGGCTGATGTGCCGCGTCACGCGCGGTGCGCAGCCCACCAGCACCCAGCGCGTCGCGCCATGTGTCTGCTGGGGCAGCATCGGCTGCAGCAGCTTGATGGCGTAGTCAGCGTCGTCGATAAACACAATGATGGTCTGCATAAAAATCTCCTTTATTTACTGGTTAGACATGGGAAAAGAACGCACTTACTCACTGATTGACCCGAAAAAACTGAAAACTATGACTCCACAGGCTTGCCGTCCTGCGGGTCTGAATTCTGCCGCCGCGTCGCCCACCAGCCCGCGCCCAGCACGCCTGCAATGGCCAGCGCGTAGGTGGCGTATTCAACAATGGTTTGCAGTGTCTTTTCAGACGGCAGGCTAGCGGGGCCACCGTACACCGGGTCCAGCAGCGGCTCGCTGACAATCATTTTTGCGGCGGTAAAGGCCAGTACCGCCGAGCCGATTTTGATGATGACCGGAAAGCGCTCCACGAGTTTGAGCACCAGTGTGCTGCCGAACACCACAATCGGTATGCTGATCAACAAGCCAATGATGACCAGATCGAACGAGCCTTGCGCCGCACCTGCTACACCCAGCACGTTGTCAATACCCATCAGGGCGTCGGCGACCACAATGGTTTTCATGGCACCCATGAAGGTGGTGGCCACCGGGCCCTCATGCTCCGCGCCGCCTTGGTCGGCCAGCAGTTTGTAGGCAATCCACAGCAGGCCCAGGCCGCCCACCAGCATCAGGCCAGGAACCTTGAGCAACCAGACCACGCCAACCGTCATGGCCGACCGCACCACGATGGCGCCTACCGTACCCCAAGCAATGGCTTTTTTCTGCAAATGGGGCGGCAAATTGCGCGCCGCCAGGGCAATCACGATGGCGTTGTCGCCAGCCAGCACCAGATCAATCAAAACGATCGCCAGCAAGGCCGACCACCACGGGGAAGAAAACAATTCCATGACAAATACCTGTTCAAGTTTGATCTTGAAAACCGCAGCGCGGATTCTCAAGTTCGATAAAACTGAACAGGATTTTGTGAGGCTTGTCGGCAAGCGCCCTAGGGGCGACTGCAACGCTTCGACAAAAGCCTGTTCAGGCTTTTCATCGAAGGTCTGGCTCAACACACAGTGACCTGTATGCCCAGCATGCCGGAAGCGCAGTTTCAGCTGCGCTTCGTATTGACGACCTTGCTGTAGGGAGTTACTCCCCTTCTTGCGGTCATTCTAGGGGCAGAGTCGGACCCATGGCAAGTCATCTTTCAGGCCGTTAGGGTTGTTTCGCAGAAATCGGGGGCAAACCCGGCGCAGTAGGCCGACTGCATGGGCTGTCACCGATAATTTGACGAATCGTTATGCCCACTATCCACATCACCGACATTGAAGCCGCCATCAACTACTGGCGGGAACGCTCCCCGTCCCCCGACGGCATCACGCTGGCGCCGGAGTTACGGGCGCTGGCCGAGGTCTATGCCCTGATGGTGTTTTACCGCGAAGACGAGGTCGGCGTGGCGGGTTTCCCGCCCAAGGCCATGGACGCCTGGCAAACCTGGTACGACACCACGGTCGATGCGCCCTGTATTGCCATTTGCTCGACCAGCCAGGGCGACGAAGTCTGCAAGGGCTGTGGGCGCACGTTTGAAGAGGTGCAAAACTGGCCCGCTATGAGCCCTTTCGACAAGCGCAGCACCTGGCGACGTATCACCGTCGATGGCACAGCTTGGCGTTTTGGCCGTTATGCGGACCGGGCGCTTGAAAAGGCAGAAAAAGCCTAAAAACATGGGTTTTCAGGCGTATTTTAGGTATTAAATAGAGCTTTTGACCAATAAATACGGGCGCAAGCAGCTCCTGAATTTATAGCAAATTCCTGTCTCAAATCTGTGCGTCTACTTGGTCATTTGAGCCTTGAAGTCTGCGCAGTAGTCCTTTTCTGGCACGGCCGGAGTGGCCCAGACGGCATCGAACGCTTCAACGTTGTCAGTCGCCGCCGCATCACCTGCCCGCAGCCGAACCGCCTTCACCTTCAGGCTGGCGGGCAGGTGCTGCGGCACGCCCAGCAGGCGGTCAGCGTGGGCGCTGCCCGCCAGCAGCAGCACCACTTTGCCGGGTAGCGCCACTTCTTTCAGCGTTTCGGCCATTTTGATGTCTTTGGCAATCTGGATGCGGGTCATCGGCGTGATCTGGCTTTCCGGCAGCAGGTTGCAGTGGCCGATGCGAATCTGCTGCTGCTGCGCTTTCAGTGCTGCGCCGGGCAGTTGGCCGTCTAGCGTGCTGTCGCCCATGCTGCCGCGCATCGAATCGCGCGGCAAGTTAGCGCCCACTACCAGTACGCCCGCCCGCACAGCGGTCATCACGGCCGGGCCATAGGCTTGCCATGGCCAGCTTTTGTCGCTCCATTTCAAGGCGTTCTTAGCTTCTTGCTCGGTTGAACTGGGGTGCAGTTTGGCAGTGCTCGCGCCGGCATCTGCCATCTCCAGCGCCACCGCGCCCAACTGGCTGCGCTGCGCCAGCAGGGCAATGACCTGTTGGTGAATCTGTTGGTGCTCAGGCGCATCGTGCTGCTCGCCCAGCATCAAAACGTCCAAAGGCAACAGCGCCGCCAGGCGGGTGCTGGTCAGGGCCTGCGCTTGGGCACCCAAGGGTTGAAGCACGGGGGCTTCAAGCGGATTGGCGCAACTGGCCAGAACAGCGCAAAAAGTTACGCCGCAAAGTAATTTAAACATCAGCAGATACTAAACCTTCTGCCAGATGTCGTCGTGGCAGCCCGGCAAGGACTCTAAAATCCAAAAAGACCCTGGATTCAGGTATGTTTTAGGGCTCTAGGTCAATCAATACGGGCGCAAGCAGCTCCTAAATACGTAGCGTATCTTCAGGCTAAACCCGTCCCTCTTCGACCGCATGGCACGCCACCTTGATGCCATGCAGGCTTTTTAGTACTGGCCGCTCGGTACGGCAACGGTCATTGGCAAGGGGGCAGCGGGGGTTGAAGGCGCAGCCGGTGGGTGGGTTCAGCGGGTTGGGCACCTC
>JBBRDA010000165.1:0-3914 GCA_038204335.1 Burkholderiales bacterium
GAGCGGATGCAACCCAAGGGGTTTTGCGTGTCAGTGCACTGGACGCAGCCGTAGCTGCAATGCAAATATAGCGTGCAGGGGCGGCCTAGCTGCTAACTGGCGTTGCATTTGCAGGACAAAAAATCTGCGCACGCATGGATCAACACCAGGTGCGGCGCGGTCACAGCGGCCAGCGCCACGACCAGCCAGCGCAGTGCGGCGCTCGAATCAAACACCGCAGCTACTGGCTGGCCAAGCAGCCACCACAGCACCGCGCCCAACAGCCACGTAGCCAGCAAGGTAGCAGCAAGGCCCGCCGCAACCGGCAGTCGCTTGGGTGCGGGATGCAGCTCTGCTTGGTTAGCGGCCCAAGCGCGCCAGACTCGCCAAATATGCACCGGCGCATGATAGACACCAAAGTAAAGCGCAAACGCCATCACGGGCGAAAACACCAGATAAGCCGCGGCGCAGCCGAGCAGCTCAAGCCACGCCAGCCGCGCGGCATGTGGCTTGGGCAAGCCGCAAGCCAAAAGCCACACCGCCAGCAGCACCAGCCAGGCCACGGCCATCAACCGCCAGCCTTGTAACGCAACGGGTTCGAAAACAGCAGCCGCCAGTGCAGCCAGCTCGCCCGGTGCAAGCCATACCGGCAGCATGATGGGCGCACCCCCCACCGCGACCCGGCTCAGACCAGCCGACCAAGGCGGCAGGCCCTCCCAGCGGCCATAAGCCTCGCCAAAATGCCAAATTGACATGGCAATCAACAGCCACAAAGCTATCGTGATGGCGGCACTCAACCACCAGCCCAACAGCAAAACAGCAGCCAGATAGGCAGCCAGCACTTGTATCAGCACCCAGCGGTTGCTAAAGCGGCGCTGTAGCAGCGGCGCATCAAGCGCACCATGCACAAAACCCAGGCTCAGGCTCAACCCGACCAGAACCCAGGCGCCGGCCTGCGGCTGGGTGGTGTCTAGCCACCACACTGCGGCTAAAGCCAATGCGCCAAGGCCAGCCAGCGCCGCCTGCCAAAGGCTCACTTAGCCGGCCAACACGCGGCGCGCTGCCCGCAAAAAATGAAGTTTGGGGAGTTGCAAACTGACCTGCAAGCGCTGCATCATACTGGGGCGGCCGGTTAAAAAGCTCACCCATGTTTCGGGAGAGATACCCTTAAACATAGCCATAAAAAACTCGGGCGCGCGTTGCCAGTCAGCTTTGAGCCCATCACAAAAAATTTTGTCCATCCAAGCGTCTAGCCAGTTGCGCCGGTACGGCAATACCCGCACATCGGCCAGCGGCACACCCTTAAAACACTGGGCAATGCGGCTTGCCTCCGCGATGGTTTCTAAAAACGCAAAACCCGTGGACGCCCGTAATGTGCCTGCTGCTTTGCCAAGGGCCACCAATCGGTTGCTGCCGTCAAGAACCTCGGGTTGGCGGGTACGCGCCTGCAAGTCAAGGCAACCGCGCTCGCGGTACACGCACTTGTAGTCGGTCACGCCATAGCGGCTGTGCAAGTAATCACGCAGCTCGGCGGCGTAGTCGGGCTGGTACGTGTAAGCCGACATCCAGGTACTTTCTACCAACGCTTGACGCGGCCCATAAGGCAACACATACAAAAAGTGCAAGCCTTGTGTCGCAGGCTGAAAGTTCATTAATTCAACCGCGCTGTCGTCAAAGCAGTCGGTGTCGGTTTGAATCTCCCAGCCTTCAAAGTGCTGACACAGCGCGTCGGGCCGCGGGGGCGGGTTTGGTCGGCCGTCCATGACCCAAGCTGCGGTGATGGCCGTACCATCGCCCAGCAGTACGGCTGCTTGCGGCTTGGCTTGCACGCTTTTCACAGCGACATTCATTCGGAGCTGTACATGCGGCGCGGCTGCTATTTGCGCTACCGCAAAGTCGTAGAACATGTCAGCATCCATCGTGCAATAAGCGTGCTTGCTGTCGTGCTGCGCAAGGCTGCCTTTGAAGCTCAAACGCCATGCGTTCCAGCGCTTGCGCTCCAAGCCGCTGTAGCGGTGGGTGTGCGTTTGCCAGTAGCTCCAAGTGCGGTCGCGTGTGTAGTCTGCGCGTTTTTCAAGCACCAAGACACGTAGGTGCGCGTACTCTGGCTGAGCCAGCTCTACGGCGAGCGACAGCCCCCCCAGGCCGCCGCCCACAATCACGATGTCCCAGTCGGTCAAAGTCATTTGCCGGGGGTACGCCCAGATGCTTTAAATATCGCTTAAAGCTGCCGCATGGCTTCGCGCAATTGTTGTTCGCGAACAATCTGGCGGACTGCGTAAATGGCCACCATGCCAAAACCGACTTTGTTAAACAAATCGGCAAAGTTGTAAACCAGTTCACGGCCCAGGCGCATTTCGGGTGAGTTTGAAATCAGTGTGAGCAAAAAACCGACCGGGTAAATGGCCCAACCGAAGACGATGAACAATTTGAGCCGATTCAAGCCCTCCTTGACGGGCCCCAGTTTGTTGGTGGCCGCATTCGTTACGGCGGTGTAAAGAATAAAAATAATAAACAACCAAGCCAGGCAGCTCACGCCAAACATGGCCCAACCAACCACCGTTGCGCCCTTTGCTTCGTTGATGGAAACCTCACCAGCAAAACCGAAGAAGATCATCATGATGTCGGCCACAATGACCAGTACCGCGACTGCTGGCGCATCATCACCGCCCAACAGTTCAGGAAATTTAAGCACCAAAAGAGGCGTCGTCACCAGCCAGTCGATGTAACGCAAAACGGTCGGATATTCGCCTTTTGCCAAGGCATCGGTGCCAATGCCGTACTTGTAGTTGATGATGGCATACATGATGGCGGCCATGAAGCAATACACGGCCGATGTCACGGCATTAGATTGGTGCTCGACCGGCAGCGTACTTTTGATCAGGGTGAAGTAATAGGCGCCCCCGGTCATGCCTATAAAGCCCATCAAAAACGTAAACTGCGTGGCCATGATCAAGTCAAACTGCATGGGAAGCTCCTAGTTCTGAATTGCGAAAGCTGGTAGATACGGGCATTAGAAATTTCTGTGCTGTTATTTTGAAAGGGCAGCGTAACGCTCGCCAAATTTTTCAGCGGTGTCGCGGTTGGTGTACATCGTGATGATCTTTTTAATCCCCATCATGGTGGCAAACAAATCGTCGCGGGTTCTGCAGCCCTGAATCTTGCTGGCGACGGGCGCTGAATCTGCCCCCAGTAAAGCGGTGACGTCGCGGATCATCGTGGCTTTGTATTTTTCAATTTCTGGAAAATAGTCGGGTGCGGGTTGGTAAGCAGGCGGCGGCTGGGGTGCTGGCGTGTAGGTGGGTTGCTGCTGGATTTGCGGCATGGGTACATTGACGCTCTGGCCATTGCCCACGCGCATTTGCGCGATGTCCACCACGTTGGCCGACATTCCTGCTACCTCTATAAAACCCTGCCCCTGTAAGCCCTGCAAAACAGCTTGCATTGAGGCCAGATTGGGATGCCGCGCAGCCAGTTGATCAATGGACGACTCACCGTCCACCACCAAAAGATAACTCACCAGCCGTAGCGGCAGGCCTGACGATTTGAACGCGACTTCATCGATGCCCTTAAGCGACTGGCGGTAGATGGTCGACATAGACTTTCCTAAAACTTTAGAGTTTGGGGTTTTGTTACATTTGTCACGTTTTGATTATTTGATTGTTTAGTGCCAAGCTTTTAGGTAATTCATGTAGGGTCGAATAGGTAGTCCAGCTAATTCAGATAGATAAGATGGCGGCGTGAGCAGGTTGGAGCGTGAGCGCCGACTTTCCCCTGCGTGTAGCCTGAAATCCCGGAGTGAGTTTTTGATAGGTGGTAGTTGCAGGAAGGGCATGTGACTGGACGGCGTTCATGCCGGTCTTTCAGATATTCAATTGCTACTAAATAAATAGCTGCTTGCGCCCGTATTCATTGGGATAAAGCCTCTTTTAACC
>JBBRDA010000166.1:0-3668 GCA_038204335.1 Burkholderiales bacterium
ACGAAGCGGCCTGGCTGGTGCTGTGGGCTCTGAAATTGCCATTGGATGACCTGGATGCTGTGGCAAATAAGCCTGTAGACCAGAAAAATCGGGCGCAAGTAGCTTCTCTTTTAGTAGCACGCATCACCACCCGCAAACCGCTGGCCTACCTGACCAATGAGGCCTGGCTGCAAGGCGTGGCGTTTTATGTCGATGAGCGGGCGATCATTCCGCGCTCATTTATTGCCGAACTGATTGTTGACGAGAGCATTGACCCGTGGCTGATTGAGCCGAGCGCCGCGCCGGGCCGCCCCAAGCAAGCGAGCGCCCCCTCGGGGGGCAGCGCAGCACACGAAGTGGCAAGCGTGGGGGCCACACCTTTTCGGGTGCTGGACTTGTGTACCGGTAACGGTAGCCTGGCAGTGCTGGCGGCCATGGCCTATCCGGATGTGGTGATTGATGCGGCTGACATCAGCGCCGATGCCTTGGCAGTAGCCCGTATCAATGTTGATAAACATGATCTGACTGAGCGCATTACCTTGATGGAGTCGGACGGTTTAGCTGCGTGCGGTGCCGCCTACGACCTGATTTTGTGCAACCCACCCTATGTAAACGCGGCAACTATGGCCGCTCTACCTGCTGAATTCAAGGCCGAACCGGCTTTGGCCTTGGCTAGCGGTAAAGATGGCATGGACTTTATTCGGCAGGTCTTTCTAACCATTTCGTCGCATATGAGCGAAAATGCGGTGTTGGTACTGGAAATAGGCAACGAGCGCGAAAACTTTGAACGCGCCTTCCCTGCGATGGAGCCTTTGTGGTTCGAGACAAGCGGTGGTCCAGACCAGGTGTTGCTTTTGACACGGAAACAGCTTTTGCAGCAATGACTGCCCCATAAAGTATTCGCGTTTTCAGGATGCCGGTTTGCGTCCGTTTTCTAAACTGTTTGAACAATGATTACCCTTAAAAACGTGGTGCTGCGTCGCGGCGCCAAAGTGATTCTTGACAGCGCTTCTGTCACCCTGAATCCCGGCGAGAACATTGGCCTGGTGGGGCGCAACGGGGCGGGCAAGTCGTCGCTGTTTGCCATGCTCAACGGCACACTGCACGAAGACGGCGGCGAGTTTTTTATCCCGGCGCAGTGGCGCATGGCGCAAGTTGCGCAGGACATGCCTGAAACCGAGCAAAGCGCCACCGATTACGTGATTGAAGGCGACATTGTGCTGCTGGCCGCGCAGGCTGAAGTGGCGGCATCTGAGGAAAGCGGCGACGGCGACCGGATGGCACACGCCTACATGGAGTTGTACGACGCGGGTGAACACGACGCGAAAGCGCGGGCGCAAGCACTTATCCTAGGCCTGGGCTTCAAGGTGTCTGAGCTGGACAACCCAGTCAACAGCTTTTCAGGCGGCTGGCGCATGCGCTTGCAGCTGGCGCGCGCGCTGATGTGCCCGTCTGACCTGCTGCTGCTGGACGAACCTACCAACCACCTGGACTTGGACGCGCTGGTCTGGCTGGAAGCTTGGCTTAAACGCTACCAAGGCACGATGCTGGTGATTAGCCATGACCGGGAGTTTTTAGATGCGGTCACGGACGTCACTGTCCACATTGAAAGCGCCAAGCTGACCCGCTACGGCGGCAATTACAGCAAGTTTGAAGATCTGCGCTCCGAGCAAATGGCGCTGCAGCAAACCGCTTTCAGCAAGCAGCAAGACAAAATTGCCCACTTGCAAAAATTTATCGCCCGCTTCAAGGCCAAGGCCAGCAAGGCCAAGCAGGCGCAAAGCCGGGTCAAGGCGCTGGACCGCATGGAGAAAATTGCGCCGCTGCTGGCCGAAGCCGACTTTACGTTTGAATTCAAAGAGCCCGCCAACCTGCCCAACCCCATGCTGGCGATGCAAAACGCCTTTTTTGGCTACCCACCGCCTGAAGACGCGCCCGAAGGCACGCCGCCCACCGTGATTGTGCAAAACGTCAGCAAGTCCGTTCTGGCGGGTCAGCGCATTGGTATTTTGGGGGCGAACGGGCAAGGCAAGTCAACGCTGGTGAAAACTGTAGCCAGAGCTTTAGCGCCTATCAGCGGCGACATGACCGAAGGCAAGGGCCTGAATATCGGGTACTTCGCCCAGCAAGAACTCGACGTGCTGCGACCAGCCGACAACCCACTAGAGCACATGATTCGGCTGGTGAAAGAAGTGACCGCAGCAGGCAAGATGGGCAACCAGCCGACGCGCGAGCAAGACCTGCGCAGCTTTTTAGGCAACTTCAACTTTGGCGGCGACATGGTCAAGCAGGCCGTGGGCAGCATGAGCGGTGGCGAAAAAGCGCGTCTGGTGCTGTGCATGATTGTCTGGCAGCGCCCCAACCTGCTGTTGCTGGACGAGCCTACCAACCACCTGGACTTGGCCACGCGCGAGGCGCTCAGCATGGCGCTGAACGAATTTGAAGGCACTGTCATGCTGGTCAGCCATGACCGGGCGCTGCTGCGCGCCGTTTGCGACGAGTTCTGGATGGTCAGCCAAGGTGGCGTGGCCCCGTTTGATGGCGACCTGGACGACTACCAAAAGTACTTGCTAGACCACGCCAAGAAGATGCGTGAAGATGCAAAAAAAGCTGGTGCAGCACCAGTACTCGCAGCTAAGGTTGCTATTGAAAAAGAAGCTGCTCACGCCCGTAAACAGGACGACACAGCCACTTTTGATACCCAAAAAGCCTCCAAAGCAGGCAAAAATGACACCGCCAAGCCGCCTCAAAAGCAGCTCAACAAGCAGTTGAGCAAAGAATTGGACAAGATCGACGGCCAAATGCAGGCTTTGAATCTTGAAAAAGACCAATTACAGACTCAGTTAGCCACTGCCAAGGCACCCGCCGACCTAGCGCAAATCGGCAAGCGCCTCAAAGTCATAGAAGCAGAATTAGGCCAGCATGAAGAACGGTGGCTTGAGCTGACCGAACAGCTTGAGACCGCAGCGGTGTAAGAGTTAACCTGAAGGAGATTGACGCATGCCTACAGCTCTGAACATGGCCGCGGACGATGCCGACATGCAAGCCGCCGTCAAACGCAGCCGAAAGCTGCTGCACAAACGTGCCCTGATGGCCGGTGTGGCCAGCGCGGTACCCGTGCCCGGGCTGGATTGGGCGGTCGATGCAGCGATGCTGTCAAAACTGATCCCGGAAATCAACCAAGAATTTGGCCTGACGCCACAACAACTCGACAGCCTGAACCCCAAAAAACGCGAGCAAGTGCAAAAAGCCGTGACGCTGGTTGGATCTGTACTCATCGGCAAGCTGATCAGCCGCGATTTGGTGATCAAGGCAGCCACCAAAATCGGCATGCGCCTGACCACCAAGCAGTTGGCCAAATATGTGCCGTTTGCGGGGCAAATCGTTGCCGCCACGGTGGGCTATGCTGCCATTCGCTACCTGGGTGAAGAGCACATGAAAGACTGCATTCGGGTGGCTCAAGAAGCCGGACTTCCTGTTCCGAAGCCAGATGTACTGAGGCTTGGACATTCAGGGTAAACAAAAATACCGAGCCAGAAACCAAAAAAGCGCCTGATTTTGACATCAGGCGCTTTTTAAATTTTGGTGGGACCTGCGGGGGTCGAACCCACGACAAACGGATTAAAAGTCCGCTGCTCTACCAACTGAGCTAAGGTCCCATATTTGCACCACCGGTTAAAGCAGACAAG
>JBBRDA010000167.1:0-3544 GCA_038204335.1 Burkholderiales bacterium
TCCACATCCGAATCATTGGCCAAGAGCGCCTGCGCGGTAAAGCGCAGCGTCGTGTCTTCATTGCCGCTGGCCGTCTCATCTTGCGTGACTGGCGCATCATTGACCGCTGAAATGCTCAACGTCGTGGTGGCTTGGCTAGACAGTCCGTACTGGTCAGTCACGGTGTAGCTAAAGCCGGCCGAGCCGTGGTAGTTGGCATCCGGGTTAAATACCACCTCAGCCAAGCCATCAGCGCCCATTTGCAAAGACACACTGCCATGGCTGGGCGCATACACCGCCGTAATGCGCAAACTCGGTTGGCTTAGATTGCTAGAGACGTTGTCTGTTGAGTCATTGGCTAGGAGCAGCTTCTGTGCGAAACGAAGCTGAGTGTCTTCAATGCCTAAAGCGTGTTCACCTCGGGTCTTGGGGTAGGCCAGTAAGATGCCGCTAGAAGTTGTGAAGGTAACTGGGCTGGTTGGGTTAGAGCCTGAGTCTGAGCTGGGCGATTGATCATCGTCATCGTTGTCTTGATCGTTGTTGTTGTCGCCCTGCGAGTTTTGCTGTGAACCACTGGCGCTTGTTATGTTCTGACTAGCTATTGATTCAGAAGCTGCTTGCGCCTGTATTTGTTGGTCTAGAGCCTGATTTGATGCCTCAAATTGGCTTGAAATGACTGAATTTGAGGGGTTTGAAGAGAATTGCGTGCTGCTGGAGCTGCTGTTTGAATTCCTAACAGGGTCTGAGATGACGGAGTTGACATATAGAGCGTTGCCATTGATGGCGTGGTCACCACCGCCACTGTCAACTTGACCTGCAATCCTCGCACCAGACCCTGAGCCTGTATCCGCATCCCCATCCCGACTGGCCGCACCAGCTACCGTCGGCCACTGCACCTGTGTCAAAACGAACGGAAACATCGATATCGCATGCGTATAGCCACAAAGCACCGCCGATCGGCGGCGAGTGCTCTTCCACCCTGATTCAGTTTTATGACAACCCACGAAACCTGCCCCCTAAGCCTGTTATCCGTCGCTGTCTCATTCGCGACTGGTTTGGATTCTAGGGTTAAGTTGTCATTTTGGGGTAAGTTATCGATGCGGGAGTTGCATGGGTTTATGTCGGTAGTAAGGAAACTGGCAGGTTTGATGCGCTTACTTTTTCCGCAAGCCCAACACCATCACCGCGCCCACCACCAGCAGCGCGCCAGCGACCTGTATGGGTGCAATGCTTTGGCCCAGTATCAGCCAGGCCAACACCAGTGCAAACACGGGCTCTACATTCATGATGGCTGAATTGCCTGCTACGCCCAGCTTGGGTAGCACGGTAAACATGATAGTGAAAGCCGTGCCGTACAAAAACGTCAGCGCGCCTAGGCCCCACCAGCCGGCTGTGGCGGTGGGCAAATGCACGCCGCCTTGTGCGCCCACCATGGCCAGCGCGACCATGCCGGCCAGCAGCATGGTGCAAGAGGTGCGCAGCCGGCCGTCGAGCCCGGCGGTTTCGTGCTGCGTTAATACCAAGGCCAAACCGAATGTGGCCGCTGCTGCCAATGCAAACGCGACGCCTGCCCCGATACGCGCCCATTGCCCTGCAGCGCCCAAGCCCGACGCGGCACCCAGCACGTCGAGCGCCAGCGCCAAGCCAACCAAAATCACGGGCATGGCTTGCAGCGTGGCGCGCTCGGGTCGGCGCTGGTACAGCAGGCGGTCCCACAGGGCTGTCCATAGTGGGTAGGTGTTAAACGCCAGCAAGGCAAGCGCCACTGGTAGCCGCGCCACGGCTGAATAAAGGCACAAACTCTGCACGCCAACCAGCAAGCCAACGACAACCAAAAACCGTTTTTGACGCGTTGTGGTTAGCAGCGGCACCGCCTGAAAAAACACCAAGCCACCCACCACCAAAGCCGTCACGGTGCTGCGAAACACCACCGCTGTGGCTACGTCTACCCCGTTGTTAAAGGCAATACGGGCTGCAACGTGGTTGGCGCCCATCATCAGCGCGATGAGCAGCAGGGTGGCGAAGGCGCTAGCGCTGATAGCGCGTGTGGGTGTCATGTTTGGGGGGATGGGTCGCTACAGGCTAGGGCAGGCTAGCTAGATGAGCCTGAGCGGCCCGCCCCAGTTTTTCGTCAAACGTGGCCAGTGGCGCTTTGAGTTCAGCCGCCAGCCACAAGTAGGCGGCGTCGTAGCCGCTAAGGTTGTAGCGCTGCGCCAGCTCGTATTGGGCCAGGCTGTCGGTCTGGCGCAGTTCTATGTCGTGGCTGGCGTAGTCTGACAGTGCCTGCGCAATATCGCTCGCGGCCACACCCAAGCGTCGCTTTTTTAGTGCCACATTCACGATTTCATGTGACAGCAAATTGGGTGCAAACAGGGTTTTGCCGATGATGAGCTCAACCGCGCGTTCATAGGTTTCTTCTTCAAACAAAACGGCGACCAAAACGCTGCAATCGACCACGAGCGGGGTGCGAACCAGGTAGCTGGCGGGAGGCTCAGCCACATACAAGACCGGGTGACCACTGCTCACCGCGAGTCTCGGTCTTCACGGATCATGTCGATACTGGAGGGGCCGCGCCGTAACGGCATTAGGGCTCTGGCGCGCTGCTCTGCCACTAACTGTTCAGTCGTCTTCCAGCCATTCTTGATGATCGGGTGCCCAAAGCGGTCATGCCCGACGACGCTGCCTTGGGTGCTTACCGGCTCGCTTGCGTCCAGCGGCAACTCGCCGGCGGCCCGCTCAATTAGGGCCATCAGCTCACCTTGCAGCGACCGGTGGTTGCGAGCTGCACGCTGGCGCAAGGCTTCTGCCCAGGTTTCCGGTACGTCTTTGATGGATAAAGTGGTCATACTATGGCTCCAAAATAGAACTTGGTTTCATTTTGGAGCCGTTTATCGCTGCTGTCAATACAAATGACGTACCCGAGCCTGCAGCCGCGCCAGCCCCAGCAGCGCGTCGGTACAAGGCGTGGGCACTTTCGTCAATGTGCCCAGCTCTTTGACGGCGGTCACCAGCGCGTCCAGCTCTACCGCTTTGCCCGCCTCCACATCCTGCAACATCGATGTTTTAAAAGCGCCCAGCTTCATCGTGATGGCGTGGCGGTCTTCTGGCTGTTGGTCTATGGCTATGCCTAAGCGCGCGCCAATTTTTTTGGCCTCCAGCATCACGCTAGATATAAAGCCCCGCACCAAATCGTCACCCATGATGAGGTCAGTGGTTGCCCCCGTTAGCGCGCTGATGGGGTTCACGGTCATGTTGCCCCACAGCTTGAACCAAATGTCTTTTTGAATCTGCTCGGACAGCGGAGTCTCAAAACCCGCGTTGCCTAGCAGCGCCAGCAGGTGCTGTACACGCGCGGTTTTTTCACCCGATGGCTCACCAATGATCAGCTTGTTGCCAAAGTGATGCCGCACCAGTCCGGGCGCGTCGACCGAGCAACTGGAATGCACCACACAGCCCACCACTTGCTGCGGGGCTATGGCGCTGGCGATCTCGCCCTGCGGGTCAATTGACGTGAGTGCCCGGCCTGCATACTCACCGCCAAAGCCCTGTAAAAACCACCACGGCA
>JBBRDA010000168.1:0-3542 GCA_038204335.1 Burkholderiales bacterium
GTGTGGCCACATTCATGGAGCAAGTAGCCGTAGTTGTACCAAGCGTGTGCCGAGTCTGCATCCAGCTCGCACAGGCGCTTCATGTCGTTAAGCGCGGCGGTTTTGTCACCGCGTTGCACCGCCAGTTGCGCGCGACTGGCCAAAGCGTAGGCATCGTCCGGGTCGGTTTGCAACATGGTCTCAAATACCCTGCCCGCCGCTTCACGCTGACCAAGAACCAGCAGACCCATGGCGCGGTACTTTTGCAGCAACCAACCGATTGGTTTCATTATTTACACCCCTGCATGGCGACAGTGACGCAATGCTCAATTTTTGCCAGCGTCACAGCAACGTACAAAATGCCGACGACGAAAAATGCCACCACCGGCACTTGGTGGTCTGCCACTTGCTTGGGCGATATCCAGCGCGCCGCCCGCACCCACGGCTTGTTGACGAGTTGGAAAAGCTGGTAAAAAAGGTTGTTACCGGCCTTGGCACCCGAAATGATCCACAGCAAGCCCTGCCCTACCAATAGCAAGACGGCAATGTAGAGCACCAACTGGAGCGTGTTGAGGGTGAAAAGCATGATTGCAAAGTTTTTGTAAAGTTGCAATGTCAACAAACGGCCTTACCGAAAACTTACTGCGAGCAGACTTTAAGGTCAAACTAGGGAAACTCCCAGCCTGAGCGGCCTTGTCAGCCCAAGCCGACGCGCTTTAAAGTTTGCTCGCCTGCTCGTTTGTCAGCTTGACGAGTTGCTCGAGTCGTGTTTTAGCCGCCCCCGAGGTCAGCGCCGCCCGGGCTTTTTCAACACCCTCGGCCATCGAGCTGGCCACATTGGCGGCGTACAGGGCGGCGCCAGCGTTCAGGATGACGATGTCGCGCGCAGCACCCGGCTGGTTATCAAGCACGCTCAGCAACATGGCTTTGGACTGCTCGGGTGTCTCAACCCGCAGAGCGCGGGAACTGGCCATGGTGAAGCCAAAGTCCTCCGGGTGGATCTCGTACTCGGTGATTTCACCGTTTTTGAGCTCCCCCACCACGGTGGCGGCACCCAGGCTGATTTCGTCCAGCCCGTCCTTGCCGTACACCACCAGCGCATGTTCAGCCCCTAGCCGCTGCAAAGCCCTGATCTGTATGCCGACCAGGTCTGGGTGAAACACGCCCATCAAAATATGCGGCGCGCTGGCCGGGTTGGTCAGCGGGCCCAAGATATTGAAGATGGTGCGTACGCCGAGTTCCTTGCGAATCGGCGCGACAGCCTTCATGGCCGGGTGGTGATTCGGGGCAAACATGAAACCGATGCCGACGTCATCGATGCACCGCGCAATCGCTTCGGGTGACAAGTTGATATGGATGCCTAGGGACTCCATCACGTCGGCACTGCCCGACTTGCTGCTGACGCTCCTGCCGCCATGCTTGCTGACCTTAGCCCCTGCAGCGGCCGCGACAAACATCGAACAGGTGGAGATATTGAAGGTATGTGAGCCGTCGCCGCCGGTGCCCACAATGTCGACCAGATGGGTTTTGTCAGCCACGTTGACCTTCAGTGAGAACTCGCGCATCACCTGCGCAGCCGCGGTGATCTCGCCAATCGTTTCCTTTTTGACCCGCAACCCGGTGATGAGCGCCGCCATCATGACGGGTGACATCTCGCCGCCCATGATCAGGCGCATCAGGTGCAGCATTTCGTCATGAAAGATCTCGCGGTGCTCAATGGTGCGTTGCAGGGCTTGGCTGGCGGTGATTTTGTGGGAATTTGGCATAAAAGTGCTCCAAAAAGGCTGTTTTTAGGTATCAAATATGGCTTTTAACCAATGAATACGGGCGCAAGCAGCTACTAAAAATATAGCATCTTACAGCCCATCGATCGTCTGGCGATTATCAAACGGGTGACCATGGCAGCTTCAGGTGAACACCTGACGTCTGGCTGGACGGGCGGTAAAGGCCACATAGGACATGCCTTTCAGGCACCGGGGCGCTCGCTCAAGGCGAGCTTCAGGCCAAAGCCGATAAACAGCACGCCTGCTGTTCGCTCCAGCAGTTGCATGCTGCGCTGTACCGCCGCTGAGCGGCGGGCCGTCCAGGCGGCCGCCAGTGCCCAGCCGATATTGACCCAGAGGGCGTTGAAGTTAAACAACAAGCCGAGCAGTAAAAACGCCAACGGCTTGTTTTCGATGTCTGGCGTGATGAACTGCGGCACAAAGGCGAGAAAAAACAGCGCCACCTTGGGATTGAGCGTATTTGTCCAAAAGCCTTGAAAGAATACGCTTTTTAGCCTGATGGCTCCGACTTGACGCGCGTAGTCAGCTACTAAATCAGTAGCAGGTATAGCTTCAGGTGGCGACTTTGCCAGCAGCATGCGCAGGCCAACATACACCAGATAGCCGGCACCTAACCACTTCAGCGCAGTAAACGCCAAGGTGGACGCGGCCATCAGCGCGCTGACACCCATCGCCGCCGCAAAAATGTGCACAAAGCAGCCCGCCGTGATGCCCAACGCAGCCACCACACCCGCGCGCGCGCCTGAGCGCAAGGCGTTGGTCACGATGTAAAGCACGTCAGGGCCGGGGGTCAGGTTCAGCAGCAACCCAGCGGCTACAAACAACAAAAGATGGCTAATGTCCATGCGATGTGTCCTTATGCAGTCAAGCTCAGGCTCAGGCCTTGAAAAAGTCCCGAATCACCGCCGCTGCACGGTCTACCCCGGCCGCATCGACGTCCAGATGCGTGACAAAACGCAGCCGGTACAGTCCGGTGGCCTGAATCTGGTGGTCGCCCAAGTGTTTGAGCAAATCTGCTGACCGCGCCTTTGCCTCGCCGATCAGGTCTACAAACAAAATATTGGTTTGCGGTGCTTCAACCTGCAGGCCGTCGATACCGGCAAGCCCGTCAGCCAGGCGCTTGGCCAGCGCGTGGTCGTCGGCCAACCGGGCAATGTAGTGGTCAAGGGCATAAGAAGCTGCTGCTGCCAGCTCGCCAGACTGACGCATGCCGCCACCGGCCATTTTCCGAATACGGTGCGCCCGGGCAATGAAATCTTTGGAGCCACAAAGCGCCGAGCCGACCGGCGCGCCCAGCCCCTTGCTAAAACAAACGGAAACGCTGTCAAAGCACTGGGCAATTCGCCGGGCTTGTGTTTTGGCGTCACCGCCAGTTTGCGCCGCCTGCGCAACGGCGGCATTGAACAGCCGCGCGCCGTCCAGGTGCCGGCTCAGGCCTTTGCTGCGGGCCAGATCAGTCGCGGCCTGAACATAGTCAAAAGGCAACAATTTGCCGCCCAGCGTGTTTTCCAGCGCCAGCAGGCGGGTGCGGGCGAAGTGCGCGTCGTCGGGTTTGATGGCTGATTCAATATCAGCCAGTGCCAGGCTGCCATCAGCCTGATGGTTCAGCGGCTGCGGCTGCACGCTGCCAAACACGGCCGCACCGCCGCCTTCCCAGCGGTAGCAGTGCGCCTGCTGGCCGACGATGTATTCGTCGCCGCGCTGGCAATGGCTCAGGATGGCGCACAGGTTGCTCTGCGTGCCGGTAGGCATGAACAAGGCGGCCTCAAAGCCGAGCAT
>JBBRDA010000169.1:0-3527 GCA_038204335.1 Burkholderiales bacterium
CACCTGCACACGCCCGCCCTGGTCGCTGGACGTCAGGCCCAGCCAAGCCCTAGCGCTTTGCTTGCTGCTGCCTTGTTGCCGCATCTCAAGCAAGATGGGTTTGAGCAAATCAATCGGCACAAACATGTTGCCGGGGTTGCGCTTGTTTTCACCCGACGCATCGACGACAAACAGCGAGCCAATGCCCATCAGTTCGCCTTTGCGGTTAAACAGCGGCGCGCCGCTGTGGTTGCCGCGCCCCGAGCTAACCGGCGGACTGGTAAACAGCGCGCTGTCGAGGTGGTATTCCCAAGTGCCTGAAAACGCCCGCTGGCTGACCAGTTGCGTCATGCTCACGCCGCCTTCGTCTCTGTCGCTCGCACCGGTTGCGGCCATCAGCGGCTCGCCGGGTTGTAAGTCTTGCTGGCTGCCCAGCGCCACTGGCGCTACGCCGCGCAATGGCAGCAGCGGACGGATCAGCCCAAAGCCTGTAGCCAGGTCATAAGCTACCGCGACCGCAGGCAGAGTCTTGCCTTCTTGGGTGATGATTTCAATTTGCTGGGCCTCCAGCATCAGGTAGCCGATGGTCAAAATCAGGCCGTCAGGGCCTATCACCACGCCCGAGCCACTGCGGTTCAAACCCAAGGTTTGGGCTGATCGCGCGCCTTCAACCGCCCTGACTTTGACGCCCACCACCGCCGCATTGGCTTTGGTCATGGCCTCCATGATGGTTTGCGCGCTGCCGGCACTTGCTGATGGCGCGGTGGCAGCATGCAAGCTGGTTGCCACCAGCGAAAAAGTCAGAGGCAGGGCGCAAATCAGTTTGAGAATGCAAGGGCGCATGGTTGGACTCCTGAACATGCCGGGCGAAATAGACAGCACGCCAACAGAGAATGCACTGTTTTCAGCTTTGCTGCAAGTGCGGGGGCTTACCGCTCGTCATTTATTTTTTAGGCCGCAGCTACTGCCGCCGCCAAGCAACCCGCCAATTGCTCCGTGTTGCCGACTTGGTTGGCCAAAATCAGCACCAGCCGGGCGTTTAGCGCCTCTGACTGCTCACGCGTCAAACCGACATGCGCGTCGAGCAGGCTTTCATAAAAAGTGTCGGCGTCTTCAAAGTTCAGTTCGGCTTTCACAACTTGCTCCCACAGGCGGTGGCCAGCGCGCGCGCCAGCCCAGCGTCCAGTTGCGCGCCCGTGGCGGCGATGTAGCTGTCTGGCCGCACCAGCGCCCAAAAAGCCCCTGTCAGGTTGGCTGCCAGATGCCCTTGCGTGTCCAGTACGTGTTCTTTTGCTGCGCCTAGCGCCGGTTTTGTTAGCACTTGCACACAGCGCATGCCGCCTTTTTGCGTTAGTTTGGCGATTTGCATGGCCTGTGCTGTGGTCAGCAAACCAAATACCAGCAGCAGCGTGCGCCCTTCGGCCCAGGTCAGCAGATCGGCCACATCGCCCGCGCTGCCATCCGCCCATTGCAGCGCGACGTTTTGCAGCGCTCGCCCACATTGCAGTGTGCAAACGCTGGATTGGCTGTATACGTTTGGCACCGACATGCGGCCGGTGTTGACGAGTTGCCGCGCAAACGCATGGCGCTTGGCCAAGCTGATGGCGGCGGTGCGAAAGACACGCTCCATGCCATCGGCGGGCCGCAAAAACCGCGCAGTGCGGTTGGTCACCAGCACGTTGTGTGTGGCGGCTTCGTGGCGTTCGTCGTGGTAGCTATCTAACAAATTTTCAGAAGCCTGGCCACGCACCACGGCAGCCAGCTTCCAGGCCAGGTTGTCAGCGTCTTGCACGCCAGAGTTGCCACCGCGTGCGCCAAATGGGCTGACCACATGCGCCGCGTCCCCCACAAAAAATACCCGGCCATGGCGCAACTGGTCCAGGCATTCGCTGCGATACGCATAAGGCCCAACCCAGACGATGTCGTACTCGTCGTGCGGTATATCGCGGCCGAGTTGGCCGTTGATTCTTTGCCGCACCACGTCTTCGCGGCTGACTTCTTCCGGGTCGGCGTCGGGCCGCATTTGGTAGTCAATCCGCCACACGCCGTCGGCCATCAGGTGCTGCCACACCGCACGGCCTTCGTTAAAGGGGGCTTCTATCCAGGTATGGCGTTCTACTGGCGGCGGTTCTTTAAATCGCACATCGGCAATGCACCAGCGGTCATCACCTTTTTTAGCCGTGACGCTAGCTTTGCACCAGCCCCGAAACGGGCTGCGTGCGCCGCTGCAGTCAATCACATGGTTGGCTTCAATCATGTACGCACCCGCCGGTGTGGTGATGTGCAAAGTGGCAAAGTCTGCGTTTTGCTCGAACGCAGTGATGCGGTTGTTCCAGCGCAGTTCGACATGCGCAGCCTTTTTATAAAGCTGCTCTACCAGAAATCCTTCAACATAAAACTGCTGGATGTTGATGAACGGCGGCTGCTGGCTGAAGTTGTGCGTATTTTGTTGGCGCAGGTCAAACGAATACACCTCGTCATGCCCCGCAAACGTGCGGCCTACGCTCCACTGCACGCCAATGGCTGCGATGCGCTCATAGATGCCCAAACGCTTGAAAATTTCCAGCGTTTTTTGCGCATAGCAAATACCGCGCGACGACGCTCCCTTTACGCCGACAGTGTTGTCTTCGTCCAGCAAAATGGCGCGAACGCCGTATTGCTGCAAGGCGCAGGCTAGGGTCAAGCCTGCCAGCCCGGCACCGACGATCACGATGTCATGGCGTTTGACTTGACCGATACCCAGCTCTGGCGGCGGCGTGAACGGGTATTCAGGCAAGGGGTAGCCCGTGCCAGCAGAAAACTCATAGCCGTTGGTGGCTGGCGCTTGGGTGTAGTAGGGCGAGGCTTGCTGCATGAAATAACAGTTTTCTTGTCAAAAAATAGCTTTTTAAGCCGTTTTTACCGGTATTTTAGTGCTGTAGCCCAATGAATACGGGCGCAAGCAGCTACTAAAAACATAGCTTTTTAGTCGCGGGTTGCACTTAAACCTTGGCAGCACGCTCGGCCCGCAAGACCTTTTTGCGTGCCGTCCAAGCGGCTAAGCGCGCATGCACGTCGGTGCTGGCTTTTTGCATCTCGGCCTCGCTTGCCAGTTGCGCGGTGAGCTCCAACCGAATGCCATTCGGGTCAAAAAAGTAAATGCTTTTAAAAATGTGGTGATCTGTCACGCCCAGCACCTCAATGCCTTCGGCCTCCAGCCGCGCCTTCATGGCCTGCAGCTCAGGCACGGTGTTGACCCGAAACGAAATATGGTTCACCCACAGCGGTGTGTTGGGTGACGGCAGCGCCGCCTCGTCGTCGCCCAGGTCAAAAAACGCGATAAAAGAGCCGTCTTGCAGCCGAAAGAAAAAGTGGGTGTACGGGCAATATTCACCCGTGCTGGGCACGATGTCGCTCTGAATGATGTGAAACAGCGGCAGCCCCAGAATGTCTTCGTAAAAGTGCCGCGTCTCCTCGGCATCTTTGGCCCGGTAGGCGTAGTGGTGCAGCTGCTGGATGGGGGCGGGCGGGGGCAAAGAATCAAGTAATTGTGTCATTTGTCATTCACC
>JBBRDA010000170.1:0-3490 GCA_038204335.1 Burkholderiales bacterium
GCCGCGCTTGATCAGGCCCAGCAGCAACCATAGTGCGTTAATCATGGCCCCTATGCCAATGGCCAGCGCCAACCCAGCGTGCTGAAAATACGGGACCAACACAAGGTTGAGCAATTGGGTAATGACCAGAACCACAATGGCAATACGCACCGGGGTTTTGATGTCCTGGCTGGCATAAAAGCCGGGAGCCAACACCTTGATGGCGACCAGCCCAATCAAACCAGCGCCGTAGCCCATCAGCGCGCTGGTGGTCTGTGCCACGTCCCGGTCAGAAAACGCACCATAGTGATAAAGCGTGGCGACCAGCGGTTGGGCAAACGTCAGCAACGCCACCGCACTGGGCAAGCCCAGCAGCAGCACAATGCGCAGGCCCCAGTCCAGCATGTTGGAGTATTTCTCAGCATCATTGGCGGCTTTGGCCGCAGCCAGTTGCGGCATCAACACCACGCCAATGGCCACGCCAAGCATGGCCGTGGGGAACTCCATCAGGCGATCGGCGTAGGTCAACCAGCTCACGCTGCCGGTGGCGAGGTGCGACGCAATTTGCGTGTTGATCAGCAGCGAGATTTGCGCCACGCTCACGCCCAATAGCGCGGGCAGCATCAGTTTGGCGATGTTTTGGGTGGCAGGGTCAGCCCAAGCCTGTTGAACCGCTGACCACCTAAAGCTGATTTTTGGCAGTAGCCCCAGCTTGAGCAGCGCAGGTATTTGCACTGCCAACTGCAGGGCGCCGCCCAGCATCACGCCAGCAGCCAGCGCGTAAATCGGCTCAATGCCCTGCGTTTTAAACCACGGCGCGCCCAACCAGGCAGCCGCAATCATGGCCAGATTCAGCAACACCGGCGTGGCAGCGGGCACCGCAAACCGCCGCCACGTATTGAGCACGCCACTCGACAGCGCCACCAGCGACATAAAACCAATGTACGGAAACATCCAGCGGGTCATGAACACGGCCGCCTCAAAACCACGCGGGTCTTGCTTCAAGCCACTGGCCATGGCGTACACCAGAAACGGGGCCGCGGCTACGCCCACAATGCAGGTCAAAAGTAGCACCCAGCTTAAAAGCGTGGCCACCCGGTCAATCACCAGCTTGGTGTGCTCGTCACCGTTTTGGGCCTTGCTGGCCGCCAGCACGGGCACAAAAGCCTGGCTGAAAGCACCTTCAGCGAACAACCGGCGAAAAAGGTTGGGGATGCGAAACGCGACGTTAAAAGCATCCGTCATGGCGCTAGCGCCAAAGGTAGCCGCTATCAACAGCTCGCGTACCAGCCCGGTGATGCGGGAGACCAGGGTGAGCGCAGAAACAGTTGAGGCGGATTTGAAGAGTGACACAGCACGAGTTTAAGGCAGGGTAAGGATTGGATTTTTTAACCCGTGTACAGCCCAGAGCGGAGAGCGTTGGGCGGTTGCACTGGAAATTTTTTGGAAGGCGCGCGGGCGCGATCATTGATATAACCCCGCCTCCAACGCGTGTGATTCCAAACAATTTACAGGGTGACTGCCCGACGGTAGGCCGCGGATTTAGCTGGTGCAAGGATATCGACCCTGACCATCTGCGCAGGTTAAGCCCCCGACAGCCCACCGCGCTATAATGGAAAGCTTCGCTTGCAACATCCGCAGACCATTTCGAACTCGTTTCGAGAACCTCAAGGAAATTTATTATGGCAACCGCCAAACCCAAGAAAAAGAACCCGCGCCTGGCATCAGGCCGCAAACGCGTCCGTCAGGACGTCAAACTCAACGCCGCGAACACCTCGCTGCGCTCTAAATATCGCACCGCTGTGAAGAACGTCGAAAAAGCCGTTGCTTCAGGCGACAAAGACAAAGCCAAAGACGCTTTCGCCAAAGCCCAGAGCATTGTCGATACCGTTGCTGACAAAGGTATCTTTCACAAAAACAAGGCAGCGCGCGACAAGGCCCGCCTGTCATCCAAGGTGAAAGCCTTGGCCCTGGCAGCCTAAACACTGCCAAAAAAGCCCGGAAGGCCGTCAAAAGCCATCCGCCGTTTTGCAGGGTGTGCCCGCTAAGTGAAGTAGAGAAGCCGTCGCAAGACGGCTTTTTTTATGGGTGCGTCTATAAATTCATTTTTCGGGCGAATTGCGTCGTTGCGCGGTGCTCGCAATCCTCACGTACGTCAAGTACGTTGCGGTTGCTGTGCGCCGTGCGCCTATCACTTCATCCCGAAAATCTGAATTTCTAAACGCGCCCATTTGTACTGTCGCAATACCATAATGACCCATAACACTACCGAATCAAAGCCCTGTGCCAACCAACCCCAAACCACTCATCATTTTTTCTCATGGCAACAGCTTTCCCGCAAGTACTTATGGCGTGATGACCGCCAGCCTCGAGAAGCGCGGCTACAGCGTCAAAGCAATTGAAAAGCTGGGCCATAACCCCGCCTACCCTGTAACCAGCAACTGGCCGAATCTGGTTCAAGAGTTGGCAGACTTTTCTGCCGGGCAAGTCAAAAAAACCGGGCAGGCTGCCTGGTTGGTAGGCCATTCGCTCGGTGGTTTTTTAAGCCTGATGTGCGCCATGCAGCACCCAGACTTAGGCGGCAAGCCGATTCGCGGCGTCGTGCTGCTCGACGCCCCAGTGATAGGCGGCTGGCGCGCGACGGGTTTGGGTCTGGCCAAACGCACCCGGCTGGTCGGTTCAGTGTCACCCGGCGCCATCAGCCGCAAGCGCAAGCACCAGTGGGCGACACAAGACGAAGCATTGGCTCACTTCAGCGGCAAAAAGATGTTCGCGCGCTGGCATGAGCAAAGCTTGCGCGACTACATCGAGCACGGCACACACGATGCCGAAGGTCAACGCGCATTGAGCTTTGACCGCGAGATTGAAACCGCGATTTACAACACCCTGCCCGACAACTTGGAAAACCTGCTCAAACGCCACCCGCTCAAATGCCCAGTGACTTTTGTAGGTGGGCGGCAGTCGCAGGAGATTCGTCAGGTCGGCATGGCATTGACTGAAAAAGTCACCAAGGGCCGGATCATGCTGTTGGACGGCACCCATCTGTTCCCGATGGAAAACCCACTGGCCAGCGCTGCTGCTGTTGAGGCTGCGCTGCTGAATATGGCCAACTTTTAAGGGCTGGTCAAGCCGCCCAAGTGATCCAGCCCATTTTGGCCGTCACCAGCACCACAATGCCAAAACCAATGCGGTACCAGGCAAACGGCACAAAGCTATGGCTTGAGATGTAGCGCAACAGCCACCTGATGCAAAGCCAGGCGCTCAAAAACGCAAACACCAGGCCCACGGCAAACATCGGCACGTCAGCTACCGTCAATAAAGCGCGCTCTTTGTACAGGCTATAAGCGCCAGCGCCAATCAACGTCGGCATCGCCAAAAAGAACGAAAAGTCCGTCGCGGCCTTGCGCGACAAGCCCAGCAGCATGCCGCCAATGATGGTGGCGCCGCTGCGGCTGGTACCGGGAATCATGGCCAGGCATTGCACCAAGCCGACCTTGATGGCGTCTCCCAC
>JBBRDA010000171.1:0-3247 GCA_038204335.1 Burkholderiales bacterium
CATTGCCGGTTTTCTGGCGAACACGCCAGATTTCTTTGAACGCCATGCCGAGCTGCTGGCCACGGTCGAACTCTCCAGTGGTCATGGCGGGCGCGCTGTCAGCCTGCAGGAGCGCCAGGCGGGTTTGCTGCGCGACAAGATCAAGGTGCTGGAGGGGAAAATGGTGGAAATGATCCGCCACGGTAGCGAAAACGTTGCCATTGCCGACAAGCTACAGCGCTGCACCCGCAATTTGCTGCTCACCGCGCATGCGCGTGATTTGCCCGAAACGATTGTGCGGGAGCTCAAGGGTCAGTTTGGCATTCCGCAAGCGGCCATCAAGGTGTGGCGGGTCAACGGCATCTTTACGGGCGAGAGTTTTTGCACAGACGTCAGCAGTGATGCTCAGGCTTTCGCGTCGTCGCTAGGCGCGCCTTACTGCGGTGTGAATTCCGGCTTTGAGGCGGCCAGCTGGCTGCCTGACCCGGCGATGGCCATGTCGATTGCCTTGATCCCTTTGCGAGCCGATCCGGCGCAAGATGCGTTTGGCATGCTGGTGTTGGCGTCGACCGACGGCCAGCGCTTTCATGCCGATATGGGCACTGACTTCCTGGCCCAGATTGGTGATTTGGCGGGTGCGGCACTGTCGCGGCTGCTGCCGCAAGCTGCTAGCGAATAGTCAGCGCCATGCACCAGGGCGAGGTCACCTCTGACGGCTTGGATTCAGAGCCTGCTTCAGAATCTGGCTTTGAGTTTGACCCCCTCGCCGTTCGGTACTTGGAGCATGTGCGGGTTGAAAAGCGCCTAGCCCTGCGCACGGTGGAGCTGTACGCGGCCGATCTGCAAAAGCTGCAAACCAATGCACAACAGGCTCACACGGATCTGCCGTCGGTCAACAACACCCATGTTCGTCGATGGGTGGCACAAATGCACAGTTCGGGGCGCAGTCCGCGTGGCATCGCGCTGATTTTGTCGGGCTGGCGCGGTTTTTACGCTTGGCTCGGTCGCGAGGGATTGGTCGCCAGTAACCCGGTGCAAGGCGTGCGGGCGCCCAAAGTTCCCAAGCTGCTGCCCAAGGCGCTGGGGGTTGAAGAAGCCGTGCAATTGGCCAGTTTTTTAGCGGCAGATGAAAACCCAGTGAGGGAAGCGCGTGACCACTGCATCACCGAGCTGCTGTATGGCTGCGGCTTACGCATTGGCGAGTTGGTGGGGCTTGACGTGCAGGCTAGTGCAAAAGCCGCTGGATGGATTGACTTGACGGCTGCCGAGGCGCATGTTCTGGGCAAGGGTAACAAAAAGCGTAGTGTGCCGGTAGGCAGCAAAGCGTTAGAGGCACTTGCGCATTGGCTCCATCTGCGGCCGCAATGGGCTGGGCTTGATGCGGCACTGTTTATCAACACGCGCGGGGGTCGGCTCACGCCTCAGCACATCCGGGTACGCCTGAAGCAGCGCTCACTCAAAGCAGGTTTGGCAACGCCGGTACATCCACACATGCTGCGCCATTCGTTTGCCAGCCATGTGTTGCAGTCCAGCAGTGATTTGCGGGCGGTACAAGAATTGCTGGGTCACGCCAACATCACCACCACACAGATATACACCCGGCTTGATTTTCAGCATTTGGCCAAGGCCTATGACGCTGCCCACCCAAGGGCTTCGCGGGCAGCCAAAATACCGCCTCGCGGCTAGCCCCAGCTCTCCGTGTGGCAGCTGATCCGCCAGAGGCCAAGATCACCTAGGCGCCGAATAGGCCCTGGATGATGTCAACGATCAGGTTATTTTGCTGCCGTACCAGCACGATGTCGCCGCCAATGCGGGAATAGCGGTAGCCGTAGGGCGCTGGGGGTAACTGCAAGATCACTGGCTGCGGAACGGAGTAGATCGTCACGTTACGTGGGATGGGCTGGCCGACCACCCAAGTACGAGCTTGGCCGGGAGGCATGCAACCGTTGCCCTTTTTTGCCAGTCCTGGAGGGCATCTTTTGCTGTTGCTGTAATAAGTGGTGTAGTACTGGCGCACGTAGGTACGTTGCTGGTCGTTGAAATACTTGCCTTGCTCAATTTCTTTGCGTTCGCGTTTTTCCGATTTTTCTTCCCGCTTTTCGTTATTTTTTTCGAACTTTTCGCTGTGTTTGCCGTTTCCGTTTCCGTTGCCGTGGTCGTCATCTTTGCCATGGCCATTGCCTTTGGCAAAGGTGGGGCCGGCGGCGAAGGCAGCGGTGAGGGTCAGCGCGATGAGTCGGCTGGATAAGTTAAAGCGGGTCATGGTGTGCTCCTAGCGCGTCGAACAAAGAAATGCTTTGTTTGTATTCAACGTTGAGCATCGCAGCACGGCTGACCTTGGCTTGTAGGACGGAACCGCACTTCATTTACAGCTGTGGCTGCAAGAAATACTTTGATGACGGGACCGATGCCCCTCGTCAGGTGATGGTGTTTGCAGCGGGCGCATAGGTGTCAACCAGCATAAACACGGCGCGCTTGTCTCCCGTTGCAGCCGCAGCAGCCAGTCGTTCTTCAAGCCGGGTCAGCAGGCCCTGAGCATTTGAGCCTTGATGCGGCACCAGCGCATAGGCCACCCGCACTTGGGCCACGCAGTCGATGTGCAGTCCTTTGTAGGGCATCAGGCAGCGCGCCACGATGCGCGGGCCTAGCGCGCCGGCAGCTTCAGCATCAAACGGGCCTTCCACCAGCATGCCAAAGCGTCGCTCTGACAGGCGCGCCGCGCTGTCAATTTCCCGCGCTGTGGACAACAAACGTTCAGCTACGCGCAAGGGCAGTTCTTCGGCGGTTTTGCGGCCATACTCGCGCTCGATCTGGTCGCTGTTCACGATGTCGATCAACATCACCGCGCTTTGCTGTTTGAGTCGCTCCGAGCGCGCAATCATACGCATCAGGCGCTCGGCAAAGACATGGCCATTGATCAGGCCGGTGGACGGATCCACGCGGTCCAGTCCGAGAATACGGCGCCGGTTCTCCCGGTGCTGCTGGCTGCGCAGCATCAGGATCACCATGATGATCGGCAGCTCAATTGCAACGCCTATCTGTGCGGCATGCGTGGTTAAAAAACTGACCGGCAACCAACCGACGTTGCGCGCTGAAATACACGCCACTGCCAGCGCCACGGGCGCAAAACCCAGCATCAGCCACGGTGCGAAACGGTCACCACGTTGCCATGCCCACACGAGTGCCGAAAATCCCAGCAACTGGGGCAGAAAAACATAGGACATCAGCACGCGCATTCGCACATCGATAGGGACCAGCGCGACCGCTA
>JBBRDA010000172.1:0-3179 GCA_038204335.1 Burkholderiales bacterium
CGTGATGCCGGCGTTGTTCACCAGCACACTGACCGGGCCGTGCTCAGCCTTGACTTTGGCGAAAGCCTCCACCGTGGACTCCCAGTCGCCCACATTGCCAACCGAGGCGTAAAAGGTGTAACCCAAGGCTTTTTGCTCGTCGATCCATTTGGCGTGGTCACGCGTGGGGCCGCAACCGGCGATGACCGTGAAGCCGTCTTTGGCTAGGCGCTGGCAGATGGCGGTACCAATGCCGCCCATACCGCCGGTGACGTAGGCTACTTTTTTGCTCATGTCTGTCTCCTTGAATATAAATTAAAAGTTGTCAATATCTGCTATGTAATTAATAGCTGCTTGCGCCCAATTTTATTGGGCTTCAGGCAAATACAACCTCTAATTTACAGCAAAATCAGCGTTCTAGGCATAGGGCAACCCCCATGCCGCCGCCAATACACAGGCTGGCAATGCCTTTTTTACCACCGCTGCGCATCATCTCGTGCAGCAACGTGACCAAAATGCGGCAGCCTGACGCGCCAATTGGGTGGCCAATCGCTATCGCGCCGCCATTGACGTTGACTTTGCTGGTATCCCAACCCATCTCGTTGTTAACGGCGCAGGCTTGAGCGGCAAAGGCTTCGTTGATTTCCAGTACATCGAGATCAGTGGCTTTCCAGCCGGCGCGCGCTAGGGCTTTGGTCGACGCAGGCACGGGGCCCATACCCATGGTGGCTGGGTCTAGGCCCGTGGTGGCATAGCTGGCAATGCGTGCAAGGGGCGTTAAGCCCAACGCAGCCGCTTTTTTAGCCGTCATCACCATCACGGCAGCTGCGCCGTCGTTCAGGCCTGATGCGTTGCCTGCAGTCACGCCGCCAGCCTTGTCAAAGGCTGGGCGCAGGCCTGCCAAGACCTCAGCATTGGTTTTGCGGTTGATAAATTCGTCAGCAGCAAAAATAACAGGGTCGCCCTTTTTCTGCGCGATGGAGAACGGGACGATTTCGTCTTTGAACTTGCCTGCGTCTTGCGCAGCAGCAGCCTTGAGCTGGCTGGCCAGAGCCAACGCGTCCTGCATGTCGCGTGTGATGCCGTACTTCTTGGCCACGTTTTCAGCCGTGATGCCCATGTGGTACTGGTTGTACACGTCCCACAGGCCGTCAACAATCATGGTGTCCACCATTTTCCAGTCGCCCATGCGCTGGCCGTCACGCGAGCCATTCAACGCGTGGGGCGACATGCTCATCGACTCTTGGCCGCCTGCAATCACGATCTCGCTGTCACCGGTCGCCACAGCCTGAGCTGCCAGCATCACGGCTTTCAGGCCAGAGCCGCAAACAGCATTGATCGTCAAGCCCGGCACGCCTTGCGGTAAGCCCGCTTTCAGCACCGTTTGGCGCGCCGGGTTTTGACCAACGCCCGCCGTCAATACCTGGCCCATGATGACTTCACCGATCAGGTCAGCGCTGAGTTTGGAGCGCTCAAGCACCGCCTTAACAACGGCTGCACCCAGCTCAGTGGCGGGCGTTTTGGCCAGCGTGCCGCCGAATTTACCAACTGCTGTGCGGGCTGCTGAAACGATAACGATGTCTTCCATGATGGCTTTCCTTTTTGAATGAAACTGATTGAAAAAATTGGGGCCTAGGCTTTGGCCTTGACGTAACGCCCGGGCGCAGCCTCAATGACTTTGTACTTGGTGTTGCCAAACTTTTTAGGTGCTGCAACCTGCTTGCCGGCGTGACCTTTGAGCCAGTTCGACCAATCTGTCCACCAACTGCCGGGGTGCTCGGTTGCGTTTTTTACCCAATCCGCTTGTGCGGCTGGAAACTTGTTGGCAGCTAGTTTGTCGTTGGTCCAGTAGCTCCGCTTGTTCTTGGCAGGCGGGTTGATCACACCTGCAATGTGGCCTGACGCCCCCATCACAAACCGCTTTTTACCCGGCAGATGCTGTGTAGAGGCATAGGCGCCGCCGATGGGCACGATATGGTCTTCACGCGAGCCGTATAAATAGGTCGGCATATCCAGCTTGCGCAAATCAATCGGTTGGCCGCAGACATTCAGCTTGCCGGGCTTGACCATGTTGTTTTCATAGTAAGTGTTGCGCAGATACCAGGCGTAAAACGGGCCGGGCAGATTGGTCGAGTCACTGTTCCAGTAGAGCAGATCAAACGGCGGGGGGGTTTCACCCTTCAGGTAGTTGCCAACCACGTAGTTCCAGACCAGATCGTTAGGGCGCAAAAAGCTGAAGGTCGATGCCAGATCCTGACCCTTGAGCAAACCGCCGTTGCCCATTTCCTGTTCGCGATAAGCCACCGATTGCTCGTCAATGAAAATGTCCAAGATACCCGTGTCTGTAAAGTCAAGCAGCGAGGTGAGCAGCGTCATGCTGGCGGCGGGCTTGCTACCGCGCGCGGCCAACACACTCAGGGCGGTGGCCAAAATCGTGCCGCCTACGCAAAAGCCCAGCGTATTGATGGTCTTGGAACCGGTGATCTCTTGCACCACGTCAATCGCCTTGATGGCGGCGTTTTCAATGTAATCGTCCCAGGTTTTGCTGGTCATTGATTCATCAGGGTTACGCCAACTGACGACGAAAGTGCGGTGGCCTTGCGCTGCAGCGTAACGAATCAATGAATTTTCAGGCTGCAGGTCAAGGATGTAAAACTTGTTGATGCACGGTGGCACGAGTAAAAACGGCTTTTCGTGGACTGTTTTGGTGAGCGCCTTGTACTCAAGCAATTGGAAAAACTCGTTCTCAAACACCACCGCACCTTCGGTCGTGGCTACGTTTTTACCGACTTCAAACTGGCTCTCGTCCGTCATCGACACATGACCCTGCTGCATGTCGTGCAGCAAGTTTTTAATGCCCATGCCAATGCTCTGGCCGTTGGTGTCGATGGCCTTTTTGATGGCGTCAGCGTTGAGGGCCATGAAGTTGCTGGGTGCGGTGGCAGCCAGTGATTGCTCGATGGCAAAGCGCACGCGGGCTTTGGTTTTATCGTCGCCGACAACGGCATCGGCCATGGCGTTCAGGGCCTTGGCGTTCAGCAAATAAGCGGCGGCTGAGAACTTGGAAACCGGGTTGTCGTTCCAGGCGGCATTCGAAAAGCGGCGGTCAGAAGCAGGAGGGATGACGCTGCCCGCTTGCAAAGACTGGTTCCACAAAGCGGTCGCGCCGTCAATATAGTTTTGCTGAATTTGCTGCAGCT
>JBBRDA010000173.1:0-3167 GCA_038204335.1 Burkholderiales bacterium
GTCGTCATTGGCCGTGCTCGGCACGCTGCTTCAGCATGTCCCCCCGTTTTTACTGACAGGCATTGCATTGCTGGTGGGCAGTGTGCCGGCCTGGCCGTTTTTCAGGCAGTGGCGGGTCTCCTGGCCAGCCTTGGCGCTGGGGGTCTATGGTTTGTTTGGCTTTCACTTTTTTTTGTTCATCGCGCTGCGCCATGCACCTGCGGTCGAGGCCAATCTGGTCAACTACCTGTGGCCGTTGGGCATTGTGTTGATGGCGCCGCTATTTCTGCCGGGCGTCAAGCTAAGCGCTATGCATTTAATAGCTGCCTGCGCCGGATTTTTGGGTGCCGCTATTGCAATCCTTGGTGACACACTGCTCTCATCGGGCTTGCAAGGTGTCGTTGGCAAGGGCTTTGCCTGGGGCTACATTCCGGCAGCCGCTTCGGCGTTTATCTGGGCCAGTTACTCATTGATGGGCAAGCGCATGACGCTTCAGGGCCGCGGCTTTCCGACGGCAGCGATTGGTTTGTTTGGGTTGGTATCGGGCGTTTTGTCATTGTTGTGCCACGCAGTGCTTGAAGCGCCGGTGGCACTGAGCGGCCGTGACTGGCAGCTCATGGCGCTGATGGGCCTCGGTCCGCTGGGCGCAGCATTCTTCTTGTGGGATGCAGCGCTTAAACATGGTGATGCACGCAAAATTGGCATTTTGAGCTACATCACCCCACTGGCATCGACGGTGTTACTGATGTTCGCTACTGGTCGGCCTTTGACGTTGGGCATTGGCCTGGCCACGGCACTCATTTTGGGTGCGGCCGTGCTGGGCAGTCGCGCCAAATAAAGGTGACTTGTCAATCTAACTTCAACCACCACGTGACTGACATGACAACCATCCTGAACATCTTGCCCCTGGGTCACCAGTGGCCTACCTTAGACCCGTTTTTGTTTTGCGCGTACCACGACGACGCCTACCCCGCCGCCAATGCCGACATGAGCCCCAAGGCGTCCTTGGCCGGGCGCAGCATAGGCCAGGACTTCAGCCGCAAGGACGGCTGGAGCATGTACCACGGCAACACAGTGCCCGGCTTTCCTGCACACCCGCACCGGGGGTTTGAAACGGTCACGATTGTGCGCAAGGGGCTGATTGACCATTCAGACTCACTGGGTGCCACAGCCCGCTTTGGGCAGGGCGACGTGCAGTGGCTCACAGCGGGCAAAGGCATCGTGCACGCAGAGATGTTCCCGTTGCTTGATGTTGCTGCACCCAACCCGCTTGAGCTGTTTCAAATCTGGCTCAACTTGCCCGCGATGAGCAAAATGGTCAACCCCCACTTCACCATGTTCTGGGCCAACGACATTCCTGGCCGCATGGTTGAAGACGCGAACGGTTTGCAGACGTTCGTCTCCGTCATTGCAGGCCAACTTGCAGATGCTGACAGGCCAGTCAAAGCTTTGAGCCCGCCCCCCGACTCATGGGCAGCGCAAGCCAAAGCCGACGTCGCCATATTCACGCTGCGCATGGCGCCAGGCGCACGCTTCACGCTGCCAGCCGCTAACGCGGGCACGCGGCGCAATCTGTATTTTTTCAAAGGCAAGTCCATCACGGTCGGCGGGCAAAGCGTGGGCAGCCACAGCGCCATTGAATTGCAAGGCGACGTGGCGGTTGAGTTGGTCAACCTTGATGACGACAACGAAGAAGCCGAATTCTTGCTGCTGCAAGGCAAACCCATCGCCGAGCCCGTCGCCCAGTACGGTCCGTTCGTCATGAACACCCAAGCCGAGATCCGCCAAACGATTGCCGACTACCAACAAACCCAGTTCGGCGGCTGGCCATGGGCAAATTCCGCGCCCACGCATGGCCGCGACCCGGCCAGGCTGGCCACGCACCCGGGTGGGCGAGTAGAAGCGCCCGCATCATAAATTAATGCTACTTATTCAGTAGCTGCTTGCGCCCGTATTTATTGGGCTGGATGCCACTTTGATGCCCGAAAATGGCACTTTTCTGGTAAAAAAGCACTTTGTCAAGCTGAATCAGCCGGCTTGACCTGCTTGCTAACGTCATCCAGCAGCTGCGCCACCAGCCCAATCAAGCCGTACAAGTAGCTTGGCTCAACTTCCAGATAGCCTTCGTATTCAGCCAGGTTACGTTTGTTGTGCGCACTGTCAAGCTGCCGCCATTGCACGGGCGTCCAACCTACCGTGTGTTGCAGGGTTTGAAACACCTGATACCGGTTTTCACTGCGATAGCCATGCCAGCGTAACGCAGCAAGGCCAGCCGCATGCCCGACTGAGTAGGCCGAGATAAACCGCCCCTCCAGCGAGTTTGATTCACGCCTCGCATCGTCAAGGTGCTTATGCGCCATCGCCAGCAAGCGCTCAATATCCAAAGCGCTAGCAGGCTCTGCTTTGAGCTGGCCAATCTTGGCTAAATTTTCAAGCGCCGCAATGCTCATCAAAGACTCCCAAACATCAATTCAACTGGCCCCGACAAAATGCGCTTCACCATAGACCCCGCCTCCGCGCGGCGTGTACTGAACTCGTCAGGCGTGTACAGCTTGACCTCGATGCGCCGTCCCAGTTGCCCCTCTAGCGGCAACAGCAAGCCGAGTGCTTCGCTCAACTGCACATTGCCAGATACCAGCAACACATCCACGTCACTACCCGCATGTTCAGTGCCCTTGGCCACTGAGCCAAACACCAGCGCCAGTTGCAAGCGGCTGGCCAGCGGTTGCAAAGCGTCTGCAACAGCGGGTACAACCCCCATCGTTTTGCGCACCAGGTTAGCCAAATCTGTAAACATCGGGCTGGCAGGGTTGGCTTTGACCCGCCGCAAGTTACCAATGCGCTCCTCCACCACCAAGCCCGCCACATGCAGACGTTTGACTTCCCGCTGGAGCGATGCGCTGGCTAACGACGTCAAGCGGATCAATTCTTGGATGTGATACCAGCGCTCCGGCTGGCCGAATACCCATTTCAGGACTTTGGACTGGGGTTGCGTAAAGAGGGTTTGAGCGGATGACATATGCTAAATATTAGCATGATTGTGCTAAATTAATTTCACTATGGAGTCACCCGTCATTCCCGCAAAGGCGGGGAGCTGGTAGGCCAGCCTATTTGAGCTTCTTGTAAGCCGTATTTAGCTCAACGCCCTTGCTCGTGTCCGTAAGGCCCCGCGCCACATCAGCCGCCGC
>JBBRDA010000174.1:0-3135 GCA_038204335.1 Burkholderiales bacterium
CGCATTTTCTATCCCCTGATATCGGGGCGGGAAGGTGGTTCAGGGCTGGGGCTGACATTGGCGCAAACCTTCGTACAGCAACATCACGGCCTGATTGAGTGTGACAGCGTCCCGGGGCGAACAGATTTCAAGCTGCTGATACCACTGCCTTAAACGATTAATTAAGGCTTTGCCTTGCAATTTGTCCGCTCGGTGTTTTGACAGACAACTATTTTGGGAAACCCCCAAAGGGACATAAGCGCATGAAGCCCATCTGGATTGTTGATGATGACCAGTCGATCCGTTTCGTACTGGAAAAAGCCCTGCTGCGCGAAGACTTGCCCACCCGCAGCTTTACCAACCCGCGCGAAGTTTTGGCTGCGCTGGCCGAGTTGAGTGGTGCGGGCGATGAAGACGGTCCGCAAATCCTGGTCAGTGACATCCGCATGCCCGGCGGCTCCGGCCTAGAACTGCTGGAAAAAGTCAAACAAAAGTTGCCTGGCCTGCCAGTGATCATCATGACGGCGTTTTCTGATCTGGACAGCGCGGTATCGGCCTTTCAGGGTGGCGCGTTTGAGTATTTGCCGAAACCTTTTGACCTGCCCAAAGCCGTCGAATTGATACGCCGCGCAGTTGAAGAAAGCCAGCGCGAAGAAGTCGCCGAGGAGCGCATGGCTGCTGCGCCCGAAATGCTGGGCCAGGCCCCAGCCATGCAGGACGTGTTCAGGGCGATTGGCCGCCTGAGTCAGAGCAATGTGACCGTCATGATCACTGGTGAGTCTGGTTCGGGCAAAGAGCTGGTAGCAAAGGCGCTGCACAAGCATTCGAGCCGCGCCAATGGGCCATTTATTGCCATCAATACCGCAGCTATCCCCAAAGATCTGCTCGAAAGTGAGCTTTTTGGCCACGAACGTGGCGCTTTTACCGGCGCGCAAACCATGCGTCGCGGGCGCTTTGAGCAGGCCGAGGGCGGAACGCTCTTCCTCGACGAAATCGGTGACATGCCGTTTGATTTACAAACGCGTTTGCTGCGGGTGCTGTCTGACGGGCACTTTTACCGCGTTGGCGGGCACAACGCCATCAAGGCGAATCCACGGGTGATTGCCGCTACCCATCAGGACCTGGAGCAGCGCGTCAAGGAAGGCGTGTTTCGCGAAGACCTTTACCACCGGCTGAATGTCATTCGCCTGCGCTTGCCAGCGTTGCGCGAGCGCCGCGAGGACGTGTTTGCACTGACGCGGCATTTCTTGCAGCAAAGCGCAAAGCAGTTGGGCGTTGAGCCCAAGCGCATTTCAGATGCCGCCTTGCAGCAACTCAGCAAATTTGGCTTTCCCGGTAACGTGCGTCAGCTTGAAAACATCTGCCATTGGCTGACCGTTATGGCGCCTGCGCAGGTGATTGAGACCAAAGACCTGCCGCCTGAGGTGCTGGGCGCGGCGCCAGAAGCGGCTAAGGCTGTTTTGCCACCAGAAGCTGCCGTCACCCCCACCGCGCCTACCCGTAGCGCAGCGGTTGAACAGCGCGAGCCCGATGAAACTTTGGCCTCATTCAAAGCCGTGCCTGCCCCAGAGTTGATAACGCTAGAGCAGGCAGCGATTGCCCATGGCTGGGAAGCTGATCTAGAAGTCGAAGCACAAGCTTTGCTGGCTACCGGCAGCACGGATGTTTGGGACGTGCTGAGCCGCCGCTTTGAGTCAAAACTGATTCAAACCGCACTGCAGAGCACCCGCGGGCGGCGCATTGAAGCCGCACAAAAACTCGGGATTGGTCGTAATACGATCACTCGAAAGATCCAAGAGCTGAATCTGGAATGATGAATATTTACTAAAAGTCTCTAAATTCGCCTGTTTATGGGCGCAAGCAGCTACTTATTCAATAGCATTTGATGAACCGCGGTCCCCATCGCCAGGGAGCTGGTCAAACCCGGTGACTCGATCCCAAACAGGTTCACCAAACCGGGCACACCGTGAATGGCCTCGCCCTGAATCACAAAGTCCCCAGCCGATTCGCTCGGCCCCTGCAGCTTGGGGCGTATACCGGCATAGCTGGCGTGCAGCGCGCCGTCTTTGAGTAAGGGCCAGTACTTTCTAACCTCTGCGTAAAAAGCATCACCTCTGCTGGGGTCTACAGCCAGGTCGTCGGGTGAATCGACCCACTCGACATCCGGGCCAAACTTGGCTTGGCCGCCCAGGTCAATCGTTAAATGCACGCCCAGCCCGGCAGCTTCGGGTACTGGGTACACCAAGCGGCTGAAAGGCGACTTGCCGGCTAAAGTGAAGTAGTTGCCTTTGGCCCAAAAAGTTGACGGTACATACTTTGCATCGAGCCCTTTGATGCACCTGGCAACTGCTGGTGCGTTTAACCCAGCAGCGTTGATGACCGTATTGGCAGACAACCGGGTACCGTCAATCGCTATGACTTCAATAGCTGTTTGCGCCCGTATCATTTGGGCTACAGCGGTATTGAGTACCACACAACCGCCAGCGTTTTCAATGTCGCCTTGCAGTGACAGCATCAGCGCGTGGCTGTCGACGATGCCCGAGCTGGGTGAATGTATCGCGGCTACGCATTCGAGTTGCGGCTCCATCGCCTGCGCCTGCTCGCGGCTGAGCAGCACGAGGTCATGTACGCCGTTGGCGACCGCTTTGGCGATGATGTTTTGGAGTTGCCCGACTTGTGATGGGTTGGTCGCCACAATCAGTTTGCCGCAGCGGCTGTGTCCGATGCCGCGCTGGGCGCAGTAGTCGTACAGCATCTGTTTACCTTGTACGCAGAGCCTGGCTTTCAGAGAGCCCGCCGGGTAATAGATGCCTGCGTGAATTACTTCGCTGTTGCGTGAACTGGTGCCTGTGCCAATGGCGTTAGCAGCTTCAAGCACCATCACTTCACGGCCGTTGAGCGCCAAAGCCCGTGCCACTGCCAAACCCACCACGCCGGCGCCGATGACGATGCAATCAACTTTATCCAAAACTCAACTCCTTACAACTGGCGCGGATCGGTTCTGTGCAACAACTCGACCAGCGATTGCAAATGCGCTTTCAGCGGCTCAAAACCCAGCGTCTTTTCCAGCGTGCTTTCATCCATGTACAGCTTACGGTTGATCTCCAGCTGAATGCTGTGGCGCTGATGGGCCGGGTCGCTGTAGCGGCGTACCAG
>JBBRDA010000175.1:0-3123 GCA_038204335.1 Burkholderiales bacterium
CTCAAAATAATTCAAATGGCAAGCGGGGGTGTTGGCGTCCACGTCTACCGTGCCTTGCAGTGTGAAATTTTCAAACCCCGAATGCGCTGACGCGCTTGTTTGCCAGTACAGCGGTAGGTCGTGCCCCCCGGCTTGTACCCAGTCCCATCCCAATGACAGCCAAAGCTCGGGTCGCTGGTAGCCGCCATCTGCCATGAAGGCCATGTAGTCACCGTTCGTCACCAGTCGGCTGGCAAGCTCAAACGGCGCGACATAGACGCGGTGGCGCGGCGTTTCATTGTCAAAAGCAAAGCTGTCCTGAGCCGCGTCAACGCCATGCTCAACCAGACCGCCTTCAAAAGCATGCCAGGCCACCGGCTGCGGCGCAATGCTTGAAAGCGGCCAGCGTTTGGCGTACGCTGGTTTGGCGGGATTCATGGACAGCGCATGTTTGATATCTGTCAGTAGCAGCTCCTGGTGCTGCTGCTCGTGTTGTAAACCCAGGGTGATGAGATGGGCTAGCTCAGCGTTATCGGGATGCTCGTTCAGCACTGCCAAGACGCGGCTGTCAACCGCCTTTCGGTAGTTCAGCACCTCTGACAGGGTAGGGCGGCTGATCAAGCCCCGCTGGGCTCTGGGGTGCTTAGCACCAATCCCGTTGTAGTAGCTGTTGAACAGCACGCGGAAACTGACATCAAAGGCTTTGAAGTTTTTCTCATAGGTTTCAAGAATAAAAGTTTCGAAAAACCACGTCAGGTGTGCCAAATGCCACTTGGTAGGGCTGGCATCTGGCATAGACTGCATTTGACAGTCTTCAGGGCTGAGCGGCTTGGCGAGAGCCTGCGTTTGGTTGCGAATCTGTTGGAACCGCAGCCCAAGCTGATGTTGACTGCGGGATTCGGTTTGCAGGTTCGGCATGTTGATCTCCACAAATAATTTCGAATTCGTCGGCTAAACATAAATTTTCTTACAGCCTATCAGATGTCTGTGTAAGGCAATAGGACGTTTTTTGGCGTGAATGGCGTCAGTTTCGGTGCCGTGCCCACCCTAGAATGTTGTGATGTTTGTCCATCTACGTATCCATACTGAATACTCTGTTGTCGACGGTACCAACCGTATCGACGAGATTGCCGCAGCTGCAGCGGCAGACCATCAACCCGCCTTGGCTATCAGTGACCTGAGCAACCTTTTTGGCACGGTCAAGTTTTACAAAGCCGCCCGCAGCAACGGGGTCAAGCCGCTGATTGCAGCTGACGTCTGGGTACAGGTGCCTGGGAAAGATCCCGCCACGCCGCCCGCGCGGTTGCTGCTGATTGCGCAAAACCACCGGGGCTACCTTAATTTGTCGGAGTTGCTGACCCGCGCTTGGACGCGCGGCGTGGTGCGTGACCAAGCAATCATCAGCCTGGACTGGCTCAGTGACCTCAACGAGGGTTTGATAGCGCTTTCTGGGGCGCAGCGCGGTGCAGTTGGCCAAGCACTGGTGCAGGGCGACGATGCGCGTGCGCTGGCCTGTGCGCTGCATTTTTCAGGTATTTTTATTCACCGTTTTTACATCGAGCTACAGCGCGCTGATCAGCCTGACGATGCCCGGCATGTGAGCGCTGCAGTGCAACTGGCCGCGCGTTTGAAGCTGCCCGTGGTGGCAACTCACCCGGTTCAGTTCCTGACCTATGACGACTACGAGGCGCATGAGGCACGGGTGTGCATTTCTGAGGGTGAAATACTCGGCAACGCTAGGCGCGTCCGCAAGTTCACGCGCGAGCAGTATTTCAAATCTGCCGCGCAAATGGAGGCGCTGTTTGCCGATATCCCTTCGGCCATTGCCAACACACTGGAGATAGCCAAGCGCTGTAATTTGAAACTTGAGTTGGGCAAGCCGATGTTGCCTGATTACCCTACGCCTGAGGTGAACGGCGTGCGCATGGCCGCAGATGACTACTTTCGCCAGGCATCGTTCGAAGGGCTAGAAGAGCGCCTGGCGCACCTGTACCCCAACGCCCTGGAGCGTGACAAAAAGCGGTCCACCTATGTGGAGCGGCTGGAGTTTGAAATCAAAACTATCTTGGGTATGGGTTTCCCGGGTTACTTTTTGATCGTCGGTGATTTCATCAACTGGGCAAAAAACAACGGGTGCCCGGTCGGGCCGGGTCGAGGCTCAGGCGCAGGCTCGCTGGTGGCGTATTCGCTAAAGATCACTGATCTGGATCCGCTGCGCTACAACCTGCTGTTTGAGCGCTTCTTGAACCCTGAACGCGTCTCGATGCCCGACTTTGACATTGACTTTTGCCAAACCAACCGCGACCGCGTGATTGACTATGTGAAAGATAAATATGGGCATGACGCAGTCAGCCAAATCGTTACCTTCGGCACCATGGCTGCGCGTGCTGCCATTCGTGATGTGGGCCGCGTGCTCGATTTTCCTTACGGGTTTTGCGACAGCATTTCCAAGCTGATACCGAACAAGCCTGGCCAGGCCGTCACCCTGCAATTGCTGCCCGCCGAGCGCAGCAAAGGCGACAAAATGGTCTACGCGCTAGAGGCCGAGCCACTTCTTGCAGAGCGCGAACGCAAGGAAGAAGACGTTCATACCCTTTTGGAGCTGGCCCGCAAGCTCGAAGGCCTGACGCGCAATGTTGGCATGCATGCCGGCGGCGTGCTGATTGCGCCGGGCAAGCTGACCGATTTTTGCCCGCTGTATTTGCAGCCCGGTAGCACGTCGGCCGTCAGCCAGTTTGACAAAAACGATGTGGAGGCGATTGGTCTGGTCAAGTTTGACTTTTTGGGTTTGGCCACCCTGACGATTCTTGAGATTGCCAAAGACTTTATCGTGGCGCGCCATCCGTCGCAAAAAGACTTTGCGTTTGAGAACCTGCCGCTGGACGACGCGCGGGTTTACAAGTTGTTTGCCGACGGCCAAACCGAGGCCGTGTTCCAGTTTGAAAGTTCTGGCATGCAGCGTTTGCTAAAAGACGCCAAACCCGACCGGCTGGAAGACTTGATCGCGATGAACGCGCTCTACCGGCCTGGCCCGATGGAGCTGATTCCGAATTACATCGCTCGCAAGCAGGGCAAGGAAGTGCCTGAGTACCCGGATCCGCGTGTCAAACCGATGCTGGAAGAGACCTACGGCATCATGGTCTA
>JBBRDA010000176.1:0-3055 GCA_038204335.1 Burkholderiales bacterium
CGGCAACTGGCCTGGAGCGTGCTGGCCATCATCTTGCTGCACAGCCTGCTTGAATACCCGCTGTGGTACGGGCCGTTTCAAATGGCGATGGGCCTGTGTGTATTGCTGCTTTGGCGTCAAAAACAGCCTTTAGAGCCTAAAAACATCTCAAAAAAGGTATCTCATCGGTCTCTGGCCCATATTCTACGGGCGCAAGCAGCTCTTATTTTAATAGCGTTTGCGGGCTATGCAGCATGGGACTACCACCGTATCAGTCAAATTTACCTGCCGCCTGAGTCGCGCGCGAAGGCGTACCGCACCGATACCCTGGACAAGATTCGCGACTCGTGGGTGTTTGCCGACCAGGTTCAGTTTGCGGAGCTTCTGACGACACCGCTCACGCCGACCAACGCCGAGTGGACGTTCGGCACCGCAAAGGATCTCCTTCATTATTCGCCCGAGCCAAGGGTGATTGAAAAACTAATTGAAAGCGCGGTCATGCTGGGCAAAGATGATGAAGCATTGGCGTATTTGGCACGCTTTCGGGCCGCTTTTCCTGAAGAGCATCTGCTGTGGGCAAAAGCCCAAACCAAGCCGTTGATCAACTCACCGAAGAATTGACAAAACTGCCCGATTTACCGCCGTGTTTTTCGAGAACCTTGACATCGGTGATCGTCATGCCCCGGTCTACGGCCTTGCACATGTCGTAGATCGTCGCCAACGCAATTTGTACGGCTGTCAAGGCTTCCATTTCCACGCCGGTTGGGCCGACCGTTTCAACGCTGGCACGGCAAGCGATGGCGGCGCTGCCCTCGTCGGGGGTGAAATCAATGGCCACGCGGGTCAGTGCCAGCGGGTGGCACAAGGGAATCAAGTCACTGGTCTTTTTTGCAGCCATGATGCCGGCAACGCGGGCGATGCCCAGTACGTCGCCTTTTTTTGCATTGCCTGCCAAAATAATGGCCCGCGTTGCTGGATTCATGACAATACGCCCCTGAGCAATGGCCATGCGGTGGGTCGCGGCTTTGGCAGCGACATCGACCATATGGGCTTGGCCCTGCGCGTCAAAATGAGTGAGGTTGTTCGCAAGGCTCATTGAATTTGGCATCATTAAGTTACAGAACCTTTACAGGCATCCCTCATCATAAGACCATGACCAGCAAATCTGACTTTTTAAATAGCCCCCTCGCTGACCGGTTGAAGGCCGCTGGAATTCATTTAGCGATAAGTTTGGCTGTTGCCATACTGGCAGCGCTAGTGGTTTTCCTCGTTTGGTACCCTTACCCGTATCGGGAAATTTCGGGTGGGCGCGAATTGTTTTTGATCGTGGTGGCAGTAGATGTCATCATGGGGCCATTGATGACGTTTGCGGTTTTCAAGGCCACCAAGACCCGAAAAGCATTGCGTTTAGATCTCGGCCTGATCGCCGTGCTCCAGCTGGCTGCGCTGGTTTATGGTCTGTGGACTGTCGCCGTTGCCCGGCCGGTGCATCTGGTGTTTGAAATTGACCGTTTCAGGGTGGTGCACGCGATTGACGTGCCGTCGGAGTTGTTAGGGCGCGCGCCGAAGGGCTTGCAGCAGCTGCCTCTGACCGGACCAACCTTATTGTCTGTCCGCGACTTCAAAAGCAACGATGAGAGTTTTGAAGTCACCATGGCGGCTGTTCAGGGCTTGGCCATTGGCGCTAGACCGGATCTGTGGCAGCCTTACGGCGATGCCAAATTTCGAATCTTGACGCGAGCCATGCCTCTGGCTGAACTGAAAGCCCGTTTCCCCGCCAACAAAAAAGAAATTGACAGCGCTTTGCAGGAAGCCGGCCATGCGCCGATTGGCGTCGGCTACATCCCCATGGTGGGCAGGAAGAGTTTTTGGACCGTTTTAGTTGACCTCAGAACAGCCGAGGTGCTTGCTTTTGTACCCCTTGATTCGTTTTAAATCCATCGCGCTGGCTGCCCTGCTGGTCGTTGCCAGCCCAGCAGCGCTTCATGCGCAGCTCACGCCGCGGCCGTCTAGCGCATTGCCTTCTCTGGGCGACAGCTCCGAGCTGGCCGCCGCTGAAGAACGCCGGATTGGGGACCGAATTGCAGCCGGCATTTACCGGGATCCGGACTACATGGACGACCCGGTGTTGTTTGACTATGTGCAGGGCATCTGGCAGCCGTTGATGGCGGCCGCGCGGGCGCGGGGTGACATTTCAGGCGAGCTGGATGAGCGCTTTGCCTGGGACGTATTTTTGATTCGTGACCGCAGCGTCAATGCGTTTGCGTTGCCCGGTGGTTACCTGGGAGTCCATTTGGGGCTGATTGGCGTGGTCAGCAACCGTGACGAACTGGCGGCTGTACTGGGTCATGAGCTGAGCCATGTATCGCAGCGGCATATTTCACGCTTGATCTCACAGCAGGCCCGCCAAGCGCCGTGGATGATTGGCACGATGATTTTGGGCCTGCTGGCAGCCAGCAAAAATCCGCAGGCAGCCAACGCGGTGATTGCGGGTGGCCAAGCCGTGGCTGCGCAGACGCAGCTCAACTTTTCTCGTGATATGGAGCGAGAGGCTGACCGGGTGGGTACGGGCGTGATGCTGGATGCCGGCTTTGACCCACGCGGCGTGGTCGGCATGTTTGAAAAACTGCAGCAATCAGCGCGCCTCAATGACAGTGGCGGTTTTGCCTATTTGCGAACCCACCCCCTGAGCACTGAACGTATCGGTGATGCGCAGGCGCGTCAGCAGTTGGCGGCGCCGACCGAGGCATCTTCGGTCAAACCAGGCGCTGAAACCGCCGAGCAATTGGCTTTGCAGCATGCCATGATGTCGGCCCGGGCGCGTGTGCTGGGGGATCCGGGCGTGGACATTCTGAGGTCCATGACAGCTGAAGCGCAGCGTATTGCGGCCAGTTCGGGTGCTGCCTTGGATGCGCGCTCGGTCGGCGCGCTGTATGCGGGGGTGCTCGCGGCGCTGAAGTCGCGCGACTTCAAAACCGCTCATGTCTATGCCGACAGGCTTCGCGCGGCGTTGTCCGGTCAAGCGGCTGATTCTCAGGTGGGTCAAACCTTGGCGCTTCTTCAACTTGAAAATGCG
>JBBRDA010000177.1:0-2837 GCA_038204335.1 Burkholderiales bacterium
TATCAGGGCGCAAGCATTCATACCAGTTTGCAGTTATCCATTCAGATAGCTGATATCTTGGCAGCGGCGATCACTCCTTTCTCAGTGCCCCGCACCGCCCTGCTCTAATTAGCCCGCATCTCGGTCACCCTTAACACGCGCCACCCGCTTGCGATGCTCACGCACGTTGTCGTCAGGGATGCGTGTCTTGCGCGTGCCCCTCACCTCATCGACTTTTTCGTCTGTGCCGCTTACAGGTTGGGCTTTGACGGCGGTTTCGCGCTCAAAAGCATGCGATTTGTCGGTATTGCGGTAATAGCGGTACAGCAGCCAATACAGCGCAGTGGCGCCAGCCGGGCCCGCTAGTAGCAGCCACAGACTGCCGTCGTCGTTCATGCCGCTCTCACCAGTATCCAGATGGCAATGGCTTCAAGAAAAGTGCCAACCGTCAGTGCAGCCAACAGCAGCTTCCAGTGCTGCACTGGCACGCTGCCCATGGTCTCGCCGGTTCGGCCGTTCACGGCGATGTAGTGCAGCATGCCGCCATTGCCGCCAGGCTGATGGTATGAATAAATCCAAACCGGCAGGTACATCGCCACCCAGCGCGTGCCGTGTACGCTTAGGCGCTCTTGCTCCCAGCGCACGCCACGGTCGTAGCGGCTCACCGATGCTGCAACCTGGGCTCTGGCGATGGACAGCAGCTGGTCTTCCAGGCGCGGGCGCAGATGCTCGACGTCTTGGTTGCGCTTTTCTGACGTCACACCGACCAGATAGGACGCATTCCATTTCACGGCGTTTTTGGTGTCAAACGGCAAGATGGTGTTGATGATGTTGTTGGTATTAGCCCCCGTGTCCAGGTTGCCGCGACTGCTGGATGACTCCAGCGGCAGGTCGTCCACCGTAAAGTCGACATGCCTCTCGACTTGGTATACATCGGCGTCGTAATAGGTGGTCTTGTTTTTGTCGCTACCTTGCGTGTATCTACGGGTCTCAATTTCTGCTTTGCCCGCCACATCGACGCTGGTGTTGCCGTCAACAATCATGTAAGGCAAGTAAACGCTGATGACGTTCTCCGGGGTGAACTGCTCTTTGAAGGCCTTGAGCGCAAACATGCGCCGCTTACCCACAAACTGGCTGATGCGCGCAACAGCGTCGTCTTTCTTGATGTGAAAGGGCAACACCGCGTCAGGCACCGCGCCATTGGCCACTTGTTCATTGATGCCAAAGACATGGCGGCACCAGTGGCAGCGCGCCGTCATGGCGCTTTCGGTATTGACGACCACCTCGGCCCCGCAGCCGGTGCACTTAAAGCTCATCAGGCTGGCGGCTTCTAGTGCGATGTTTTGCGCACCAGACGCTATGACTGTGCCTCTGAGCTGGTCAATGCCCTCGCCCAGCCCAAATTCTTCTTCAACCCACGCGCCGTGCCATTGGTTGCGGCAATACAGGCAGACCAGCAAGTCGCTGCCCGGCTTGTGGCGGATGTCGGTCGAGCCACATTTTGGGCAGCGGTTAAGGCCGTCTTTGAGCTCGTCGGCAGACGTATGGATGGCAACCGGGTCAGGCGCCAGCAACTCGTCGCGGATCGGTTTAGGCAGTGTGGCCGGGTCGATCGGGAAATCTGCGTTTTTGTCGGCGTTCGACATGGCTGTTGCTGGCCTCGCGGCTTACAGACCCAATGCTTTGGCTTTGACCGCGTCGTAGTCAGCCTGCGTGATCAGCCCGAGGTCAAGCATCTCTTTGGCCTTCTTGAGTTTGGCGATGGGGTCGTCTGCGGCTGGCGCGGCCGCTGCTGCGGGAGCCACCGGTTGCTGCAAGCTGCCGATGCCGCCAGCCATGCCTGCGACCATGCCCACGCCCATGATGCCCGCTGCCCCGCCGGTTTCGCCTGCCGACTGAATGCCAGCAGCCACGCTGGCCTGCAAGTTTGAATTGCCTCGGCTTCCTGCAAGTGCGTCGGCGCGCTGCACGGTTTTGAGGAGCTCCCGCGTGTTGGCGTCGTATTCAATCGAGACGATAGCAGTTTTGACAATCGCCAAGCCGCGATCGGATTTCCATTGGTAGGCGTTTTCTACCGCGTCTGACAGGCTCTTGGCAAATCCAATCGAATCTTGCTGCAGCTTGGTGATGCGGTTGCCTCGGCTCAGGTCATTGGTATACAGGCTAAACGCTGGTGCGAGAGAGCCCACAACTTCATTAAAGAGCTGGCTGGCGGCGGCGTTGTCCATGTCGGTAAAGTCAAAAACCTGGCCAGCCTGTAAATACGTGGCTGGCACAAAGTTTTTTACAAACAAAATCGGGTCGACAATTTTCAAGGTGTAAGAGCCGCGCGTCACCGCACCGACCTGCGTGTTTAAAAAGCCGTCGTCCCAATAGATTTCAGACTGCGTACCAAAACGGTTATTGGGCAATTCTTTGAGCGACACAAAGAACGCCGCTTGTTGCGAGCCCGGTTGGCCGCCGAACTTGAAACGCTCCCAGCTTTGCTTGACAAGGGAATCAACCAGCCCATCGCCCGAGAAGATCGACTTTGAATTCAGGTCGTCGGATCGCCACTCGTACGCGCCCGCCTCGGCGACAAAGCCAGTGATGCCGCCCTCCTGGAACAGCAGCAGGCCGTAGCCTTCAGGCACAACGATTTTCGAGCCATTGGTGATGATGTTTGACGAACCCTTGGTGTTGGAGCCGCGCCCGGCATTGGTGCCACTTGGCACTGCCGCAAACAGCGCCGCCGTTGCCGGCAAACCACTGGGTACGGTGTAAAAATCTTTCCACTGGTCGGCCAGCGCACCGCCGATAGAACCCACCGCTGCTTGAATCAGACCCATGACATCTCCCCGTGATTGCTGGCCGGGCAC
>JBBRDA010000178.1:0-2489 GCA_038204335.1 Burkholderiales bacterium
TCAATATTGCCAGCACGCAAATTGGCCACCATTTCTGGTGGAGGCACCACGCGGATCTGGATGTCTGTGTCCGGGTTGATGCCTGCTTCAGCCAAGTAATAGCGCAGCAAAAAGTTGTGCATGCTGTATTCGAACGGGACGGCAAACTTGAAGCCTTTCCAATTTTTCGGGTCGCGGTTGTTTTTGTGTTTGACATGCAGGGTGATCGCCTGGCCGTTGGTGTTTTGGATGCTGGCAACGTTCATGTTGACTTGGGTAGAACCCAAGCCCATCGTCATGGCCAGCGGCATGGGCGCCAAAAAATGGGACGCATCATGCTCTTTGTTGATCATCTTGTCGCGTATCAGAGCCCAGCCCGCAGTCTTGTTCAACTGGACATTCAGGCCTTCTTTTTTATAAAAGCCCAGTGGGTCAGCCATGATGAGCGGCGTTGCACAGGTGATTGCAATAAAGCCGAGTTTGAGGTCTTTCTTTTCGAGCGGGCCTTTGTCTTGTGCCATCGCTTCCAGTGCACCCAGCGGAAAAAGTGAGGCAATGGCCGCGCGCGCCGTGTTGGCTCCCACGGCTTTGAGAAAGCCGCGCCGCACGCTGTCGACCGGGAACAGCGCTTTGACCATGGTCGCTTCCATGAAGTTTTGCGACAAGGATTGTTCGGTTTGCACGGCCGCATGTTCGCCCGGTGCGTGGTCCTGGCCACAAGCGCAGCGCAGCATCAGGGGTCGGTCGGCATCAAAAGCATCAAACTGGTTGGACATGGCATACCCTTTAAAAAAAGATACGAGTCACTTAGCAAGGCTTAAGCCTGATCTGCCCCTTTGATGATTTCCGTGCAAGATCACGGCACAGCTTTCAATGCTTTGTAGTGCCAGCCCTACAAAAAGCCTTTATTCGCCCGGTTTCGTATGCTGTTGGGCGTACAGCGCGAGCTCCACATCGTTGCGGGTGCCGGTTTTTTCCAGGATGCGGGCGCGGTAGGTGCTGACCGTGTTGCCCGCCAGCGCCAGCTGCGCACCAATTTCGCTCACCGACTTGCCCGCCGTTAACAGTCGGTACACCTGGTATTCACGGTGCGATAGCGCATTCAACCCCTGCTTGCCGGTGGTAGGTGCTACTGCGCTGGCCAGCGCCTCGGCCGTCGAACTGCTGACATACATGCCGCCGCTGGCGACTTTGCGCACGGCGGCAATCATGTCGTCTGGGTTGGCGCTTTTGTTCAGGTAACCGGACGCGCCCAGCTTGATGCAGCGCACCGCGTATTGCTTTTCAGGGTAGGTGCTCAGCATCAGCACGGGCAATTGGGGCCAGCGCTTTTTCAGGGCTTGCAAGACGTCCATGCCGTCACGGCCAGGCAGGGCTATGTCGAGCAGCACGGCGTGCAATCCGTTTTGACCTTGCAGCAGCTCAACTTGGCTCAAAATCTCTGGGCCGGTGTCTGCCTCGGCCACCACTTCAATGTCTGGCGCGTCGGCCAAGACCTGCTTGATACCCTCGCGCACAATGCGGTGGTCGTCACCAATCAAGATTCTTGAAGTTTCCACGATTCGCTACAGTTTAAGGAGCGCTATGCGCAGATGAAATCTGGACCCGATGCCTTTTTGACTTGCGATGGCGATGCTGCCGCCCAGGTGCCTGGCGCGTTCCCGCATGCCCATCACGCCATAGGCGTCAGCTGCTTCAAAGGCCGACGGATCAGCGCCGCAGCCGTTGTCTTGAACCGTGATGTCGATGGCCTCAAGGTTGGCGGCAATCGTGACGGCAACCTGGCTGGCCTGCGCATGGCGCCCCACGTTGCTCAGCATTTCCTGAAAGATGCGAAAGATGCCAATCGCCGCTTGCTCGTTAACCGGTGCTGCCTGCGCCACATCCATTTGCCAGTCGAGTTGTAGCTCTGCCGACTGTACAAACTCGTGGGCCTGCCAGTCGAGCGCCGCCCACAGGCCTTGGTGGTCAAGAATGCTGGGCCGCAGGTCGGTGATGATGCGGCCGACGTTGTCAACCGCGGTTTCAATCTGCCGGCTCATGTTTTGGCACTTGCTGCGCATGGTGTCCCGCATGGTTTGTGCCGCATCGACACCCCGCTGCTGCTGCTCGCTGAGTCTTTTGTCTAGCCAACCGACATCCATTTTTAAGGCCACCAGCAAGCTGCCTAACTCGTCATGCACTTCGCGTGCGATGCGGGTCCGTTCGTCTTCACGCACGCTGTGGGTGTAGGCCGACAGTTCTCGCAATTGGCTCAACGCTTCTTGCAGTTCATGTGTGCGCTCACTGACGCGCTGCTCAAGTACAGCATGGGCTTGTTTCAGTGCATCTTCTGCTTGGCGGCGGGCTGAAATATCGACAAACGTGACCACTGCACCCTGCACCACGTCACCCTTCATGATGGGGTAGGACGAGTACTCCACCGCAAATGACGTGCCGTTGTGGCGCCAAAAATACTCTGTGTCAATGCGGCAGGGCAGGCCTTTGCGAAAGGCGTTAAAGATCGGGCA
>JBBRDA010000179.1:0-2307 GCA_038204335.1 Burkholderiales bacterium
AATCGGCCACGGACGAAGCCGTAAGCGGCTCAAGGCGATCAGCGAGCCGGTCGGATCAACACATATTGAGCCAGCTCGCCGCGCCTGAGCAAAACATTGGCAGCTTTGCTTTTGTCGAGTTTGGCCAGCGCAGCATCAAACTCTTTGACGCTTGTAATTTCAGTGTTGGCAATCGCAATGATCACGTCCCCTTCGCGCAGGCCAGCTCTGGCGGCTGCACCTTCAGCAGTATCAACTTTGACGCCGCCCTTGATTTTGAGCTCTTTCTTTTGTGCATCCGTGATCTCGCTGACGGCCAGTCCCAGCACCTGAGCGGGACCTGCAACAGGCGGTTTAGGCTCAGGGCCAGATGCTTTGCGAACGGGCTTTTCAGCTTCAACTTCAGCGACCACGACTGAAAAATCTTTTGTCGTACCGCGCCGAAACACCGTCACCACGGATTTGGTACCCGGCTTCACGTTACCGACAAGGCGCGGCAGATCGGTGGATTTTTCAATTTGCTTGCCATCGAATTTGGTGATGATGTCGCCAGCCTCAATACCGGCCTTGTCGGCTGGAGCGCCAGCCTCGACGCCGCGAACCAGAGCGCCCTGCGCCTTGCCCAAACCGATCGACTCGGCCACTTCCTTGCTGACCTGGTCAATCTGCACACCAATGCGACCGCGCGTGACTTTGCCCGTAGTTCGCAACTGGTCTGACACCCTCGTCGCTTCATCGATCGGAATGGCAAACGAGATGCCCTGAAAGCCGCCTGAGCGTGAATAAATCTGGCTGTTGATACCTACTACTTCACCGCGCATGTTGATCAGCGGGCCGCCAGAATTGCCCGGATTGATGGCTACATCGGTTTGAATGAACGGAAGGTAGTCACCGGTATCGCGCTGTTTGGCGCTGACAATACCGGCCGTGACGGTATTTTCGAGACCGAAGGGCGAGCCAATAGCCATGACCCACTCACCTACCTTCAGGCGGCTGACGTCACCAATCTTGACTGCAGGCAGACCCGTCGCTTCGATTTTTACCACCGCCACGTCGGTGCGCTTGTCGGCTCCAATAATCTTGGCCTTGTACTCGCGGTTATCGGTCAGGGTAACGATGACTTCGTCGGCGCCCTCCACCACATGCGCATTGGTCATGATGAGACCATCTGAGGTCAGGATGAAACCTGAACCGACTCCGCGCGGCTGCGCGTCTTCCTGCGGGGCAGGCGCTCGATCGGAACGCGGGCCACGCGGAAGATTAGGCGGCACCGGTATGCCAAAGCGCCGGAAGAACTCCAGCATTTGCTCATCAACACCACCGCCGGCAGCGGCGGCCTTGAGTTTTTCAGACGTGCGAATATTCACCACCGACGGGCTGACCAGTTCTACCAGGTCAGTAAAGTCGGGCAGAGCGCGGCTTTGTGCTGAAGCCGGCGTTGCAGGCAGCAAGGCAGTCGCGGCGAACAATGCAAACAGGCCGGTAACTGCAAGAGAACCCCATGGCTTTTTCATGAATACAAACATTATTGACCTCGTGTTAACTACAAAATTTACTTTTTCCGCTCTAGCGCGCTGGCAAATTGTTTAAGCGTACTCATCGGCACCTCGCCCATGGCCGTTAGCCAGTAGCTGCCCAACTGGCGCGTGATGGTGTGGGTTGCGCCTATGGACATGGCAGATTCCTTCATGTGCCTTTGGCGGTCAAACGGCTCGACAAAAAGTGATACCGATGCCAAACCATCAGAAAAAACCCATTGCATGGGATCATCTGCAAGCGCGCCGCCAGATGCCGGGCGTTTGTAGCAACTCATGGGTTTGAAGCCAGCCACCGGAGTCACAAGCCGCCAGCCTTCTGCGCTGGCAGTGGTCTTGACCAGTGCAGACTCCTCGACACGATAGCCATCTACCTTGCCCATCATTTGCAGCAACTTGTCCATCTTGACGGGTGCGTCGAGCTGTAACTCAGAAAAAGCCGCCTGCTCCAGCACCCGGCCGTCCAGATCCAGTGTTTGCAACTTCACCACTAAGCCTTTTTTCTGCTCCGTCCAGACGCGATAGCCAAAGCGCATGCTGTCTTTGGGAACCAACAGCACGACATCCGATTCCAGGCCCGCAATCCGCTCTACACCTTCAATCTTGAGTTTGTAAAACTCGGCAATCTGGTTATCCGCAGATTGCACCACTTGGGGAAAATTGCTAGGCGTGTCACGCTTTTCAGTGCGAACAACTTTTTGTTCGGGCATGAAGGTCACGACCTTGTCGTTATGCCGGAAGGTCGAACGCTGCGCACCCGTCAGGCTTTCAACCCGTTCCATCTGCTGGGTGC
>JBBRDA010000180.1:0-2240 GCA_038204335.1 Burkholderiales bacterium
CAAACGACGCAGCCTGCATGGCGCTGGCGCAAATTGAGCCACTGGCCAAGAACAGCAGGTAGGGCACGGCTGTACCGCCTAAATTGACCGTGCCGATCAACATGCCCAGCCCGTAGCCAAAAGCCACGAGGGTGATGAGGGGCTCGGCAATATTGCCGACCAGGCTGGGGATGGCTAGTTTGCGCCAGACCAGAAAGTTGCGGCGAAACACCGGCACCCAGCGCAGGCTGAGGCGGGGTACTGCCCAAATAGAGGTCATTTTGGAGGTCATCATGCATCCTCCCTGATCTGCCGGCCTGTGAGTTTTAAAAACAGGTCTTCCAGGTTGGCCGGGCGATGCAGGGTGCGCAGTAGCGGGTATCCGGTCAGCGCTTCAAGCAAGCGCTTGGAATCCTGCGTATAAAAAAACACCGTTTCACCACTGACCTCCACCCGCGCCGCCAGTGCCTTAAGGGGCGAGTCAACCAGCGCCAGCGCGCCCGTGCCGTACACCTCTACGACATCAGGCTCTAGGTTGTCTGCAATCAACTGGCGCGGCGAGCCTTCTGTCATTTTCTTGCCGTGGTCCAACACCAGCAGGCGGTTGCACAGCCGCTCGGCTTCGTCCATGAAGTGGGTGGTCAGCAAAATGGATTTGCCTTGCTGCACCAAGCGCTGCAGCCGCTCCCACATCAAATGTCGGGCTTGCGGGTCCAGCCCGGTGGTGGGTTCATCGAGCAGCAGCAGTTGCGGGTCATTGACCAACGCACGCGCCAACGACAAACGGCGTTTCATACCGCCCGATAGCTCGCTGAGTTTTGAGTCGGCCTTGCTGGTCAATGCCGCAAACTCCAGCAGTTTGGGGATGCGCTCTTTGATCAGCGCGTCCGTTAAGCCAAAGTAGCGACCAAACACCAACAGGTTTTCAGCGCAGGTGAAGTCCGGGTCGAGGCTGTCAAACTGACTGACGATGCCAAGTTTGTCTTTGATAGCCAGGGCGTCGTCCGGCATGTGCAGCGTGTCTTGTCCTGGCTGATGAAACGCCACACTGCCGGCGTCCGGTGCCACTAAACCTAGGCACATGCGAATGGTGGTGGTTTTGCCCGCGCCATTGGGCCCAATCACCCCCAGGCATTCACCGGACTGAATGTCAAATGATAGGTCGTTGACGACGGTGGTGGCGCCGTATTTTTTAGTCAAGCCTTGAATGCTAAAAATGGGCTGGATCATGAAAATATTATCGTTATCTATAGGTGACGCTTGACGTTGCTAATGCGTGACGTTACCATACGTACATGATCATCAGCTTTAAGTGTCGTGAAACCCAAAAGCTGTTTGATGGCGTCCGGGTCAAGCGCTGGGTCAATATTGAAACTGTGGCGTTGCGTAAGTTGGCCATGCTCAATCGGGCAGGCGATTTGAATGACTTGAGAACTCCGCCCCAAAACAAACTTGAACCCCTGAAGAAAGATCGAAAAGGTCAGCATAGCATTCGTATCAATGATCAATGGCGACTTTGCTTTGAATGGACTGAAAGCGGCGTTAAGCAAGTTGAAATAGTTGATTACCACTGACATGATTAGGAGCACATATGAAACGTCAAATCCCATACCCTCATCCTGGTGAAATTCTGGCGGAGGAATTTCTGAAGCCCATGAATATCACGCCCTATCGCCTGGCGAAGGAAATCCACGTTCCGCTAACCCGAATTGCTGCCATCCTGGCAGGCAAGCGCGCTGTAACGGTAGACACCGCTTTGCGCCTGTCACGTTTCTTTGGTTTGAGCGACGGCTTCTGGATTGGCTTGCAAACCGATTACGACACAGCCATAGCAAAAGACGCGTTGGCCAAAGAACTCAAGGGCATAGTGACTTACAACGACGAGCGCTTTGCACTCGCTGCCTGATTTTTACCAATAAATCAAAAAATTCATATGACCACCATCGGTACGCCCCTGTCCGCCAACGCCACCAAAGTCATGCTCCTCGGCTCCGGTGAGCTTGGCAAAGAGGTGTTGATTGCCTTACAGCGCCTGGGGGTGGAAACGATTGCGGTTGACCGCTACGACAATGCACCCGGCCATCAAGTGGCGCACCATGCGCGCACCATCGCCATGAGCGACCCCGGGCAGCTCAAAGCGCTGATTGAAAAAGAAAAGCCCGATATCGTCGTGCCCGAGATTGAAGCCATCGCCACCGCAATGCTTGAAGAGCTGGAAGCCGCTGGCACGGCTCGTGTCATACCCACCGCCAGAGCTGCCC
>JBBRDA010000181.1:0-2171 GCA_038204335.1 Burkholderiales bacterium
GATCATGCCCATCAACGCCCTGCACCAGCAGCGTCCAGCCCGGCTGCTTGAGCGGCGGCAAGGTGCGAGGCGCACGCGACGAAAATGGCCCGCTTTGCAAGCGCCAGCCTAGGCTGTTTTTAACAATCAGCCGTGACTCGACCTCGTCATTTGAAGCCAGCTTGAACAGCTCTGCGCGGCTGAGCAAAGGCTTGAAATCGGGTATCGCCCCGCGCACCAGCAAGGGCTTTTTCTGCCAGTGGCGGCGCATGAATTGTTCAGGGCTCAGGCCTGCCAGCAAAGCCAGGGGTTTGTGTATATCCATGGGACAATTGTCTGATGAAAATCACTGAACAATGCGTCGTTGCCCTCACCTGGACGCTAAAAGACACGCTGGGCGAGGTGCTGGACGAGCTGGACGAGCCGATTGAGTTCTTGCTGGGTGGCCAAGATTTGCTGGCAAAAATTGAAGAGCACCTGCAGGGCCATGAGGCCGGCGAAGCGCTGGCTTTTCAGCTAGAGCCCGAGCAAGCCTTTGGCGACTATGACGAAACTCTGGTGTTTTTGGAGCAGCGTGCCGTGTTCCCCGCCGAGCTTGAAGAAGGCATGACCTTTGACGGCGCCAGCCTGCCCCTAGGCGCCAGCCCCGACACACCCAAAGACAAAATCTACACCGTGACCGAAATCTACCCCGAGCATGTGGTGCTGGATGGCAACCACCCGCTGGCCGGTATTGCACTGCGCCTGAACTTGAAAGTTGAGTCAGTGCGCGAAGCCAGCGAAGCTGAAATTGGCCAAGGCACGCTGGGCACTGGCTTTATCAGGCTGGAGCCGCTAAACGCCAGCGGCTCCACCTTGCACTGACGCACCAAGCGCCAGCTGCCAGGCCAAGCGTCGCTTTACATCACGCGGTAAACCTGACCGTTTTCAACCCGCACCCGGTCGCCAATGCGCAGCTCGCCGTAAGACGTCATGTCGTAGGCGCGCATGGAGCCATTGTCAAGCTGTACCGACACACGGTAGCTTTCACCGGCAGCAGCGTTGGCTGTGCGGCTTCGTTCAATTGCGTTACCAGCTACCGCGCCGCCTACGGCGCCGATCACTGTGGCAGCAGTCCGTCCACCGCCTGAGCCGATCTGGTTGCCCACAACCGCACCGGCAACACCACCAATCACAGCACCAATACCAGGGCCAGCGCTTGGCTGCTGGGCTCTGATGATTTCAACGTTGTTCACGCGGCCGTATTCAACATAAGCGCCTTGGTTGCTGGGGTAAGTTGGGGAGGTTTGCGACGTTGGATAAGTTGAAACCGGCGTAGGGGCCATGGGCGCACAGGCCATGAGGGTGGCCAGCGCAACAGCCGAAGTAGCTGCCATTACCAAGCGTGAGGGATAGGTCATAAAAATCTCCTGTAAATGTTAAATTCAAGGGGCTTTACACACCCAACACGCTTTATAAAAAAGCGGATTGTCTGAAGCCTTGAACCCATTACCACGCCGCACTCTGTCACCCGCCACAGGCGGTCAGCCTTGCCGGGGGTGGGGCAACACGGATACAAAACGTAAGAAATGACTGACGACTGACGGGGCTAGCAGTCAGCGGGTTCGCGCGTGAATGTCAGCGGGCGCGGTAGAAACTTGGTGAATAGCTACTTTTTTTATAGCTGCTTGCGCCCGTAATTGTTGGCCTGGAGGCTGTTTTTATAGGGGAAAACGGCCTTTAATTGAATACTAGCCGCGCTGTTTTCGCCGCATCAGCCAGAAAAGTCACCTCACGCCTGTCCCCGCGAGCAGTGACGTGGTAAAGCCCGCCTAGCAACTCAATTGGCCAAGGTCTTGCCGTGGCTGGAGGTTAGTGGGGCATTTGTCGTAGTGCTCGACTTGCCACCGTTAGTTGTTCTTTTTTGACTCGTTTTTCACTGCTGAAAGTAGCCGAAACGTCCTGTTTACGGGCGCGAGCAGCTATTGAATTATTAGCAGTTTTCTTGCTGCTTCTCGCCTTGAATTATGCATTTAATTGGAGTCTGACCCCAATTGTTTTTTGTCTGGCAAGCGGGCGGCTTCGTCACGCAGGACCTGCACAAAGGCGCGGTTCTGATGCTCGGTCGGCAAACGAAACCCCAGCGCGTCCTGGGCCAGCTGGCGATGGTCAAAAAGAGTTCTGCCGCGGGCGTACATGGCTTTGAGAGAGGC
>JBBRDA010000182.1:0-1824 GCA_038204335.1 Burkholderiales bacterium
CCTGCTAGTGCTGGGGAATTCTGTGGCGGGCAATATGCGGCCCACCATCGTTCATCTCAACTGGCCGCAGCTCCGCATGCTTGGTCACCCGGCCTTTCATGCGTTTGCGCCACATCCGGAAAGACGACGCCTTCATCTCGCTGCGCATCAGGGCAATCACTGCCGATTCATTCAGCCCAAACTGAAGCTCAATCGCCTCAAACGTGGTTCGGTCTTCCCACGCCATTTCGATGATGCGGGAGATGTCGGCAGGGCTCAGCGGTTCGGTCATGGTTTTAGCTTACACCAGCACGGCTTGCAGACTCTAAAATAGGGGTTCATATAGCGACGCAAACGCTCTATATTTTATAGCTGCTTGCGCCCGAATCCATTGGTCTAGAGGCTTATTTGAACCATCATTTTGACGCGGTCATCATCGGCGCAGGCGCTGCTGGCCTGTTTTGCGCCGCCATCGCTGGCCAGCGTGGGCTGAAGGTGCTGGTGATCGACCACAGCGAGAAAGTGGCTGAAAAAATCCGCATTTCTGGCGGCGGACGCTGCAATTTCACCAACCGTGACGTCACACCGGCCAACTTTTTAAGCGACAACCCGCACTTTTGCCGTTCGGCGCTGGCGGGCTACACGCCGCAAGACTTCATCGCCTTGCTGCAAAAGCACGGTGTGCCGTTTCATGAAAAGCACAAAGGTCAGTTGTTTTGCGACCGTTCGGCGGAAGACATCGTCAACCTGCTTCTGGCTGAATGCGCACAAGGCAAGGTTGAGCGCTGGCAGCCGTGTAGCGTTAAAAAAGTAACGTTTTTGGCCTCTAGCCCAAACAATACGGGCGCAAGCAGCTATCAAATTAATACTGATCGAGGGCTGATTGAATCACCTCAAGTCGTGATCGCCACCGGCGGTTTGTCGATCCCGAAGATCGGCGCCACAGACTTTGGCTACCGCATTGCCCAGCAGTTTGGGCTGCGGATGGTCGAACCCAGAGCCGCCCTAGTGCCCCTGACCTTTGACGGCGACGCCTGGCTGCCTTTTGCACAACTTTCAGGCTTGGCGCTGCCAGTCCAAATTGAAACGGGCGCACAAGACATCTCACCCAAACAACGCAAAAAGGCGACAGTGTTTGCCGAAGACCTGCTTTTTACCCACAAAGGTCTGAGCGGCCCGGCGGTACTGCAAATTTCCAGCTTTTGGCGCGAAGGCCACAGCCTGCGCATCAACCTAGCGCCCACCCAAAATTTGGGCCAAACGCTGTTGAAAGCCAAAGCCAGCTCCAAAAAACTGATCGCCAACGAACTCGCCAGCGTGGTGCCCAGCCGTCTGGCAGACGCTTGGGCGAGCACTGATGCTGCCTTGCAACGCCCGATTTGCGACGCAACGGACAAAGCACTGACTGCGCTGGCGGATCGGCTGTCAGACTGGCAAATCACCCCGAACGGTAGCGAAGGCTACAAAAAAGCTGAAGTCACCGCTGGCGGGGTCGATACCCGCGACCTGTCGTCCCAAACCATGGAATCCAAGCAACCCGGCCTGTATTTCATTGGGGAAGTGGTGGACGTGACAGGCTGGCTGGGCGGGTACAACTTTCAGTGGGCGTGGGCGAGTGGATATGCTTGTGGGAATGCGCTTGTTTTAACCCGCAACGGCCACGGCGCGTCTACCTCCGCTCATGTCCCCCGCCCCTTTGGGGCTCCTCCTTGACTTCGCTGCGGCAGACGCACCGTACCCATTGCTAAACCTGTTCTCATGTTTTTGGGGAAGTAAAGATTAAGCCCGTAGAGCGGTCTGCCCGTGTGTTCTGCGGAGGTCAAGGAGGAGGCCGAAGGCCGGGGG